>JBLHKB010000320.1:0-8097 GCA_047619315.1 Polyangiales bacterium
AAGAGGGGATCCTCGATCGTGTCCTTGATCTAGCGGGGCGTCACGACATCAACTTCAAAGACAAGCCCGCGTTCTCTCGTAAGTTCGTTCTTCAGGGCCCCGATCAAGCAGCGATCCGGGAGTTCATGACGCCGGAGCTGCTGAGCTTCTTCGAGCAGGAAGAGGCCTATCACATCGAAAGCACGGGCCGAGAGGTTGCGATCTTCAACGCGTTTAGTCGTCGCGCGACCTTCCATGAGGTCGAAAATGTCTTGGACTTCAGCGAGCGCCTCATCGCACTCTTGGTGGCGCACCCCGCTTGGAATGCCGAGGAGTAGGACCCCTCAGCTTGAGGTCGTATCATCGTTCTGGCGACGAACGCGTATTGCGCCATAGACCTGAATGAACACCATGACCGGCACAAGGCAGGCGAGGGCGCAGATCAGATAGGACGCCAGGTGACGGGGTCCTTCGTCTCCTGCCAGCTGAGTCACAAGGCTGAGCGCCAAGTCGAAGGGCGTGTCGTCTCCAACGACCCAAACCAAAGGCAGGATGAAAGCCCCGCTTATGAGGATACCGGTCAGCCAACCGGGGACTGCACGCCCGCGTGCCCGAGACCTCATGAGCGCTGGGTACTTTTCCATCCAAGCGTCCAAGCGCTCGTCGGCTGTGCTCGCAGACTTCTCTTCGTAGTCCATAACTCTCGATACGGTTCTCGGAAGCACTTCTTCCCGAAGGTGGATGAATAGGGGCGTGCGCGGGCGAGCTCAGGGCGGCGGAAGTCGTTTTCTACCTGGCCACTCGCCGTGTTCTGAAAGTGGGATGAAGCGCATGGTGGTGAACTCGTAGTGGAAGGGCTTTTTGGCCCGCTCGATCATGGCGTCACGATGCTGCGTGCCATCTTCCTCGCCGTGTTTTCCGCGAACCATATCGCGCATGGCTTCCTCGCTCTCCCACACGCTGAAGGTTGAGAACTTGTTGAGTGGCCGGAAGGCCACGGCGCCGCGCGTCAGCCCCGGATGATCGCGAACTTGAGCCTCCACGCCTTTGCCTACGCGAGCGAAGCGAAGCGTCTGGCTCAACTTCAGGCGCGCCAAGGTCACCGCCGCGACGGGACCTTCAGGCTGCTCGTGCTCGGTGAACTTCGTGGCTCCTTCGAGGCCAGTGTAGCTTCCCCAGCGCCGATAGAAGCGCATCCGCATGTGCCACGCGGCTCGCTCGAAGACGCTGTACGGCGGCGCTTCCAGAAACCGATCGAGGTGTGCTTCGCTTTCCCAAAACGCAAAGAACACGAGGGAGCTCCACCGGTACCGGCCCGGCGAAGATACGGCGTGCCCCATATTCATAGGCAGCAGGCACTCGGCGTGATGTAGCCCGGGTACATGGCGCAGGGCGCGCGATGAAAGAAGTCGCGACACGACGCTGAGAAACGGCGCTTCGATCACGTGATAGCTGAATAACTGCTTCGTCTCTGCCCGACGTTGAATCTCGCTCATCTAGGCCTCAGAGTGTACATCGGCCCCCAAGCGATGACCGAACTCAATCTGCTCCGTGTTCTCTTGCTCGTCGGCTTTGTGCTGGCGCCCTTGGGCACGCACCGTCTTCTAATGCCGCCCTCAAGGCTCGGTACGACGGCTCATGCAGCGGCCTTTGTCTGCGCGGCCATCGGTCTCTTCGCCATACCGCTCTTGTGCGTCGGATGGCTTGTGTTCACCGCCGGAAGCTTCGCGCGGTTTCTTCGTCACGCGAACCTGCGTTCGCCCTACGGCCTCGCGAGCTGTGTGCCTTTCGCGTTCAGCAATATCGCCGCCGTGTGGCTCGTGGGAGGAGCCAACGAAGTTGAGATCCTGGGGTACGGTGAGACCTTCAGCTACTACGCCGCGCTCCATGGCAATGTCCTCGGCTGGATGATGGTGGGTGCCATCGCAGTGCTGGCGGCACAGGACCGTCCATATCGAAGACTCTACCTCGCGTCGGTCCTCGTTTGCTTCGGCTCTTTCCTCATCATCGCCATCGGAATCAAGAGCTTGCCCGCCATCAAGCCCGTCGGTGTGCTTGGTTTGTCCGTGATGATCCCCATCGCCCAGCTGGCCTTCTTGCGGAGCGTTTGGCGCACGCACAAAGTCCCCTTCGCCCTTGGCTGTACCAGCTTCTTGGGCCTCGCCTTCACGATGATGCTCGCGTGGCAAAACGAGCTCGGTGTGGTTTCACTGCCGGGGCTGCTGGGCGTTCGAACGATGGTTTCCGTGCATGGGCTCATCAACATCTTGGTCGTCGCGCCGTGTTTCCTGCTCGCCGTCGTCCTGGCGTCACTCCAGAAGAAGAAGACGAAGCTCGACGTCGCGTGATCGAAACTCGATGGACTCAACGATCTCCTCGAACATCGTTCGTGTCCCCGCCTCTGCTCGTTCCAACAACTCGCCGTTGTACGCGAGGTACGCGGCGTAGTCGGGGTCGGGCGGTTTGCGCTTCAGTTCTCGCCTTGCGTGACGCTTCCGTTCCCGTTTCGCATCGCGCTTCAGGTTTCGAGCGAGGGCGACGCTGTCGAGTACGAGCTTGGACTTTTCCGAGTGACTCCATCGAATCGTGCTCGGCGCATCGAGTCCGAATCCGCCACACAGGGCGTCGTTCATGGCCATCAGGTTTGCTCCGAAGTACCCCCCGGGCCCGTTGACGGCCTCGCCCATCACACAAAAGAACGAAGGCACGTCTTCGATGCACTCTCCATCGATGTTGAATGTCCGTCCCGACGAGTTAGATGACCGCGAGTCTGTGGCTGACGCAAAATAGTGGTCTCGGACAGACTGAAGCCACGCCCACTTCTCCTCTTCCGAGAGTCCGCGCCACTCTCCGCATTTCGCTGGAGGGTTCCACTTCATCTTGGGCCGCTTCGGCCCGTCCGTCCAAGAGTGTGCGGTTCGTACGAGCTCGGGGAGCGCGGTGGGATCGAAGGGAACCGGTGAGAAGGTCATGCGCACGTGTGAGTCGCCCATGTCCGTGCCAACGAGCCCGCCGATGGCCATGTGGCCCGCGCGGTTGGTCGATTGAACATCGAGTTTGAGCTCGCCGGGGCTGATCGCCTCAAGAGAAGCCTTCCCCTGCCGAGTTTTTTCAAGCTGCTTAAGCTCTGTGCAGAAGGCGTCCCACGCTCCACGAATGATCCAAGAGTCGATCTCTGCCGTGAACCCGGAGGTCCGCACGCGCGCGAGAATGAGAAGGTCAGCCGCGCGATCATCATCGTCACCGCCAGCGAGCCGCACCTCGACGAAATCGCCAGACAACACATCTTCGAAACGAAGGGGCTCATAGCTTTTCGACACGCTCACGCTGACTCGGCGTCGAGGAAAGGAACGCCGTGTCGTTCCGCGGCGCGGGGGATGAGCATCTCTTGCGACGCCTCCAAAACCGCGAAGCGCAGAACCATGCGCTCGCTCGGATGGGCTTCCAGGAACTCTCGAATCGAGCCCATCATGGCGGCGGCGGATGCGACGGGACCAAGTCCTACGTGACCGGCGCCGAGGAGCGGGAGGGCCAAGACAAAGTGGGACTCGACACCGCGGCTCAGCTCGAGCGCCTCCACCAGAGCGCTCTTCGTGCACGCCGCCACGGCCAGACGAACCGCCGGTCTCTGGATCACGCTTCGTGTAGTCCACCGCCGGGACGTGCAAGACCCAGCGGAACGCGCGCGAGTCCCGGCGCTTGTCACGAGACAGTCTTGCGCGTCGAGTGGCTCGTCGAACTCGTCTTTCCACGCGGCGCGCACCCGCGCCTGAAAGCTCTCTCCGCACGCCTCTTCGATGGCGCCGCTGACGCCGCTGCCAAGCGCCACGTGCGGATTTGATGCGTTGAGCACGGCGTGTGCCTTCACGGCGGGGTCGACGAGGCTACCTACAAACACGTCCGCCATGATCATGAGAGCAAGATGGCACCGCGCGTGCTGGGAAACAACGGTCCTCGCCTAAAGCGTCGACAAGTACGCGACCAGCGCTTCTCGGTCCATCCCCGTGAGATCCTCACCGTGGTCCAGCGTTTGCTCGAGCGTCGCGGCGTCGCCGTCATGGAGGAACGGCCCGCGCATTGAGATCCCCAAGAGCGTCGGGACCTGGAGCGCTCCGCCCGTTCCTACATCGACGCTCAAGTTGTTGGTGAAGTGAGCGCCCGAATGGCAGTCGATACAGCCGGCCTCTCCCTCGAAGAGCTCCTGTCCGTGGGCGACGTCCGCCGCATCCATAGGTGCGGTGGAGGTCAACGCAGGGAGCGTATCGATCCACCCGGCGATCAGCGCCGTTTCCCCTTCCGTTTGCAGGAAGCCCCCCATCCGTTCGACGAAGCTTCCTTGCATGATGGCGGCCATGTCCTCTTGGTCTCCGGCCCAGTGGAAGGGTGCGGTCTCGATGATCCCGCCGCGCAATGTCTGAGTGCGGCGGAAGGTCGGCTGGAAGTTCCAGGTGATGGAGTCGTCGTCTCCCTCCGCGTGACAGGAGGCGCAGGCCACGAAGGAAGGCGTGCCCTGGTGGAACAGGTCACGACCGAAATCCTGAACGATGGGCGCGCCGGTTGTGAGCACATCGAAGGTGTCGTTGAAGGCGCTGATGACGCGCAGCTCGCCGGAGAGCTGCCAGGCCACGGTTCGATCGCCCACCACGCCCACGGAGGTTATTGGGACCCCGCCGGTGGCTCCATCGAAGTCCGCGTTTTGGCACGGATTCTCGAGGCTTAGACTCGAGATGCGGCGGATGCCCGTTGTGCGCACGAGCTGGTGGGCCCCGGCGCTGGCGAACACAAGCCCGTCTCGGTCGAAGGCCATGTCGACCAAGAGAACGGACGCGGTGATCGTCGGTCCGAGGGCGACGGGAGTCCCCGCCTCGACATGACTCAGCGCCGCATCGACCACGCCTCCGGGGCCGCAGCGGGGGCTGCCTGAGTAACCGTCGCGCTCCACCTCGATGGCCGCCTCGGTCGAGCGCTGGTGCAAGAGGAGCACGCCGCCGCTCGGGTGCTGAAGCATCCGCCACGCGGTGTTCGGCACTCCGGCAAGCTCTTCGCTGGGTGGTCGAAGGCGCTCGACGATCTCCAAGGTCTCTCGGTTCACCACGAGGACCTCGGCGGTTCGGAAGACGCTGACGTAGAGCAGCTCGTCCACGGCGACTACATCCCGAAGCCCCCGTTCGATGAAGCGGCGAGTCACGCTCGTCCCATCGCTCACCACGAGCGAGCCCCCTGCACAGGCCACGAAAACCCGGCCGTCGTCCAGCGCGTCCACGCCGCGAGGCGCATCGCATACTTCGACCTCGCTCGTGACGACGCCCTCATCCAGATCGACGTGAGCGACGCGGCCCGTCCCTCTCAAGACCACCACGGCGCCACCGCTAGTGGGCACAACGCGGCCGGGCTCCGACCCTGGGGCGAGCGCGATGCGGTGCTCCAAGCGTGGCTCCGCGCTGAGGTCGTAGACCCAGATCATGTCGCGATCCGCATCGCCGACGACGACCTGATCGCCGATGACGGTGAGTGTCCCGCCGCTGATCGGGGGAAGACCGGTCGCGAGAACAACCCCGGCGTCGCTGGACGAATCGATGCTGGCGTCACGCTGTTCGGCGTCGGGCCGTGCGTCGAGGGCGGACGAGTCGATCATCGGTGCTCCCGCGTCGCCAGGCCTGTCGGTGGACTCCGAGCAGGCGAAGAGCAAGAGCGCGGAGGCAAGGCAGGGGCGAATGCTCATACCAGCGATACTAACGAGCCTGTCTCGCGTCTCCAATCGGCGGCGCAAAATTCCGTTCACCAAGCAGGCTACACTTACAAAAAAACAACACAACCATCAATACACAAAACAAGTCAAGTCACTTCCATGGCTCTGAATCACGCACTAGACTCCCGCCATGTCTGAGGACACGGTTTCAACTGGGCTGGGTCGGCGATGCCTCATCAGTATCGCGGGACTGGCGGCACTCGAGCTGATGTCGCGCGTCAGTCTTCTCTCCTTCACTCCAACCAGCTTTCTCAGCCTTCACTCCGATCCGAACGGCATCAGCCTCGGCGAGATCGGGCTCGTGCCCTTTGTGTCCAGCTTCATGCTCGTCGAGTGGGTTGCGCTTCTTATCCCTCCGCTTCGAAAGCTGCGCGAGACACGAGACGGCCGCCGTAGTCTCATCCGCGCCAGCGTCGCGTTGGGGGTCGTCCTCGCTCTTGTCCAAGGGCATGCCCTCGGCTTATGGGGCGAGTCTGTTCGCTTCACCCTTTCGACCACGGGCCTTCTTGCGGAGTTCGGCGGCGGCCTGTCATTCGGACTCGTGATGACCGCCGCCGTAACTCTTGGCTCGGTGGCGACGCTCGGACTGGCTCTGTGGGTGTCGCGCCGCGGACTCGGCAACGGCTTTTCGCTGATTCTGGTCATGACGAGCGCACGCGATGTTCTCAACGCTCCCGCCGACACGATCCCCACGTCGACTCTATTCGATCCCTTCGTCCTAGCGATTGCGGTGATCGCGTTCGTGACTCTTCACCATGGGCGGAAGGCCAGTGCCAACGCGCCGAACGGTTTCTGGTTTGTGCTTCCCGCGGCCGGAGTGGTTCCACTCACTCTCGCGGCTGCCATCGTGGCCTTGTCCTACTCGCTCTCGAATCTCGGCGTGAGCGTCCCCGAAGTACTTCTCGCCGACGCGACGACGCTGCGGGGAACAATCACCCTTGCTGCCCTCACAACCGTTCTTAGCGTGGTGCTGGGATTGATCTTCTACAGCCGCTCGGCGATTCGAACAACGTTTCAGCGCTACGGTATCGACGGCACCGCCAGCCCGCGATTTCCGATCGCACTCAGCGCCGTCGTCATGGGCATTGTGTGCTTCGCGGAGTACGGAAGCCTAACGAACGGCAGTGTCGTCACGGCCGCCACGATCTTTGTGTGGGTCGCCGTCGCTCTCGATGTGTGGAACGAGTACGCCTTTCGAAGAGAGCACGGGGCGCTTGAAGTGCACACCGTGCTTCACCGAGTCCTTGAGGTCCCCTTGCTCCTGGCCGAGCTGGACCGGGCGAAGCGGCCCGCACTGGCACGTGGGTTTGCTCATCGTTCGCTTTTGCATTTCTTCGGCCCGTACATTCCCATCGAGGTATTGGTCCCAACGAAAGACCGCGCGAACGCTGCTGCGGGATGAAGCCGCTTGAAAGGCAAATCAGGCGCGCATTCGTTCCTGGCCGTCCAATCGGGCCGTGGCATTGGAAAGTCCCAGCTACTCCCAGCCGCAGTGCGCCCTTGCGTACGTGAGAGCGGACTGAAGCGCCGCCCAATCCGCTTCGGCCTGTGGAAAGGGCGGCATGGTCATCCGTGAAAGTCGAGTCGCCACGCCGCGCGTGTTGCTCGACCATTCCAAATCGTGGTCTTCGAGGGCTTGAATCACGTCGTATAGATCGGGGCCCGGGGGCGTGTCGTCCATCGCCCCGTCCATCGCCTCGTCCATCGCCTCCATCTCGTCGAACATGGATTTGTTCACGGTTTTGTAACGAATGCGACGCAGGTAGATCGCGCCAAAGGCCCGCGCGACGCGACACCTGGCTTCAGCATCGTCGAGCCAATCGCCGACGGCGCGCATCGCCTCGTCCGCACGAGCAAGATCTTCCTGGCGCCCCTCTCGGCGTGCGACGGAGGAACCAAAATCGATGGAGCTAGCTGCGCGACGCCGTAGCTGGTCGTAGGCTTCGCCGTTCGCCGCCTCGGCGATGGGCACCAGTCGATCCAAGAGTCGCGTTCGAGAGCGGAGCAGCTCGCCCGCTGCAGTGGGACCCGGATGAGGGTCACCAGAGCTTCCATCGTACATCTGGATATCGAATTCGAGGATGAGCCAGTCGCGTGAGAACGCGAAGAGCGCTTGGCGATGCGCACGGAGCGTTGCGTCACGGTCTGCATCGCCGAGGGCCGCGGGGAGAGCACCTACGCCGATGCGTGGAAGTCGCCCGCTTTCTGGGGTTTGTACGACGCCCATTAGCTGAAACTCCGAGACGCAGATCTCCCGCCAGCTCGCAGTTGAGCCTTCGAGGGCTTCGGTGACCTCGAATCGGTAGACTCCGCCAGGCCCTTCAAAGAGCATCGATTGGAGCGTGCGCTGGTTTGTGTCGAGGTTGAAC
>JBLHKB010000321.1:0-8049 GCA_047619315.1 Polyangiales bacterium
CCTGCTCTTCGTCATCGATACTTCGGGGGGGATGCGAGAGGAGCAGGCGATCTTAGTCAGGGAGTTTCCGCGCCTGCTGACGGAGCTGCTTTCCGGGGATCCACGAAGCGGCGTGCCGCCGGTGCCGAGCGTGCACGTCGGCATCGTCAGCACGGACATGGGCTCCCATGAGTATCGCGTCCCCACCTGCGATGGAGATGGCGACGATGGTCTTCTGACGAATGGCAGCTGCGCTTGGTCGGACCCGGGCCCTTTCATGGACATTGATCGCGTGGATCGTGAGCTGGACGAGGTCGCCTGCACACTGCGTTTGGGCGAAGGAGGCTGCGGCTACGAGCAGCCCCTCGAGGCGATGCTCAAGGCACTAACGCCCACAGATTCGCCAATTCGCTTCTTTGGCGAGACTCGCGGTCACGGCGATCGGCATGCTGGGTTCTTACGTCCTGGCGCTCAGCTCATGATCGTTGTGCTCGCGAACGAAGACGACTGTTCAGCGATGGACTCGGAGATCTACAACTCAGCCAGCGATCGATTTACGCCGGACCTCAACCTGCGATGTGCGTTTCACGAGGAAGCGCTTCACCCGATCTCTCGCTACGTCGACGGTCTACTCGCCGTTGTCCCGGCGAGTCGGCTCACGCTCGCCACCATCACTGGCGTCCCCGTTGACCTGGCTGGCCTCGACTATGACGCGATGCTGACTGACCCGCGCATGTTGCCAACGCGGGACCCAAGCGATCCATCGAGACTCACGCCGAGCTGTGAAAACTCGAGCCGGGGCGCAGCCTATCCATCTCCACGCCTGCTTCGCTTTGCTCAGAGCCTCGAGACGCGAGGTGCCCAGGCGGCCAATATGTCCATCTGCCAGAATGACTATGAACAGCTCGTCGAGGCCATCGCTCGGCGCCTCATGGAGTAGCGGAGCCATTCGAAGTCGCCACCACAAGAAAACCCCGCCAGCGAACTGACGGGGGCTACTTGGTTCCCGAACATGGATTCGAACCATGATTCGCGGATTCAAAGTCCGCTGTCCTACCATTGAACGATTCGGGAATCGGCGGTGGCATAACATGATCTGTGCGAGCCGGCCAGTACCCACGACAAAGGGGGCTCGTACTTCGTTAGCACCGGCTAAGGACGCAGACTACGACCTTCGAATTGCCACCAAAGATTATCTAGAATCGCTACCATCCCGGCATGTCGACACGAGAACTCGAGCTTCCCTCCGGATGGAAGCGCCGGCTTCTCCACCTTCGTGTTCTCTGCGACACGAAGGAGCCACCCCAGCTGGACGCGGCGGACGTACGGCGCGTGGAATTGGCTTTGGGAGTGACGCTTGGGGACCCGCTCCTGGCCCTCTTGTCCACGCATGCCACCTCTCTGCGCGAATATGAGATTCAGCTCCTGAGCCTGCCAAACCACACCAAAGACGTGCGCGCGGTGCTCGGCGGCGACCTCATTGGCATCGGCAAACATCCGGACGGCAACGTGTTCCTCGCCACCAACGCTGGCGGCACGAAAGTGCACCGCATTACGATGGCCAACAAGAAGGTCTCAGTTCTGCCGACGGAAAAATGGCTCGACCTTCAGGTCGCACGACGTCAGGAGAGCCTTCGCGACGAGGGTGACACCATCCGCGCCTTAGGCGTCAAATCCATCGCAGAAGACGCCCTCGCGGCTTTTGTACCCAGCGTGGTGGAAGACGAGACGCCAAAACGACGCGTTCAGCATACGAAGTTTGGCGAAGGTGATGTTCTGCGAGAGTTCGACGGAAAGCTCGAGATCCGCTTTGAGACGGGGACCAAGACCCTCATGGCCTCCTTCGTAACCGACGTTTAGCCGCGCTTAGACAAAGGCTGCCTCACGTGGCGCCTGAGCGTTCCGTGTTGCAGGGTGACGCGTGCGAAGCTGGACCCTTGGATTTTGGTGTTCTCTCCTAATTTGTGGAGCCTGTGCCGATGCGGTGCCTGGCCTCACGTTCGATATTCGCGCCCTCACCACCGCGGGCACGGACCCCTTCGCGGACGGCGCCGAGTTCGATCGAGTGAGGATTCGAATCAAGCAGGAAGACTCTCAGGTGATCAACCTGGAGGCCCTCACCGCTGGGACCTTCGATCTCTCCGCCTCGTTTGATTCGCTCTCGGCGCCGACGCGGGTGCGACTTGAGCTCGAAGGCGACTTCCCTCTTCATGGTGCGCCCCCCATCTTTGCGCCGGGGACGAGCCAGGGAATTGTGCGCTTCGCCGTTGGCGCGCCGTCCTCCTGCGAGCGCGTTGATGGTTTTGACCGCGACAGCGCCGAAGGGGCGTCGTACTCGCGCATCGACACCTTCATTCTTGGCGCCGGCGGTAGAGACTCGAACAGCGTTTGGATCTTCGACCTGCTTCGCCTAGCGACGACGGAACTCGATCCCCTGCCGGATGCAGGCCGAACCGCCAGCACTCGCCTCGGCTCCTCAAGCGCGCTCATCATCTCTGAGACCCACGCGGCTTTCCGCTACGATCTCGCCGTCGACCCAAACCGAGACGATCGCATCGCGAGGCTTGAGCTTCATGACGACGCCGACCACACGACGGCGCTTCTGACGCGTGAAAACGGCGGCGCGTTGGCCGTGGGCCCGGGTATGGAGTTCTCCCTCATCGCCCCGGACGGACGCGTCATCACAGGTCCAATGTCCGTCGCACGAGACCGGCCTGGTCTCGTCGAACTAGGCGGCTCGCTCTTCATCTTCGGCGGAAACACCGAGGGCGCCCTCTTTGAGATCGTGGATGTCGATCGAGGCACAACAACGCCCATGGGTGATGCGATTCTGCCGCCAAGCGTTGGCGCACTCAACGTCGATGGCACGGTTTGGCTTTTGCACGAGGACGACACGAGCAGCGTCCTTAGGGGCTGTCCCGCCTGTGAGGTCGCCCCGGGCCCGGAAACCAGCGCAGCCGTCGCGGGAAGCACTCATCTCGTCACCGCGGGTATGCTCAGCACTGTCCTTCCCGGACCCATTCCCCCGGACCAACAACCCAGCCTAAGGCCTTTGGCTAGCCCTTTGATCCCTCCAAGGGCGCTCTTCGCGTACGAAAGCGACATCGTCTTCCTCGCGGACGACGAAGGGGCCCAGCTCTGCTTCCCTCTCGACCTCGCTCCGCTCTAGTTCGTTGACCTAGGAGGGCATCCCGGTCGATAGTGCGCGACCTGGCTTTATGCTGCGTAAGCTCGACAAATACGAGCTCCTTGAGGAGATCGGCCATGGAGGAATGGCGACGGTTTATAAGGCGCGTGACACGCGTCTTGACCGGCTTGTAGCGATCAAGGTTCTCCACCCGCACCTGCAGAAGACACCCGAGGCGCGCTCACGCTTTACCCGCGAAGCGCAGAGCGTCGCGAAGCTCAAGCACACCGGCATCCTCGAGATCTATGACTACAGCGGGGACGACTCCCCAGAGTCTTATATCGCCGCCGAGCTGCTGACGGGCCCAACGCTCAAGGTGTTCATCGAAGAAGAGGGGATGGCCCTCCCCGCGGAGGTTGCCGCAGCCTTCGCGATTCAAATCGCGAGAGCCCTTGGCAGCGCACACGCCGCAAAGATCGTCCACCGCGACGTAAAGCCTGAGAACGTGCTGCTTCATGAGAACATGAAGCTCAAGCTCACGGACTTCGGCATCGCGCAGATGGTCGACAGCCAGTCGATGACGGCGACGGGGCAAATCCTCGGCTCACCCGGACACATGGCGCCGGAGCAAGTCGCCGCCGGCGATGTCGACGAACGAAGCGACATCTTTTCCTTGGGGACGGTGCTCTACTACCTCGCGACGGGGCGGCTCCCTTTCCAAGGACGTAACCCGCACCAGATCTTGAAGCGCATCGTCGATGGCGACTTCCCTGAACCGCTGCGTATCAACCCCGCGATGGGCGGCGAGCTCGCTGGCATTCTCAAACGCACGATGAGCGTCGAGCCGAGCGAACGCCAAGATGGCGCGGATGCGCTCGAGGCTGAGCTGCAGCGTTTTCTACTCGGTCTCGATATTGAAGACTCCGATGCCCTCGTCCGGGACTACTTGGCGGACCCGAAGGCGACGCGGGAGAGGCTTCGCGAAAACGCGATCCGCGTCTTGCTACGAAGGGGTGCAAAGGCCGTCAGCGCGGGAGCGCGCACGGAGGCGATGGAGTGTCTCGACCGTGTCCTCGCCCTCGATGAAGGCAACGAAGCGGCCATGGCGCTCGTTGGCAAGCTCGGCAAAGAACGGAGCCTTGCGGCGCCGCTGATCGCCCTCGGCGTCGCCCTCGCGCTTGGTGTCGGCGGCTACGCGTACTCACAAATGGACGATGGTGAACAGGTTGTGATCCTCGGCGACGACGCCGGAGCCGCCCTGGCCGATGTGGGCCTTCAAGATGCTGGAACCGACGGCGAAGAGGCCGTCGCCGAGAACGACGCTGAAGAGACCGATGCTGGTGAAGAGACCGATGCTGGTGAAGAGACCGACGCTGGTGAAGACACCGTCGCCGAGAACGACGCTGGTGAAGAGACCGACGCTGGTGAAGAGACCGACGCGCGACGACCGCGACGAGATACTCGTCCTCGGCCTCGTGGTCCGCGTCGGGTCGTTTTCAGGCCTTCCCCTCCACGCGTTTCCATCAGCGTGGATGGCAGCCCGCCTCGCGACTTCGGACCTGGGTTCAACGACATCGTGCTGGAACCGGGCCTCCATCGCTTTCGCATCATGGGTGACTGCTGCATTGGACAGGATTTCGCCCTGACTATCCCAGCGGGCAACGACGACTACATTCTTCGACGCTCACTCGAGTACCGTCCCGCGAACCTAATCGTGCACTCGGCGGTGAGCGCCACCGTCGAAGTCCGTGGCAGCGGCTCGGCTGCCGCCAGTCGGGGTTCGACGGGTGCTCTGTTTTCGGTGGCTCTGAGCGAAGGACGCCAGCGCCGAACGGTCATCGTTCGCGCAGAGGGGTACACGCCGGTCACGCTTCAAATCGATCTGAGCGTTGGAGCCGTGGTGAGCGAGCGGGTTGAGTTGGTCCCAATCGCCCCCGAAAACAGCGAAAAACCGTAGTAATCAACGTTTCTCGGGAGAGTTCGCCTCGCACTATGCGTGACAAGAATTGGCGGCGCGATCTATACACTTAGCGCTCTACCGTGCGCTCTCTTGCCCTCACCGCCGTTATTCTCGCTGGAAGCTTCATCGCGTCCCCCGTTCGGGCCGATGAGGTGGCCGATTTTGGCGCGGCCCAGCTCGCATACGCGCAAGCTGACTATGCACGCGCCGTCACTCTCTTCGAGTCCATGGTCGGCGGCGCGACGCCGCGTATTCAGAACGAAGTGTTGGTGACCGAGTCCCGCAAGTACCTCGCAGCCTCGCTTCTCTTTCAAGGTCGCGAAGCCGACGCACGGGTGCAGTTTACCCGACTCATCGAAAGCAACCCCGACTACATCTTGGACGCCGTGGCCTTCCCTGCCGCGGTCCACGCCACATTCAGCGAGGTCAAAGCCCAGGTTCGTGCCGAACGCGCAAACCGCGAAGCCGCCCAAGAGGCCGCGGAGCGAGAGCGGCGGGAGCGCGCCATGCGTGGGCTCGTGGCGCAACAAGAGCGCATCGCGCGCCTTGAGGTGCTCGCGCAGGAAGTCACCGTTGAAGAGACCCGGTCACGCTGGATCGCCACGCTCCCCTTTGGCACGGGTCAGCTCCAGAACGGGGACCGGACACTCGGTCTCACCCTGCTGTCGTCGCAGATCTTCCTGGCCACCACCTCCGTAGTGACGTTCGTCTATCACCAGTTTCTCATCGATCGCGGAAACGCGATGGTGGACAATCTTCAGCCCGTCGACGATCGGCTCCTTCGGCTGGAGCGAGGCGTTCGCATCACCAACCAGATCAGCACTGGTCTGCTGGGCGCCGTAGCCCTCGCCGGGATCATCGACGCTCAGGTTCGCTTCCGTGAAGGCAGAAGCACCACGCGTCGGCGCGAGCTCCCTGAAGATCTCCAAGGCATCGAACCCATCGAAGACCCAGAAGCCGTGAGTGTCCGCGTAAACGTAGGGCTGGGCTACGCTGAGCTAACGCTCGGGTTCTAGCGCCACGTCGTCCGCGGAGACATCGTCCGCGGAGACATCGTCCGCGGAGACATCGTCCGCGGAGACATCGTCCGCGGAGACATCGTCCGCGGAGACAAACCCAAGCGCAATGGCGCTGACCTCGTCTTCGTCCTCATCGGTGAGCCCAAGATCGAGCATGTGCTGCGCCTCGTCGCACGACGCGCCTAAAGTGCAGGCTCGTTGGTAGGCCGCGCGTGCATAGGCGTAGTTTACTGGCTGGCCCTCCCCTGTCCGATAGCGAGCGCCTAGGACCGCACAGGCGTCCTTGGCTCCGCCTGCGCCACACGCTCGGAGGATAGCCGCGCTCTGACGAGCGCCGCTCACAAAACCTGCGGCATCCAGGCAGTAGCTCGGTCCAAGTTCACAGGCGCGAGCGATGAGGTCGCCGGCCTTCGCGAGATCAGGAGTCGTGCCGATGCCCGTTTCGTAGCGCGTAGCGGCTTGTCGACATGCGCCTGCATCACCAGCTTCGCACTCGGAGAGAAAGTCACGCAGTGCGTCAGACATCGTCATCACCACATGGGTTCTCGGCTGAGGCTCGGCGTCCTGCGCGCGCCGAAGGTAGACGTCATATTGCGCCGGCGCTGCGTATATCAACGTCGTGCCGTCTTCAGGACAAACCACCACGCGGTTTCCAACGTTCGGACTCACTACGGCGCCTGGGTGGGTGATGGCCCCGATCTCTTGAGAGCGCGCGAGCGTCGGCCAAATTCCCACGCTCGTGCAGAACGCATTCTCTCGAGGATCGACGGCGACGACCAAGGACCTCAGCGTGCCCTCCACCCGCACGCTAGGTGCAACGGTGCCTGAGATCTCGCCCGTGGTACTCTGAACGCGAAAGTCGACCTCAGGGCGAGACGCAAGCCCAAGGAAGGATGACTCGTGGACAACCCGCATCAGCTGCTCGTCATCGGGGATGAGCAGCGCTGTATTTTCCGCTTCAACCCGGTGCGGTCCGCTCAAGAGCTCTCCCCTCGAGCCGGCTTCACGTGCGCGTACCGCGCGCCGCATCAGCTCACTGGGCCAGCGCTCTTCGAGGTAGGCGTTGTCCAAAAAGTTCGCCTTGATGGTGTACTGATCGAGCTGATGAGCGAGCGACCGGGACTCTTCAACATACACGCGGCTTGGGGTCTCGAAGGTGGCGACGAAGTCCGCGCTCGTGGCCTCTGCCTCAGCACAGTACGACTGAGCTGCTCGCATCGCGCGGCGCTCACGAGACGGAACCTGGAGCTGAAGCGAAAACTCCGACGCGGAAGCGACGAGACCCAGCATGACGCATTCGTAAGGCTCGAGAGGGATCGAACGACGCCACTCCAGCCCTGTGACATCTTCAAAGCCAGAGTCCGCGAGGGGCGGCGCCTCGCCATCAAGATGCGAGACGTAGTCGTGAAGCTGTCCGCGCATCCCATCGTCGGTGAGTGGAACGATGACCCGCTCGCCGGCCGCGAAGCTCCCCACCAACCCGAAGACGCCGGCCAGCAAAATGGGTAGGACGACGGGGGGGCTCGCTTTTTTGTCTTTCGACACGCGTGAAACGTCTCCCAAATTTCGCCGGAACGCAAACATCACCCGCGACCGACGCCGTGACATCAAGACACGGACTGGAGTACCGTCGAAGATGATGTTGCGCCTCATCGTTCTTCTGCTTTTGGCACTCGCGACACCAGCCTTCGCCCAAGGCTCCGGTGGGAGCTTTGGCGGTTCGCGCGGTTTCGGCGGCGGCGGCGGCGGAAGTGGTGGAGGCGGAGGCAGCTTCGGCGGCGGCGGAAGTAGCGGAGGCGGAGGCAGCTTCGGTGGCGGAGGCGGAAGCAACAGGCGCGCTCAGGAAGCCTCAAGACGAGCGGAAGAACAGCGCCAGCAGGCAGAACGGCGAGCATAGCGCCAGCGAGCAGAACAAGAACGGCAGACGCGACTCCGGGAGGCCGAAGAAGCGCGCAGGCGGCGAG
>JBLHKB010000322.1:0-8037 GCA_047619315.1 Polyangiales bacterium
ACCGCTCGGGGGACGTAGTTGAGTACAACGACACGGAATCCCGTTTGGTGGGGCTCGACAAGGAGCGCGTCATCGGGAGAAACTTTTTCACGGACATCGCTCCATGCACGCGGATCCAGTCCTTCCTCGGACGCTTCGAAGAATTCGTCGCACGAGATAACGGGTTCGGCGTCGAAACGTTCGACTTCGTCTTTCGTTTTCAGAAGTCGACTCAAAGCGTGACGGTGTACATCACGGCCGGCCGACAACGAGGCACTTACAACATCGCCATGCTTCGAAGAATGATCGCGCGGCACTAGGAGCCGAGAGGCATCGGGCTGATTCACGCCCGCTTGGTTCGGGCAAATCGACGAAGTCGTCGACGAAAGCGAGCCATACCGGATCGCATTTGGCCCCTTAAATAGCTCGATACAGGGCGGATCACGAATCGCAGCGGCATCAGCGGCCGCATTCAGCGGCATGGGGTTTTGACCCTACTTAAAGGGGTGCTAGGGCACACCATGGGTTCGGTCTTGATGGTTCATGTGGAAGGCGGCGACGGCGACGGGTTTCCTGTTCCGAGAGCACTTGAATGTGCGTTTGGTGACGCCGCGCTTTTGCGCTCGCTCCCTGACGGGCCCGAGCAGCAGTTCCTGAGATCTCTGAAGCAACCGTCAAATGAGCACGACGGCTGGTTTGATCGTGCGACGGTGCTTTCCGCGCTGGAGCAAATTGAGCTCTTCGTCGAACGATGCAGGGAAGATAGTGAGCTGAGTCTGCTCGGTTTCGTGTACGCCGACATGGTTTCGATGACCGACGACTCCGGCGACATCGTTTGGGAGGCCCGAGTTCGGACCAACTACCCACTCGCGGGCAAAGCATACAACGACGGACTCCTTGATCCGCATCGCTCCGCCGACCCATGGTGGACGATTCAACATGCCGCCGGATACAGAGCCGATGGCGTCGCGAGACGACTCGGGTGTGCCATCGAAGCCGACGCGCCGTTGAAGCGGCTCGGGCATCCGGCGCGTGGCGAGGGCTTGTACGATTTGTTGGAAGACCGCTTTGAGCCAGCGAGCAAGGACCTCTTCATAAAGCGCTGCACGCCGGTGGATGACCCGCGATGGGTGTCCATCAAAGCGGCGGTGAAGGCCGCTAAGAGCGCCCGCCTCGAGCTCCAAGAAAGCTGACGCGCAGAGCAGCGTTCACAAGAAGTCGACCCTCGATGGCTTGTGGAGATGCCGCACGTGGGTTGCTGCGTCGCCTGGAAACTCCCTGATATCGGGTCGTCCCGGCGGACACGCGCCCTGGACAAGCCTTACGACTTTATCCGACTAGAGATCGCATCGACGGACGGATTGTGAGACCCTTGGGCTGCATGACTTCGATCCGCTGTCTCGATTCAACCACGTATCGCGCCAGCACCGTGGCTTGGAAATTTTGCACCAGCCTTGCTGTTTTCTCGTGTTTTGCCTTCGCCGGATCCGCTCAAGCGCAGAGCCCACACTTGGACGCCGCGATCGAAGCGTACGAACAAGGCGAGTTCGCTACCGCCCGGGACGAACTCGGCCAGGCACAGCAGGAAGACACCCTCGACCGCAGCGCGTTGCTGCGACTCTTGGTGCATCGAGTGCTCGTAGCTCAGCCCTTGGGCGACGACGCTCTCCTGGAAACGGCATTGCTGCAGCTCGCTTCCCTTGACCGAGACGCCCTCGACGGTCGCGCACCACCTGCACTGATGCGGCGTTTCGAGGCCGCGATCGAGCAGGCCGGGGAGAGTCTCCTCGCGGTGGACGTCGATGTTCAGGCAAACGAAGAGAACGTCGTCTTTGGAGCGTCCGCCCGAGGCGATATCGGCGCACTCGTGGAGCGCATCAGCCTCCGAACCCGCTTGCCAAACGAGGACTGGCTGGATGCATCGGGCAACGTGGCGACCCACCCGCGCGGCGAGGTGGAGTACGTCGCCCAGGCCATTGGGCCTGGAGGAGCGGTCCTCGCTGAGCAGGGAAATGAAGCGGCGCCGATTCAGTATTCGCCGGATTCGACGGACCTCAGCCTTACGCCCGCGGCTCGGCCAAGGACCCGCAACATCTTGATCGGTGTCGCCGCGGCCTTGGTGGTCATCGGGGCGACGCTCGCGATCATCCTCGTCAGCCGAGCGGACGATAACGCCTCCTTCGCCGGACCTCCGGTGGTGTCATGGTGAATCGCGCGATCTCATGCCTCTCGCTCTTCATGTTGTGCGCTGGCTGTCCGGCCGCGGATCAGCGACTGGAGATCTCCTTCGCGGACGACGTGAACGTCGACGACGTCGTCGCCGTCACCGTGACGATCACCACGGGAAACTGCGACGTCGCGGGTGAAGAACTCTATCGAAGCGCCATCACTCGAATGAGCGCAGGCATGGACCTGCCGGACCTCGATGAAGGGGCGTACGCGATTCGAGCGGTGGGTCATGATGCGACGTGTCGCGTGTTAGCTGAGCGATGTGAGGTCGTCGGGCTTCCAAGCGCGTCGGGTCTCGTCCAGCTCATTCTGCGCGCTTCGTCGGGCGACGCCTGCGCCAGTGGGATGTGCACGCTCGGAGACTGCGGCGGCGTAGACGGCGGCATGGACGTTCCGTTAGTGGGCATGGATGGCGGCGTGGATGCCTCCGTTTTCGACTCCTCCGTCGTCGACGCCCAGTTAGATGTTCCCGTTGATGTGACGGGCGACGACGCCGGTCCCGCGCTCGCCGCACCTGTGATCGTCTCTCCCTGGAATGGCGTCACGACGGGTTCTGCGCTGACCCCCACAGACACCGGAGTCGTCGATGCCCCCCTCAGACCCCTCGTCCGTTGGGAAGAGGTCGATGATGCCGCTTCGTACGCCCTCGAATTCTCCCCGTGCGCCTCGTGGCCCGACTGTGATTTCGCGACGATCGCGGCGCGCGTCGTCACCGACGAGTTTGCCGCTCGCCCCGACGCCCCCTTGAGCGTCGAGGCGCTGATGCCACCTCTCGGTGGTCGCTTCGTCTTTCGAGTCGGCGCCTGCGCCACCCCGGCAGGAATGGAGTGCGTGTTTTCGGAGGCTCGCTACCTCGACGTGGGCCGTGTGAAGGAAGACGTCGACGGCGACGGAGATGGCGACCTGTTTACGATCAACGGCCGCGGTGCGGATTCGATCCTCGTCCAGTTCCCGGTCATTGCGAACGTCCAGCGCGGCACCGCCGTTCCTGCGCCTACCGACCTACACTCGGTGACATGGATTGGCGACTATGACGGCGACGGGATTGGTGAGCTCGCGTTGCTGAGCGGGGCGTTTGATGAGCGGCGTGTTCGCTTCTTCGATGGTGTGGTCGACGCTGGCTCCATTCTCGCGGGCGACGCACGCGAGGTACAGTGGCTCGGTGATGTGGACGCTGACGGGTTCTCCGATTTCGCCTTCGTCACTGGAGGTGAGGTACGCGTCCAGCTCGGCGGCACAACCTTTAACGATGGTCGCTCGGTCCAGGTCAGGGATCCCGGGGACGTTATCGACTTCGCCGAGCACATCACCGCCGCCGGCGACAGAGACGGCGACGGAGTGGCGGACTTAGCCGTCGTCAGCCGAATCGCGGCGGACATGATGCGCGTCGATGTGTACTCCCTCGCGGACCGAACCCCGGATCGCCTGCCTGGTTCGTTCAGCTTCTCAACGGGGGAGGCCGGCAGCAGCTTCGGGGTGATTCTCGCGATCACCGGCGGCGTGGATATGGATGGCAACGGGCGCCCAGAGTTCGCCATCGCGCGACCACTGCTCGACCGCCTCTCGGTGTACTTCGACGATGGGCGTCAGGAAGGGATCACCGACTTTGGCTGGGAGACCGAAGCCAGCGTGTCGATGGGCTTGCTCGACGGGACAGCTCGGGGTCGAGTGGCCGTTGGTGCCAGTGAATCACCCGACCCGTTTACCGATGCGCCGACCGGTGGCGTATTCCACGTTGCCTTCACGACGGACCCCCTCTTCGCCACGACACGGATCCGTTTCCTCAACGAGGAACAGTTCGGCGCGTCCGTCGCCACCGTCGACGTGCAAGGCAGCGGCCGCCAGGCGATTGTGAATCTCGCCCGGAGCGGAGCGGTCGTTCATGTGGGGCTTTTCACCGAGGACGAAGTTGGCGGGACAGGGGTGTTCCTCTTTCCCATGGGCGGGAGCTTTACCGCGATCGTCCAATGACTGAGCCTACGGGCGTCGACATCACGCTGGGTCGCTACCGGCTAGCCTACGAGCTCGCGAGCGGTGGCATGGCGTCGGTCTACTTGGCGTGCCTTCAGGGTGCGGCTGAATTCGACAAGGTCGTCGCGGTCAAACGCATCCATCCGCATCTCGCGAAGGACGAAGAGTACGTCCAAATGTTCTTGGACGAGGCGCGCATTGCGTCGCAGATCCATCACTCGAATGTCTGCAGCGTGACGGACTTTGGCCAAGTCGACGGCGCCTACTACCTCGTCATGGAGTACTTGATGGGTGTGCCGATGAATCGTTTCATCGCGATGATGGCGAGGCGGGACGATGTCCCCGCTCGATGGGTGCCCATCGTCTCGAAGCTCGTGCGAGACGCCGCCGAGGGCCTTCATGCCGCCCATGAACTGACCGCGCCGGATGGCTCGCTGCTCGGCGTCGTTCACCGAGACGTCTCCCCCCACAACCTCTTCATCGGGTTTGATGGTCAGCTCCGAGTGGTTGATTTTGGCGTGGCCAAAGCGGCGGGCAAGCTGCACCAAACCAGCACCGGCCAGGCGAAGGGGAAGGTCGCCTATATGGCACCGGAGCAGGTGCAGCGCGGCCAGGTCGATCGTCGCTCGGACGTCTGGGCGCTTGGAGTTGTGCTCTGGGAGTCCCTCACTCTCCGACGTCTTTTTCGACGCCCCTCCGCAGGTGAGACGGTCTATGCGGTGATGCAGGACGCCGTCGCCGACCCCCGCACGTATCGACCCGAGGTACCTAAGCGCATCGCTGAAGCTGTCGGTCAGGCCCTCGACCGTGACCCGGAAAAACGGACCAAAGACGCCCGTACTTTCGCCAACGCACTCGCCGAGTCCTGGACGGGGACCAACGAAGCGACGGTCACCGCGGGGGAGATCGGTGACCTGCTTCGCGACCTCTTTCCGGGCGAAGCGGAGAAGCAAAAGCAGCTCGTCTCCCTTGCGCGGCAGGGCACCTCTCGGGTCGCTCAAGCGGGCCTGGGCGGAACGAGCCCCTCTTTTTCCTCACTGTCATACGGGACGGTGCCAAGCCCGCCCGGCGACGCCACCTCCTCTTCCGCAGTCGTGCCGCTACCCTCAAATCGCCGCTGGGTTGTTGCGTTGTCCATCGCGCTCGCCGTCGGTTTGGGCGCAGCGGTCGGTCTCTTGACGGATCCCGACCCCATCGACGAAGCGGTGGTCATCGCGGACGAGACCCCGTCGACGACGGCGCAATCCGCGGAGCCTTCGCCCGAGTCGGAGAGCGCCACGCCGGAGATCGTCGAAGAGCCAGCACAGGAAGTTGTGCCTGAAGAGCCGGAGGCCGTGCCCGAGCCGGAGGCCGTGCCGGAAGCTCGAGTCGCTGAGCGTAGGATGCCGTCGCAGATGGCGAGCCCAATGACGCGAGCGAGTGGGACCTCCATGGGGCGCACGGTGTCCGCGATGGAGCCGGAGGTCCCGGTGGCGGAGATGGCAGAGGGCATGGCAGCGCCGGAGCCCATCGCTACCGCGGTGACCATGGAAGCCCAAGCGGGTCGATTGACCGTCGTGGTCCCTGGGGGATGGGCGAACGTTTATGGAGCGTCCGGACGCTTTCTCGGGGCCACGCCGGTGAACCGCGAGATGCCGGCGGGTCACCATCGCCTGCAGTTGCGTTTTGGGGGGCAACCGCCTGCGGTCAACGTCGAGGTAGACGTCCCCGCGGGTGGGGTGGCACGCATCTCACGTCGTGCGCCTTAGTCCCCACGGCCTGCTTCTCACCACGCGGGGCCTCGTCGTCACTGGGAGTTTTCGTGAAAAAGCCGTCGACTTTTGTCCCGGCTTTGTCGACGACCTGTGCGAATGAAGTCGAGCGGGCCGAGAAGCATTTAGTAGGGGCCGCCTTAACGCATTGTCCATCGTCACGGTGGAACCATCGGGCTTGGCCACAAGGATGGTGAAGGTTGTCTTTTCTGGTTCAGGCTTCCCAGCAAACCCGATCCGACGGCGGGAGATCTCTGGTGACCGAGCGCGCCGTCGAGATCCTCCTTGTTGAAGACAACCCTGGTGACGTCGTCCTCACCAAGAAAGCGTTTAGTTCCAGCAGGCTGCTCAACCGACTCCATGGCGTGAACGACGGTGAGGCCGCACTTCAGTTCCTCCGGCGCCAGCCCCCTTACGAAGATGCCGTCCGCCCCGACTTGGTCTTGCTTGATATCAACCTCCCCAAGGTGAGCGGCGCCGAAGTTTTGCACAGCTTAAAGGCGGATCCAGAGCTTCTCGCTATCCCCGTAGTGATGCTGACAAGCTCCACGCAGGAGAGTGACGTTCGACGCTCCTATGACGATCACGTCAATTCCTGCATCACGAAGCCGCCGACGTTTGACGCTCTCACGGACATCATCAAGAGCCTAGAGAGCTACTGGTTCGTCGTTGTAAAACGCCCCGCGCGCAAGGCTGGTCGGTAGGTCCGGCGAGGCGTTGCCGCTCGAGCGGCAACGCTTGGCTCGTCTGACCTCCGCTCGGCTCACTCAGTCTCTGGTTTCGTTTGCACCGGCGCTGCCTCGTGAACCACGCGCAGCTCAAGTGGCGAGAGCGTATCGAGGTGAATATCACGCTGCGGGAAGGCGATGACGATATTGGCTGCCGCGTACGCAGTGTTGATCGCGCGGTGGAGATCCGTCGTCACGCCGAGCCGGACCTCGACGGCAGGCACATAGCAGCGCAGGCCGAGGACCAACGTGTTGTCGCCAAAGCTCTCAAAGGTAACGATGGGCGCCGGGTCTTCGAGCACGTTGGGGTGGTCGGCGGCGCTCTGGGCGAGGAGCTTAAGCGCTTCCTCGACGTCGCTCCCGTAGGCGACGCCCACGTTGAAGTAGATCCGGATCATGCTGTCTGACAGCGTCCAGTTGAGAACACGACCGGTGATGATCTCCCTGTTGGGGACCAATAGCTCCTGTTCATCCCGGGTGCGTATCGTCGTGGCTCGAATAGCTATTTGACGCACCGTCCCGCTCGCGTCGCCAACGGTGATGATGTCGCCGACGCGGATCGGTCGTTCGATCAAGATAAAGAGCCCACTAATGACGTTCGCGACAATTTCCTGAAGTCCAAAACCGATTCCAACGCCAAGGGCCGCGACCAGCCACTGGATCTTCCCCCAGTCCACGCCCAGAAAGCTGACGGCCAAGCTGACACCGACGACGGAGATCGCGTATCTGGCCAACGTGGCGAAAGCCAAGCGGCTGCCTGCCGTAAGCGACTCTCGCTGGCGGAGTGAAATCTCAACGACGGACGGCACATGGCGAATCGCCGCGACGGTGACGATGGCCACCATGATCGCAACGAACATATCGTAGAGCGTGACGGCCCCGACGACTTGTTCCCCATCGACGGCGCGATGGGTCTCCCAAAGCACCACGTTGGAAAAGACCGTGAACGCGGCGAGGACCGAGGACCAAATCGACCCAAGGCCCAGGAGACCTCCGACGACCAAGGTCGTGTTCGCGAGCTGCTGCGTGGCCGCATCCGAGGCCAGAATCTCCGCAGCGGAGGTGCTCGTCGTGGGGCCCTTCCGGTTGATCTTGGAGCCTTGAGCGGGTGTCGGTTCTTGCGTCGCCGATTCGCTCTCCTGACCTCGTCGAAAGAGCGCACGGCGTCGCGACACCAAGATCCAGCGAACGACCAGTTCGCGCAGCAAGATGATTCCGAATGCAAGCCAGAGGGTGTCGAGCAACTTCTCCAGGAGCAGCCCTGCGGAGTAGGTGTATCCGGCAACGACCATCACGGCGAGGAAGAGTGGAATCGCGAGGGCGACGGTCAGCGCAAACCAGCTACGGCGCGTCGCACCGCTCGACTCTCCGTCCGACTC
>JBLHKB010000323.1:0-8018 GCA_047619315.1 Polyangiales bacterium
GATTTCTCTCTCGATATGGAGACGGCTTCCCCGGGTTCAATGGCACCTCCGACTCCACCACGACCCGTTGGCCGCGTTCCCGTTCCATAAGCGTCGCTCGGTCAAGGCATCATGAAATCTCGCAACCTTCACTGGTGCGTGCTTCTTAGCGTTGTGTATTGGGTCGCGATCTTCCTCGTCGATCCACGGGGAGACTTCCCCACCAACGACGACTGGGGTTACGCACCCGCCGTCGAGTCCCTCGCTCTGCACGGACAGCTTCGCTTCACGGATTGGCAAAGCATGCCCTTGCTCAGCCACGTGCTGACGGGCTCGCTCTTCGCCACGCTCTTTGGCTACTCCTACGAGGTCCTTCGTCTCTCGACGCTCTGCATCGGTTGGCTTGGTGTCTTGTGCCTGTTCGGGCTGGCACGTCAGCTTGGTGCAACGCCTGCGCGCGCCGGTCTCGCGGCCCTCGTTCTCGCGGCAAATCCTCTCTATTTAGGGCTCTGCGGAACATTCATGACCGACGTGCCCTTCGCCGTCGCCACATGCGCCGCCTGTTGGGCCTGGCTTCGGTCCGAAGAGCGTGTGGACCGATGGTATGTCCTCGCGATCATGCTCGCTGTATGGGCGACGATGAGCCGTCAACTGGGGCTCGCGATGCCCTTGGCGTGGGGCGTCACAACAACGCTGCGCTACCGCAAGGGCGGCTCGTGGATGAAGACCTTCGCGCTCGCTTGGGCACCACTCTTGATCGTCGCTTTCTCACTCGTTTCGTTCGAACGGATCATCGCCTCCACCATCGGGCTGCCGGCGCTCTACGCAGAGAAGTCCGCCGGCGTCAAAGAAGCGCTCTTCGCATTTCTAGGGTTGCGGGGTCTTGGGCTGCCCCTCGGACGCACGCTCACCTCTTTGCTGAGCCTTGGCCTCTTCGCGTTCCCGCTGCTGGCGTTAGGCCTACGTGGAAGACGCCGATGGGCGGCGGGTGCGGCGGGGGCGCTCGTCGCAGCCGGCCTTGTCTTCGTCGGCTTTCGCATGCCCTTCGAGGGCAACATCATCATCGACCTGGGCATGGGACCACGCACCCTCGCAGGACCCGCGCCTCAGCTCGCCGCACCGGCGGCATTCTGGATCGGCTTAAGCGTCGTTGGCGGATTCGCCGCCGGACTGATCGTCGAGCGCATCTTGACGCTTGCGTGGGGATGGCTCCGCGCATTTGTCGCCGGGCGAAAGCCGCCGGAGCGCGAGAGCACGTTGTTTTGGGTGGCGTTGATCGCGTTTGCGCCCACGGCCATCGCCTACGGTGCCTACTTCGACCGCTACTTGCTGCTTCAGCTCCCGCTGCTCCTCGCGTTCCTCGCGTCGCGAACAAGCGACGAGAGTGCCGATAGCTACGTGCCGCTGCCAATTCATGTGGTCGCGGTGACGGCTCTAGGTCTCTTGTTTCTCTACTCCGTGGGGGTCACTCACGATTACTTCGCTTGGCAGCGCGCTCGCTGGGAGCTCGTCGCCCAGCTTGAAGACGAAGGCGTCCCGCGAACGGATATCGACGGCGGCTTCGAGGTTAACAACGCCGGTGCACGCGCCGGCGAACCCTTCGTCGAGTCCCGTCCGGATGCGGCCTGGCTTATCGTCTTTGACGCTGCCACCGTCGAAGCACCGGCGGAGGTTCGTGCCCTGGGCTACGCACCCTGGATGCCCTGGGCTCCAGATACGGTCTACGCCGTCGAAGTTGGCGGACGCTAGCGCCCGCCCGCTCGGAGACGAAGAGAAGTTCGCGCGTCAGACGTACTTGTCGAGGAGCGCTTTGAGAATCGCCGCGTTGGTCTTCGAGTCATGTCGTTCGTGGACGGCGGCTCGGCCATGCTGACCCATGCGCGTGAGCTCTTCGGTGGAAGTTGTGAGGACTTCGCGGATGCCTTCGACGAGGGCCGGAATGCTGCCAGCTGGAACAAGCCAGCCGCTTTTGCCGGGCTCGATGAGCTCCGGAATGCCAGCGACGTATGTGGAGAGTGCGGGCCGCCCCAGACCGAGCGATTCCATGAGCACCACCGGCAAGCCTTCGGCGAAGCTCGGCAAGATCATCGCGCGCGCGTCCAAGATATGCTGTCGAACTTCGGGGCCACTCGCCCAGCCGGTGATGGTGATGTGCTCGGTCAGTCCCTCGCTTTTGATGACGCCTTCGATCTCTTCGCGCATCTCACCATCGCCGACGAGCGTGAGGTGAAAGTCGACGCCCTCGCGCTTTAGCTGGGCGAGTGCCTGCACCATGAGCATCTGGCCTTTTTGTTCGCTAAGACGCCCGACGCTGACGAGACGCGGGGCTTCGGGAAGCGGCGTGCTCTGTGAGCCATCGAGGAAGCTCTCATCGACGCCGCAGCGAACGACCTCGACCTTGGGCCAGTGCTCATACTTGACGCGCCGGTAGAGCTGGCTGCGCCCAAAGCTGCTGATCGCACAGACGAAACGGCTACGCTCCACTTTCTCCCCAAGGGAGATCAGGAAGGGCTTGTCGAACTCTTCGGGGCCGTGAACATGGAAGCTGTAGCCGGGGCCGCCAAGGGCTTCGACGAGCATGGCCACCGTCGCGGAGTTCGTTCCGAAGTGCGCATGCACGTGCTCGACCTTGTCGCGCTGCATCCAGTCCAGGAGCAGGCAAGCTTCACCCAAGTATGCCCCGTGAATGGCCAGGCCACGCTCGGATCCAAGGCCGATGCGGCTCGCCATCGCCGATGCCCGGGCGAAGAGCCTGGGCCGTGTCGCCGCGATCTTTGCGATGGAGCCGGCGAGCACTTGCGCGCCGCCATCGAGGACCACGCGAGTTTGCTCCTGCTCGGCGACGTCGACGGGGTCTGCCAGAGGCTCGGCCACTCGCCGTACGGAGTATCTCATCACCTCGACTCCGAGAGACTCAAGGGCCTGTATCTCACGCCGGATAAACGTGTGGCTGACTTTGGGGTACTGGTTGACGAGGTAGGCGATTCTCATGGGGCACATGGGTACCACGCGCGAAGACGCCTACAAAGATCATGTTGGCCTAGCGCGAGAGCGACTCGAACATCTTACGATTACGCAGATAGTTCGCGCCCCAAGCGAGGAGGCCGAGGACCACTGCGGGTACGATTCCGGCAACATCTCCCGCCGTTAAGTGGGCGACGATGGCGCCGCCAAAATAGCCCGTGACCAGGTAGGTGCCCAGCGATGAAGTCTTCGGAACCACGAAGAGAATCGCGCAGGTCAGCTCGAGCACGCCGATCGGCAGCACGAAGTCCCCGAGGCCGTAGGAGGTCAGGTTCGCGACGACGGCTTCGACGCCGGCGAGCTTTGCGCCGGCGCTTGCGCTCATCGCCAGGCCGACGAGCCCAGCGAGGATGTGTGCGGCGATAGGTGTTTTGGGGGCGATTGCGTCTGATGTCATGATTTTCTCCACAGGTGACGATGAACCTCGTGCGTGGGCGCCCAAGGCACAAGATGCACAGAACGAGCATCAGCTGATCGCTGGCGACGCAGGTTCCTCGTGGATGCCAAACTCGCCGCGCGTTGAGGTAGAATCACGCCCGTGAGTTCATCTCAAGGGTTTGTCGGGCGCGTCTTTGATCTCCCCGTTCATCGAAGCTCCCGCTGGATCTTCAACTGCTACGTGATCGAGGGCGACGAAGGACCTGTCGTCGTCGATCCCGGTCTGCCTTCGACGGCGAAGGGTGCGATGGATGCCGTCTCCGCCTTGAATGGGCCGGTGACTGCGCCGGTCTCAGCGCTCTGCACTCACGGTCACGTGGACCACCTCGCGGGCATGCCGCTTCTCAAGTCCAGGTACGGCGCCCGCGCGTTTCTTCCCGCGCGCTGCGAGGCGTATCTAAAAGGAGAGCTGCCTCGCAACTTCGACGCCAAGACGACGATGCGCTTCTTGCCGTTCATCACCCAACAGCCCTTCGCCTTTGGAAGTCTCGTTGAGCTCGCCAAGGCGGCCTCGAGCATCGGCTTTGGCGGGGCGAACTCTGAGTTCCGCTTTCCCTTCGAGTGCGCAGGCTTTCTCGAGGATGGCGACGCGGTGCCGGGTGCGTCCTCCTGGCAAGTCATCGCCAACCCGGGCCACAGCGATGACTCGATCTCGCTTTACCACGCCGACTCGGCCACGCTCCTCTCCGGCGACGCCGTCCTGACCATCGACGGCCGGGCGTGGTTCAACCCCGAGTCCCTCGACGATGTGGAGAGCCGCCGCAGCGAGGAGCGGCTTCGTGCTCTCGAGGTTCGTCATCTATTGCCGGGCCACGGTCTACCCATTGCCGGCAATGCGTGGGAACGCGCACTTTCCCACACGGCGTTGGCGCCGGGGAAGAGCCTCCTCGCGCGGTGTTCGCGCCGTTTCCTGTAGGGAACGAAGACAACCCTTGTAGGGAACGAACACGAGGGAACGGGCATGCTATGTCTACGGCCCGGCTACGCTTATGCTCGGCAGTCCCAACATCCTGTCCTTCCTCTCGCTCTTCCTTTGGGTGCCCGTTACGGCGTGGCTCTTCAAACGGTTTCGGCCTGCTGAAGCAGTGATATGGGCAGTCCTGCTCTCGATCAATTACTTACCCGAGGTCGTCGCCATCGACCCGCCGCTCTTGCCGCCGATGGACAAGACCTCGATGGCGGCTCTGTGGTGCTTTATCGCATGCTTGGTCAAAAGCCCCGGGCGAATCAAGGCAGCGAAGCCGTTCCGTGGCATCGACATTCTCTTCATATTCATGCTCATTGGGAACCTGGGGACCTCCCTCACGAACGGGGACACCCTCGTCACCGGCCCCATCGTCCGTCCGGCCCTAAGCCTTTACGACTCCTTCGCGCTGAGCATCAAAGACACGCTGTCCATCTACCTGCCGTTCTTCATCGGACGCGCGATGATTCGGAAGCGAGCCGACCTCGCGGACATGACGCGTATTCTATTGTCGACGGGCCTCGTCTACACGCTCCTCGCGCTCTTCGAGATTCGAATGAGCCCGCAGCTGCACCACAATATCTACGGCTTCCATCAGATGGATTTCTCGATGACGCTGCGTTTCGGCGGCTATCGTCCGATGATCTTCATGCAGACGGGCATGGCCGTTTCCATGTACTTGCTGGGCTCCAGCTTGATGGCCATGGCGCGGTGGCGCGCCGGTCTCGCGAAATTCTGGCAGATCGTCTACCTGCCGGTCATCGTCGTGATCTGCAAGAGTTCAGGCGCGGTCATCTACGGGATCCTCCTCTGGCCGCTGGTCCTGATGTCGAAGCGTTTTCGCATCCTTGTTCCAGCGGCGTTCTCCCTCATCGCCCTTCTTTATCCTGTCCTCCGAGGAACCGACGTTTTCCCAGCGGACGCTCTCGTCGAGTACGCCGAGGGGTTCAACGAAGAGCGCGCGCTCTCCCTTTGGTTCCGCTTCGACCAAGAGAAGCAGCTGATGGATCGCGCCCGCGAGCGACCGCTCTTCGGCTGGGGAGCCTACGACCGAAACCGCCTCTTTGACCCGGGCACAGGAGAGGACCTTTCGATCACGGATGGGGACTGGACGATTCAGCTCGGCACCCGAGGCGCAATTGGGTTCCTCGGGATGTACGGAATGATGACGATTCCGTGCATTTTGCTCTTCTTCCGGATGAGGAAGCTAAAATCAAAGGGCGATCGGCGTCTTTTGGCTGTTCTCGCGCTCTTTGCCAGCACGATCACCATCGATCTCCTGCCCAACGGGCTCTTTAATTGCCTGCCGCTCTTCCTGTCCGGAGCCCTTCATGGACTGTCCATAGGGCTCATTCAGGAACAGGATCGCAGGGCCAAGCGCGAAAGAGCGGAAAAGCTCGCCGCGAAGAAAAAGCGGAGGGAGGGTCAAAGGCCCTTGGCGCCCGCGTCTCCTTCGCCCAAGGTGGCGCCCGAAGCGTGACCCCGTGAGCGAAGAGACGAGCGACGAGGCGGATAAGCCCTCAACTTCCGGCGAGGCTGTCGAGGGCAAGGCACGGCGCGGCGCGCTCTTTGTGCTCCTCGGGTACGGCGGCTCGCAGGTTCTCCGTCTCATCGGAAACCTCATCCTCACGCGCCTGCTTTTCCAGGATGCCTTCGGCATCATGGGGCTCATCCAGGTCGTGCTGATGGGTCTTGAGCTCTTCAGCGATGTCGGCATCGGTCCAAGTCTTATCCAGAACGACCGCCGTGATCGCGCGTTCGTTAACACCGCCTGGACGATGCAGGTCGGGCGTGGCGGCTTTCTCTACGTCATCGCGTGCGCACTCGCCTACCCCATGGCGAGCTACTACGAAGAAGCGACTCTGGTCTATTTGCTGCCGCTCGTCGGTCTCAACGCCCTCGCCGGCGGATTCAATTCGACGAGGGTCTTCACCCTCAACCGCGACCTCGCCTTGGGGCGCATCGAGATCATGGTGTTTGGGTCTCAGCTCCTCGGCCAGATCGTCATGGTCACTTGGGCGCTCATCTCGCCTTCCGTGATGGCGCTCGTGGCTGGCTCGCTCACGACGGCGTTCTCCAGAACACTGATGACTCACTTCTACTTGCCCGGCGAAAAGAACCGCCTCTCCTGGGACAAGTCCGCGGTGACGGAGCTTGTGCGGTTCGGCCGGTGGATCTTCCTCGGCACCGTTCTGACCTTCGTCGCTGGCCAGTCCGACCGCCTGATCTTTGGTAAGATGGTCACCTTCGAAGAGCTCGGAGTTTACTCCGTTGGTCTCGTCATCGCGATGATGCCCGTCGAAGCCCTGGGTAAGCTCACCACGCAGATCATCTTTCCCGTCTACAGCAAAGTACGCGAGCGGGACGGCGACTTTCACGGGATCTTCGAGAGCACGCGCAGCTCGCTCCTCATCGCGGCCGGCTGGGCCTTTGCGGGCCTCATCGCGGGCGGTCCCACCGCCATCGGTCTCCTCTACGATCCGAGCTACGCCGCGGCCGGCTGGCAGGTTCAGATCCTCGCCATCGGCGGTTGGTGGCTCATCCTCGCGCGTACCTATGAAGCGGCGCTCTTCGCGGCGGGCGTGCCCAAGTGGAACAGCCTCGCGTCCTTCGGAAAGATCATCGCTATGGCGGGCTTCATTCCGCTGGGGTACTGGCTCGGAGAGCGCGCGGGCGGCTACGGCTTCCACGGCGCCATCGCGGGCTTCGCGGCATCAGAGATCGCGCGCTACTTTATCGCCGCGGCTTCCAGCAAGCGCATTGGTATGTCCGGGTTCGCTCAAGACTTTCGACTCTCTTCTCTCGTCGCGCTCTCCAGCGGAGTGGGCGCCGTCGTCGAGTACTTCATGCGTATCTGGGAGTGGAACATCCTGGTGCGCTGCGCCCTCGTCGCCGTGTCCGTCACGGTGTTCTGGGCACCTTTGGCGTGGCCGATTCTTCGCGACCGACTTCGCGCCCGACGCGAAGCGCGCGCCTAGACCACAGTCCGCTTCCCCGTCGCGGGCTTCGAGCCCAACGCACGGTTCATCGGATACGACTCGTTCTGCCCATTGTTGGCGCTATGAGACTAGCGACCGAGGATCTTCTTGACCTTGGCCTTCGCACGGCTCGCTTTCTCGCGCCCTCTTTTGACGGCCGCTTTCGCTTTCTCCGCCGGCATGAGCACGTACTTCTTTAGTGGCTCGTCGGGACGCGCGCGAAACCTTGTGGAGTGGTTGTACCCCGCGTAGTCCGGCGGCGGCTCTTTGGTGTAGTAGTACACGGCAAAGGAATTGCGGGTTACGCCCTCAGGACACTGAACCTCTTCGACGCCATGGTAACTCCGCTCGCTCGTCTCAAAGAGAACGCAGCGATTCAGCTTCGGTGCGAATGCGTGATGCCGCTTGGAGACATTCTCGTCCCACAGCTCGACGGCGCCGCCCCAGTTTCGTTGCCAAACCGGGTTGAGATAAAGCAGCAGATTCAGTCGTCGATAGAGCTGGGATTTTTCGAGGTAGTTGAAGTCGACATGCACATCGAGGCGTCCACGGGATCCCGTTATGTGAATTCCGCCGCCGGCAAGCGTGGGGTCAGCGAGGAGATTGGGGATCCCGGTGATGAACTCGAGCTCCTT
>JBLHKB010000324.1:0-8003 GCA_047619315.1 Polyangiales bacterium
CATCGTCCAACGCATCGGCATCCGCTCCAGCACCGTTCAATCCCTCGACGGCGCGGAGGTCATCGTCCCCAACTCCGCGCTCGTCAGCGGAACCCTCATCAACTGGACTCACAGCGATGCGCGCCGACGTCTAGAGCTAACGGTGGGTGCAAGCTACGCCCACGATCCCACAGAGGTCATGAAGGTGCTTCGACAGGTCGTCGGCGGTCAAAGTGGCTTGCTTCACATGCCGCCGCCGGAGGTGATCTGCACGGCGTTCGGGGACAGCTCCATCGACTATTCGGTTCGTGGTTGGTGCGTGGGCTACCTCGAAGCGATCGAAGCCAAGAGCTTGCTCGCCGGCGCCATTCACGCCGAGTTTGCAAAGCAAGGCATCGAGATTCCATTCCCCCAGCAAGATGTTCACATCATCTCGATGCCCAAAGACCGCGCGCTTGGCGACGGCGAAGATACATGATTTGACGAGACAAGACGCATGATCACTTGATGCCTGGATGCAGTCCCCCAACCACCGTATCTGCACCGCGTGGCACTCGATTTTCCGGAGCTGACGTCAGCACTCAGGCGTATCGCAGGTCACTAGCTCAAGGCGAATCAGCGAGTCCAATGCCACGTAGCGATGCCCAGCGGCATCCATCACCGTAAAGCGCGTGACAACGCCGGCTTCTTCTTCGCCGCTGCCGGTTCCGCCAGGCTGACCGGCGCCGAAGCCAGGTGCTTCGTTCACCTCGGAGCCTACGTCGTAGTAAGCAAAGTCCATGGTGAGGTCACCAGTGCGAGGTACATCGCCGTCGAAAAGCGGCATGTTCGCGCCGACGATGATGTCATTGCTGTCGATGAACATGGAGGCGAAGTGAAGCCGCTGCCCGGGCAATGCTTCGAAGCGCGCCGTGAAGGCGAGACCGCTGGCGAGGGGTGCCGCCTCATAGGTGTCTACGAAGTCTTCTGGAATGCTCGACCCCTCGGAAGAGGCAAGACCCGTGGGATCGCCCTGCTCAGCCAGGAACGCCAAGTCCGGCGAGGCGGCTTCGCCCTCGACGAATAGAGGGTCACCACCAACGCGCACCCAGCCCGGCGAAAAGCGAGGGGTGTACACTCCCATGTCGCTGGTGACTCCTTCCGCCAGCGACACATTGGTCATGCGTAACTGGAAGTAGGAGGGTTCAATGGTTTCACCAGTGCAGGCGGCGAGGAAGAGCAGCAATGGGAGCACACGAACGGTCATGTTGAGAATGTGGCGCCGGGACAGACTTGGCACAAGCCCTCGGAACACAACGTGTCTTGCCCATCTCATAGGGCGCTGAGAGGTACAAATATGCTACTTAGCGAAGATGCGTGGCCTCAGATTCTCGTTCGCTGTTATCGCACTCGTCGCCTGTGGAGATGACTCATCCACCACTCGCGTGGATGCTTCCATGTCCGACGGTGCGCTGCCCGACGGTGCGCTGCCCGACGCATCGGCCCCTACGGATGCCGCGCTTGGTCCAGCGCCGATGGCGGTGCTCTACATCCACGCGCTCGATCTGTGGGGCCTGCCTCTCCCTGCCGAAGAAGGCACGCTCACGGTTCGCTCCGGCGGTGAGGACGTCGAAACCGTTGGCTGGCCCGAGGTGCGTATCGCGCTGCGAGAGGCCGCCTCCTACACCGTCCGCCTCGAAGCCCCTGGGCATCACCCCATGGAGGTGGCTGTTGCCTTCGACGGTGGTGACGAGGATGACGCGCTCCGTGCATCGACGGCGGCAACGCCCTCAAGCGTTGGAGGCCTCTTGGTCGCGCATGGAGAAGAGCAGATCGGCGTGTGGCCCACTCTTCCAACGCACCGCGTTGTTCTCGGGCTGCGTCATCGCTACTTCTCCGCACAAGGGCCGCCGGCACGAAGAGGAAACGACGTCACGCTCTACACAAGCTGCGATACAGCGTGGGCGGCCGTCGACGCTGAGATCCGAAGCGCGACGGAATCTGTGCACATGGCCAGCTGGTGGTGGGAGTCCGACTTCGAGCTTGTCCGCGACGCCGAGACGCATCCTTTCCTCTCGGAAGCAGAGCGCGAGGAGGCCACCATCATCGCGGCCCTCGAGTCCAACGCCGCCAACAGCCGCATCATGATCGGCCAGCTGGTTTCTCAGGACGGCGTCCTCAGTAATCTCTCCACGGACGAGGCCGTGCGTTCACGAGGCGCGGCACCCGACGACAACTTTGAGTACATGGGCCAGGCGAACGAGACCTCCGGTCGCTTCGAGTTCATGGTGGAGCCGATGGCCTTCTCCGATCGCGTCTTTGAGCAGGCCGAAAACAACGAGCTCCCGCTGGAAGACTATCGGATCGATGGAGACACGCTCTTTGACTCAGTGGTCCCGTCTCGTTCCGTCGACCTGAACGATTGGCCCTTGGGCATCTCCCTCGAGATCCAGGCGGCGAGCTGGCATCAGAAGTTCTCCGTCATGGATGGAGAGGTCGCCTTCGTCGGAGGAATGAACCTTCAGGCGGTGGACTGGGACACCGACGAACATCTCGTCTTCGACCCCCGCCGCATGAACTTCGATACATCGATCGCGCGGCGCATGGACGTCATCGCTCGGGACCGGCAAACGGACACGCCTCCGCGTAAGGACTTTTTCACGCGCGTTGCGGGCCCCGTTGTCGAGGACGTCAACGCGGTCTTTGAACAGCGCTGGTCCTACCTCATCGACATGGGCGTGGAGTACGCAGACGAGGCGAGCCCTTTCACAGCACAGCCCGTCGCGCCCGCTGGGAACATCCAAGCCCAGGTCACGGTCACGCAGCCTGAGCCCTTTTGGGATCACTCCATCGCCGAGAGCTGGTTCAACGCCGTCCGCGAGGCTGAGGACTTCATCTTCGTCGAAGACCAATACTGGCGCGTCCCCATGCTCGTCGATGCCATCGTTGAGCGAATGGAGGAGGTCCCAGGACTGGAGCTCATCGTCATGACGAGGCCCATGAACGAACTGATCGATCCGGGCTGCGAGTGGACTTACATCACCAATGAGCAGATCGCTTCCAGGTTTCCAGATAGGTACACGCTGCTCCAGATTCGCGCCTTCGACTACACGGACAACGACTTTGGCCCGGACGAGACGCGCGGTCATTTTCCGGAGATTTACATTCACTCCAAGATGCTCATCGTCGACGACGTCTTCATGAGTGTCGGCAGCGCCAACAAGAACAACCGAGGCATCGTCTACGAAGGCGAGATGAACCTCGCCGTGTACGACGCGGACTGGGTAGCGACGGAGCGAGAGAGCCTCATCGCGCATTTACTTCCGCCAGGCCTGAGCGTGATGAGCGGCAACGCCTGGATCGAGCAGCTCCGGGAGGCCGCGTCCTGGAACGACTTCGTCTACGAAAACTGGGACGACGAAGGCTTCGACATCAACCTCAACGGCGACCCCCTCCCGGACGAGTACCGGCCCCGAGGCTTCCTCTATTCGATGAGCTTTCCCAACTCAAGAGAGTGCCTCATCGAAGGGGTCGGCCCAGACATGATGTAGGCTGGTGCGCACCTGTCGCGAGCCGGTGACGAATCTGAAAATAGGGGGGCGACGAGGCTTGTAAGCGGGTCCAATATGCCGCCGCACGACCACGCGTTGTCGTCTGGAGGATTCCCTATGTTTCGCATCAGGCCCCTTGTCGATCTCAGCTCCGTCTCGGACCAAGAGTCCCTCATACGCGTCCAGAAGCTCTTTCGCGAGACCTTCACCGATGTAGCTGAGTACGCCGACACCCTCCCGGTGCAGATCAAACGCGGTGACAAGCGTAAGTACCGGATCGTTTTGCTCGTGCTTGAAGACGCACGACGTCGACTTCGAGGCTTCGCCCTCGCCCACTACCACGCTGACCTGAATTTTGGGTACCTGGACTACGTCGTGGGCAGCACCCGTGGCGCCGGAAGCGGCGTCGGAGGCGCGCTCTACGAAGCCCTTCGCGAGACCATGGTCGCCCTCGGCGCGACGGCGATCTTCATGGATGTGCCTCCTGACGAAGCCGAGAAACTCTCAGATGCGTCACGAATGCCCGCGAACCGCGCGCGGCTCAAGTTCTATGAGCGCTACGGCGCCTTCCCGATCATCGGAACCGACTACGACGGGCCACCGCCGCTCGGGCAGGACTACGACCCGCCTTGGCTCGTCGTGGACAAACTTCGCGGAGATTTGCCGCGGGACTTCTGTCGAAAAGCCGTCGCCGCGATTCTTGTTCGCAAATACGGGTGGGAACGCAGCGACCCCTACACGAAGAGGATCGTGGCGTCTTTCAAGGATGATCCGGTTCAGCTCCGCGAGCCCCGCTACCTCCGCAAGGCGGCTCAAAAGACCCCGCCCGGAACACTTCACCTCGTCGTCGCCGAGCACCACGAGATCCACCATGTGCGCGAGCGCGGCTTCGTGGAGCGACCCGCGCGCGTCGGCGCGATCCAGTCGGGCCTGCGTTCTGTGTCGACGGAGCTCTACCCCGCCAAACGACGGTCCCTCTCGACCATCGCGAAGGTGCACGACAAGGAGTACGTCAAGTACATCGACACGATGTGCGGCAAGCTAGGCCCCAAGGAAACACTCTATCCCTACGTGTTTCCCATCCGCCGGCAGGACCGAAAGCCCAAAGACCATTGGGTACGCGCAGGCTATTACTGCATCGATACCTTCACTCCGCTGTCCCAAAATGCCCTCGCCGCGGCGCGCGGCGCGGTGGACTGCGCGCTCACCGGCGCGGACCTCCTGATGGCTGGCAAACCCATCGTCTACGCTCTGTGCCGGCCCCCTGGTCATCACGCGGAGCGCAAGGTGTTCGGCGGGTTCTGCTACTTCAACAACGCAGCGCTAGCCGCGGACGCGCTGACGAAGAAGGGACGCGTCGCTTTCCTGGACATCGACTACCACCACGGCAACGGTTCCCAGGACATCTTCTACGAGCGGTCCGATGTGTTCTTCGTGTCCCTCCATGGTCACCCGAGCTTCAGCTACCCCTATTTCAGCGGTTTCGACGACGAGCGGGGTGAAGGCGCTGGGGAAGGCTTCAACCTGAACATCCCGCTCAAGGAAGACACCGACGACGCCAAGTACCTCAAGGCCCTCGATAGGGCGCTGAAGGTCTTGAAGGACTTCGACGCTCAGCATCTGGTCATCTCCCTCGGCTTCGACATCATGCACGGGGACCCCACCGGCGGCTTCGGCGTGACGGTGGAAGGCATGCGTCAGATCGGGGCGCGCCTCGCCACGCTCGGCTTGCCCACACTTTTCGTACAGGAGGGGGGCTACGCCTTGCGCAACCTGCGCCGCGGCGCGCCGGCTCTTTTTGGCGGCTTTATGTCTTCTGTACGAATCGATCACTAGACATTGACCAAAGAGGGCTTAACTCGTCGCCTGTCGATCTATTTGGCCCCGGAGGTCACCCTCGATGCACTGTCTTTTTCGTTCTGCGTTGAGAGTATTGTGGCTGCCTGAGCGACATGGAGTCTGGACGTGATCCGCGTCCTCGTGGTCCACAACGCCGACTTTGGCGACGCAGCCGAATCCTCAGATTCGGCTGCCTCAGATTCGGAACCTCCCCCAGTGGATGCGGGCCATGCTGCCCGCGCCGAGGTCCGGGAGGTGGCGATAGCCATCGCCGACGCGCTCTGTGCCGCGGGACGCCTCGTCCGCATCGTTCCGGTGAAGCGAGTCGCGGAGGTCACCGAGGCCGTTCGGCAGTTCAACGCACACGTCGTCTTCAACCTCTGCGAGTCCCTCGACGGAGATCCGCGCTACGAATCCAGCGTCGCTGCGATCTTGGAGCGCATGAACGTCGCGTTTACAGGTGCGCCCTCACCGGCGCTTCGCGTGTGTCTCGACAAGCATGCCTGCAGCGAAGCGATCCGGCGGCGGGGCGTCCAGGTCCCCTGGTCGGTGAGCGCGGACGTCATCGGCGACCTGCCCCACGACATCACCTTTCCCGTGATCGTGAAGCCGAACCGAGAGGACGGCTCCACCGGAATCGAGAGCGCTTCGGTGGCGCATGACCGCGCTCAGGTCGCTCAGCGCCTTGCGCAGATCGAGGGCTCCGCCATCGTCCAGCAGTACATCCAAGGCCGTGAGGTCAACGTGGCGCTCTTGGGCGCTCCCATGAAGGTCCTCTCCATCGGCGAGATCGACTTCTCGGAGATGCCCGACAACCTGCCGCAGATCGTGAGCTACGCGGCGAAGTGGGACGAGTCATCGCTGGAATGGCGCGGCACCCGTGCCGTTCAGGCAGACCTAACTCCTGCGTTGACGGAGCGCATCAAGCGGCTCGCAACGGACACGGCGCGGGCGCTCGATCTTCGCGGCTATGCCCGCCTCGACATCCGCATCGATAAGAACGACCAACCTTGGGTCATCGACGTGAATCCCAACTGTGGCCTAGCGCCGAACGCCGGTTTCGCGCTGGCAGCGGCGCGGAGTGGGTACGACTATGGCGCGTTGGTCGGAACCATCGTCGCCGAAGCGCTCGGACGCAAAATTCACCCAAACGACTTCGCGGCCCACCAAGGCCGAGGGCGTCGACCGGGAATCAACACCTCAGCGATGAAGGACGCCTGATGCACGAGCAAGCCAGTAAGAGAGCGACGGACATGAGCTTTCATTCCGACCTAAGCGCCGAACAGCGAGACGCCGTCGCGGCGATGCTGTCGGGTACGCCCGCCTTCAAACCGGCGGAGGTCGCCGTCGCTCTTGAGCTCTTTGACGCAGCGCTCGCAGGAAGTGAAGACTATCGCTTCGTCTTCGCGGAAGACGCGCAAGGTCTCGGCGGCTACGTGTGTTTCGGGCCGACGCCGATGACCGTGGGCACCTACGATCTTTACTGGCTCGTCACCCACCCCGAACGGCAGCGCCAAGGCATCGCCCGTGGGCTCGTCGCCGCGATGGAGCGATCGTTAACCTTTGCTGGCGCACGTCTCATCCGCGTGGAGACCTCAAGCCAGGAAGGCTACGGGGCCGCTCGGGATTTCTATCTGTCCGCTGCCTACGACGAGACCGCAGTCTTCGACGACTTCTATCGACCCGGCGACGATCTCATCGTCTTCACCAAGCGCCTGGGAGTCACCCCAAACCTCGCTCGCCGATCCGAGTCCGTCGACTTCGAGACCGTGTACGATATCGCCTTCGCCTACCGCGACTACGAGATGGAACGAGACTTTCTTCGCACATGCTCAAAGCGCTTCGGCCGCGGGGAACCTACCCGCGTCGTTGAATGGGCGTCCGGCCCAAGTCGACACCTGCAAGCATTCGCCGACCTTGGTGATGTCGAATGCGTAGGCGTGGACCTCGCCCGTTCCATGGTGGAGTTGGCTCGACAGAGACTGACCTCGGACGCCATCGAGGTCCTCCAGGGCGACATGCGGAACACGCGCATCGAGCCACCCGTGGACCTGGCGTTCACCATGCTTTCGTCGATCCACGTGTTGAGCAATGAAGACGATCTTCGCCGCCATCTTGTGACCTGCGCCGAGTCCCTCTTGCCCGGTGGCCTCTACGTCATCGAAGCGACGCACCCACGAGACTTACTCCCAGGCGGCACCGCGGAGACGGAGTGGGAGCAGCGAGAACAGGACGTGGTGGTCAAAGGCCAGTTCCATTTGGATCTGAGTCGGCGCTCAGGTCACCGTGTTCCGGCGATTCTGCGCTTGGAGCACGTGAAGGCTGATCAGCGACACGAGTTTCGCATCGACATGCCGTGGTTTGTGCCCGACCACGAGACCTGGAAGTCCGTGATCGACAGCGTCCCGGAGTTCGAGCTCGTCGCGAGCCTCGGCGACCTAGATATCGGTCTGGCGTCGGACAAGCCAACCGCTTGGCGACTCGTGCTGGTGTTAAAGCGAAGTTGACATCAGCGCCGGTCAGCGCGGGCATTCTAAGTGCGCTCAGCGCTTTGTTTGTTGCGGCCGACATCGGAGCAGGGACACGAAAGTTATCCCCAGAACCTGAGTCTTTTGGGGACTAAAGCGTCGTGAGGAATACGAGAAGTACGTCGAT
>JBLHKB010000325.1:0-7987 GCA_047619315.1 Polyangiales bacterium
TGGCGTGAACATGCGCGACCCCATCGAGAGCTTGGAGGCCACGCGATTGATTCATCAGCGCATGTCTGGTGGGCTCGATTTCCCCAGCGGTGTGGTTCGCCAAGTGGCCTACGAGGCTACGGACATTGAGGACCGAATCCGCATGCATCGGCGGATCGCTCAGCTTCTGCAAGAGAAAGACGAGGCTCCTGGACGAATCGCCCGTCATCTGGAGCAGGCGGGCGAACGAGCGGCCGCGGCTCGGGCCTACTTGGACGCTGCAGACAACGCCCGCACGGTTTACTCAAATCGCGAGGCGCTACGCTTCTTTGGTCGAGCACTTCAGCTTTTGGCGCCGGATGATTTGGACTCCCGTTTTCGTGCCCACGAGGGACGAGAGCAGATTTACCGCTTCCTTGGGCGAACCCAAGACCAGCGTATGGAGCTTGAGGCGATGCGCACCATCGCTCGCCGAAGTGGGGGCCCACGCAGACGGGCTCTGGCCCTATTGCGGCTTACCCGATTCGAGCTCGACGCCGCAGAGATTGAGTCAGCTGAGGAACTAATGCGCGAGGCACGAGAAGCGTCCAAGGCGTCAGGGGATTTGGCTCTCGAGCTTGATGCGCTTCGCCTCGAAGCCGAGATGGCTCGCGGTCGAGGCGAGTCTCAGCGAGCACTTGCGGCGTGCGACGAAGCCATCGAGCGAGCCGGCACCAGCAAGGAACTACTCGCTTCAAGAGGTCAGATTCTGATTCAGCGCGGCATTGTGCTTCGGCGCATCGGCCAGCTTGAAGATGCGTTCAAGGCCTACGCCGAAGCCATCGTCATCTTTCGCCGACTTCATATCCGACGAGCAGAAGCCTACGCGCTCAACTCGCTGGGTGTCGCTCTGGCGGGGGCTGGGGTGTTTGAAGAGGCTATCAAGGTCTTCCGAGCCTCCATCCACATTGACCGCCAGACCGGCGACCGCCTTCGTTTAGGTAGAAAGCTGTCAAATATTGGGCAGCTCTACGACAGCTTGGGAGACACGAAGCAAGGGCTGGCCTTCGTTCAGCGGGCGCTCGACGTCTTTGAAGGCGTGGATGATCGCGCAGGCCGCTGTGATGCGCTGAGCGCGATCGCCGAGATGATGCTCGACTCCGGTCGAGCACCCCAAGATGCCGCCGTGCCACTGGATCAAGCACGCCGCATCGCCGATCGGCTTGGTAGCCACTACGAAATCGCCCGGGAGCGAATTGTCCGAGCTCAACTCGAAGAACACGCTGGCAATCATGAAGCTGCGCGCGAGGCCGCCGAGCATGCTCTTAAGTCCGCTTTGGCTGAAGATCTTGTCTTCTATGAGCTCCACGCGCGGGCACGGCTCGCGAGCCTTGAGAAGGACCCAGCCAAGGTCAAAGAGCATGCGGACGTTGTTCTGACCCGTCTGGGACAAGGCGTTTCCGTCGAGCATGTGGACCGCCTCTATCTGTTGCTCGCGAAAGCACTTCGAAGTGTGGGTGATGAACCAAGGGCCATGGAGTGCGATGTTGCATCCCGCGCAGCCATCGAACATCAAGCCGCACAGATTGGCACTGACGCGATCCGTTCACGCTTTCTCGCCTCGAAGGGCCTTGCTTGAGCCTCGGAGTTGTTCTCTCAGGGGGAGGTTCGCGCGGCGCCTATGAGGTGGGGGTACTGAGCTACGTCTTCGGCGATATCGTTCGACGAGTGGGAAATGCACCCAAAATCGACGTGATCTCTGGAACCAGTGTAGGCGCCGTCAATGGCGCTTTCCTTGCGTCTTCCGTGCATGATTTGGCAAGAGGCGTCGGACGATTGGAGACGCTTTGGTCTCAACTAGAGTTGGCGCAGGTGGTGAACTTTGGCCTGCGGCAGGCCGTGAGCATTCACCGAGTGCTTCTTGGTGGGCGACGGGCAGCAGGTCTCTTTGACGCCTCGCCGCTGGCAGATCTCGTGGCTCAAGGTGTGAACTGGAGAGATATCTCCAATAACCTTCGAAGCGGACGGCTCCGAAGCTTGACCGTATCAGCCACCAAAGTGGCGACGGGCCGACCGACGGTTTTTGTTGATCGAGGACCAGGAGTCCCGCTCCCCATACTTGGAGATGGACAAATTGTTGTCCGTGACCTGCGGATTGGACCTGAGCACGTCTTGGCATCAGCAGCGATACCTTTGGTATTTCCGCCCGTTCGTATTGGGGAGCGCCTCTACTGTGATGGAGGTCTTCGACTCAATACTCCAATGGCGCCAGCGATTCATATGGGGGTTGATCGCGTTTTTGTGGTGGGCTGTTCAGACCCGCATGGAGACGCCATTACGGTTCCGGATGGACGTTTTCCGGGAGCCTCATTCTTGCTGGGCAAGGTGGTCAACGCATTCCTCCTCGACCATCTCAATGCGGACATCGATGAACTCAACAAGATCAACGAGATGCTCGAGGATGGAATTAGTGCCTTCGGTGATACGTATTTGGAGAAACTCAATGAAGCGGCGGCAAAGCGTGGATCAGCCAAGAAACGGCTCGTTAAACCACTGGTCATCAAACCAAGTTCTGACCTTGGCGCCATCGCCTCCACTCATCTGAACGCCAATCGAATCCGATTTGGCGCCGTCTTGGGCCGTCAGTTTCTTCGACTCTTGGATGTCGGCCATGGCGCTGATGCAGACCTTGCGAGTTACCTGCTCTTCGATGGGACCTTCGCCCGAGAGCTCATCGAGCTTGGCCGTCGAGATGCAGCCGCCCGTTCTGCTGAGATCGAAGCTTTTCTGTATCAGAATAGCTAGCCCGCCTGTGGACAACTGTGGACAAAATTGCACAAGTGCCTGATTTCATTGGGATGTGACACCCTCGTCGCCTGTGCTAGACTTGGGGAAACGTATCGAACCCTATGCCTCCCGTGAACTACCCAACCAGTGACACCATCCCAGAGGACCATCTGCGTTTAGCCCTTCGTTCGCCCGAACCTGAGGCTCGAATGGCCAATGCGAGGGCTGGCCTCGCCTTTCCACCAGAGGCACTGGAGGCAGATACCAAAGTACTTCTGCTCCGACAGGTCTATATCGGGCAGCTGGAACTCCATCGCTTTCGTGCCGCGGTTGATACGGCGGGTGAGATGGCTGCAGTGGGTCCACTCAAGGACATCGCGCTTCATGATCGGGCTCGAGCAGAGCAAGCCATGGGCGATGTTTCAGGGGCGATCGCCTCCCAGCGAATGGCCGCGCGGCATGCACCTGCTGAGCGACGAAGCTTCATGCTTTGGAGCTTGGCAACTATCCAGCACTTCTCCGGGGATATCGAAGGAGCTCTCGGAACGATCGACAAGGGCCTTCTCATCGCTGGTGACGACCGTGCTCTTCTCAAAGCGCACTGGGCCTACATATGTCTTGAGAATGACGAGGCGGTGGAAGACCTCAAAGAGGTTCGAGCCAACCTCAACGCCGCGAAGTGTGGCGAAGGCTATGGCCAATACATCCTAGGAATGATCGCTTATCACATGGGAGACATGAAAATCGCGATCGTTCACCTCCAGCACTTCTTGCGCCGCAACGCGAGCGTAGACGCTGCCAAGGCCCTCACGCTCCGTGAAGAGTTCCGTCGTGCCCGCCTCACCTTGGCGGAACTTGTCAGCGAATAGTCCCGTTCACGCGGCTCGCTGCTGCTGATTAGTACAATCGCTCTTTGAACTGCTACCGTAGCGCGCGGAGGAAGCAGTTATGCGCACGATAGTCTTTTTTGCTTGTCTTGGGGCCCTTGCTGGCTGTTCGTCGAGTTCGAATGTGGTTGATGATGCTGGGACCACGCCTGATTCGGCGGTGGATGTACCGGTCATCATGTTTGACGCGAACGGCGTGGACGCCGTGCCTCGAGCGGACGCTGGCCCCGCTGTGGACACGGGCCCACCACCCCCGGGATGTGGTGACCGAACGACCACACCTCCTGAAACCTGCGATGACGGCAACATGACGAGCGGCGATGGCTGCGACAGCATGTGTCAGCTTGAGATCGAGTGCGGTGACTCCCTGCTCAGCTTCGGCGAGCAGTGTGATGACGGCAACACGGACAGCGGTGACGGCTGCGACAGCTCATGCCGCCGCGAAGCCTTCTGCGGCGATGGCAGCACGGACGCAGATGAGGTCTGCGACGATGGCAACAACGCCTCCGGTGACGGATGCCGAGCCGACTGCCTGTCGGACGAGCTCTGCGGAAACGACATTCGCGACTCCGCCGCCGGCGAAGTTTGCGACGGTGAGCCCACCTGTGCAGTCAACTGCCTGTCCTTTGTCGCCTGCGGAGACGGCGAAGAGGTCGCGCCTGAAGAGTGCGACGACAGCAACACCGATCGCTTTGACGGCTGCGGTGCCGATTGCCAAATCGAGCGCTCACTCATCATGAGCCGCCTTGAAATCGGCGAACCCAGCGATGGCTGCGACTACAGCGGTGACGGCAGCCCGGACAACGCCTTCTCACGAGCACTTGGCTCCCTCGTGCCCCTCGCCAACTCCATGTTCTTGCGAGATGCACCTGCCAACGGTGACCTCATCCTTCTTCTGCACATGCTGGGGCTTGATGACATCACGGCTACGAACGATCCGTCGTTCACCGTCGCGTTCTTCCAAGGCACCGACGCTGACGGCGACGACAGCAACAACATCTCAGGCTCGGGCGAGTTCTTGGCTCCCCAGACCGCCTTCAACGCGAGCGGCGCACCAAGCACCTCGTTCGAATCCTCGGTCGCTTCGCGCATGCTGAGCGGCGGTCCAGAAGATGTGTCGATTCCAATCGCTATCTTGCCCGTGGAGCTTCGTCAGGCGTTCCTTTCGGGGCGGACCACCTCCGATGCCGAGGGTGTTTCCGGCATGACCGATGGACTCCTCTGTGGCGCGGTTCCCGTCTCTACATTGGCTATTCTTCCGAACCTTCTTGAGATGCTGCCCTTCGGTGAGCCACCTCCGCCTTGCGAGGGTCTTGACACCAACCTGGTCGATGTCCTCATCGGCGGCTCACCTCCAGGTGGATTCATCAGCCTCCCCGGCGTCGACCCCGACGTCGACCTGGATGGCGACGGCCTGGAGCGCTTCGAGATCAACCGCGGCGCACCGGGCGAGGACTGCCAGCCCGTTGTCACGGCCTGCGTGGACGGCGACGGCACACGCGTCGACGGTCACAACTGCACCCTCGACCCACGCTTTGAAGATGGCTTCTCGGCTGGGTTCTTGGCGGCGGCGGTCCGAGCCAACATCGTTGGTACCGAAGCTCCCTGAATAGGAGCCGAACCCAAAAGAGCGTCTCACCGGTTGGTGAGGCGCTCTTTTCAATTGGGGCTAAGAAAATTACCTAGATCAGGACGATGTCATCGTCATCAAGCATCTCTTGGGCCACGAGAGAGCGAGTCTCTTCATCGCGCCCCGTCGCTGTATCGTAGAGCTCTGCCAGAATCGTAGGATGTGCTTTGATGGCGTCTTGGAACTCGTCGCGACCTAAACGCAGTGCCACGGTGGGGTGGATCACTCGAACGGTGGCGTTTGCAGGGCGACGTAGAACCAAAGAGATCTCGCCGACGATCTCGCCAGGACCCAGCTCCGCGATCCGGACAGGCCCGCTCGCGTCTTTGCCCTCCACCGCCACCGCGCCGCTCGCGATGAGGTAGAGGGCAGCGCCTTCTTCGCCAACTTCCACGAGCACATCGTTGGCCTCAAAGTGGCAGGTCTCGAAGCGAGACACGAGCTCTTCACGCTGGTCCCGCGGGACCGCACCCAGGAGCTCGCTGTGGCGCATGAGGTTGCTCAGCATCCGCGCGCGACAGAACTCGGAGAGGCGCTGGCCAATCTCAGGCGTCGCCACCGCCAGCTCCTCAAGCTCAGAGCGCCGAACCCTCAGCACCGTGGAGGGCAGCGTGGCGCGGACCGTTGCAGCGCGGGGCGCGTCGCTCACCAACGCCATCTCGCCGAAAATCGCGCCTGGTCCCAGCGCTGCCAGTACCACGTCGTCCTCCCCGATGCGTCGACTCACATTGAGCACACCGTCCGCGACGACAAATGCGTCGGTTCCCTCATCGCCTTCAGCGATCAGAACCTCGTCAGTCCCCACTGCCGACGCTTCGAAGGCACCCAGCAGATCCGCCAAAGGCCCCGGCTCAAGGTCTGAAAACAGCGGTAAACGAGGCAGTTTTGTGTCGGCTTCGATGGGGTCATCCCAATCCATGTACTTCTGCAGCGCTGCCTCCCCCCGATCGAGGAGAGCTTCGCCCTGAAGCTTGGCGAGCTTAGCTGGAACATTGACGCGCTTCGGCAACGGAGGCGGATGAGGGGGGGCATCAGCCAGGCGGGCGGAGCCTTCGCCAAACGCCTTCGCGACCAACACGATGTAGCTGGTCTCGTCGGTACCTTCTTCGGCGGCATGAGCCGCCAAAACGGCCCTCGGTAGGTCTCCGCGACGAATGAACGCATCCACGAGTCGGCCTGCCACTTCGGCGGCCAAGAAGGGCCTGGCTTCGGCGATGAGGTAACGCGCGATGCGGAGAGCGGCGTGGAGCTGACTCGCGTCGGCCTCGAGGAGAACGATGGCGTCGTGAACAGCGACACCAGTGCGGACTTTAGAAAGCGGAGGGGGAACCTTGGCCATGGTCGGACACCGTAAAGCAGCGATCGAGTTGTGTGAAGTCCGTTGCAGGCTCACCCCCACACTCCCGGCATGTTAGGGTTTGAGGAATGGACGCCTCAGAGGCATCGGCGCTGGCCGGCAAGCTCATCGCTCAAGTCGGAAGCGCCCTTCGCGGAAAGCCAGAGGTTGTCGAGCGTGCGGTCATCGCGTTCATGGCGGGGGGACATCTCCTCGTCGAGGATGTGCCAGGGGTGGGTAAGACGACTCTGGCGCGGGCCTTGGCCGCATCCCTCGGCCTCACCTTCCGCCGCGTGCAGTTTACCTCAGACCTCATGCCGGCGGATGTGCTTGGCGGTAGCGTCTATGAGCGCGACACGGGCAACTTTGTTTTTCGCCCAGGTCCAGTCTTCACGCAGGTTCTGCTCGCAGATGAGATCAACCGTACGACACCTCGAACGCAGTCGGCCCTCCTCGAGGCCATGGGCGAGCGCCAGGTGTCCATCGATGGTGTGACGCACCCCCTCCAGCCCCCGTTCTTTGTCGTCGCGACGCAAAACCCTCAGGACTTCTACGGAACCTACCCGCTGCCGGAGTCCCAGCTCGACCGCTTTTTGCTTCGCATTCGCATCGGCTACCCAGGACCGTCCGACGAACGGGCGGTTCTCACCTCTCGCCGCGATGGCATCGACCCGGTTTCCAAACTTGAAGCGATCACCGACCTCGACACCTTGCTCGCGGCTCAAGCCGCGACGGCAGAGATTCGCGTCGAAGACCCGGTCATCGACTACCTCCACACCCTGGTCCTCGAAACACGTAAACACCCTCTGCTGGCCATGGGCGCTTCAACCCGCGCCGCGCTCTCGTTTGAGCAAGCCATCCGCGCACGCGCGCTCGTCCAAGGGCGTGAGTATGCGCTGCCGGATGATGTGAAAGCGCTCGCCGTGTCGGTGCTTGCCCACCGAATTCGACCCGCCGGCGCATCACCAGATGGCAGCACGCGTGGACTTTCCGAGCGCATCGTCTCCGAGCTCCTCGAAAAAGTCAGCGTGCCACTTTAGACAGCACGCTGGTGGAGCCCTAGAGAAGCAATGGTGTGGCGGACGTCCAAACGAAAGACCAAGAAAAAAGCCAAGCGAAAGGGTCGTACCTTTCGTTTCACGCGTGAAGGGAAAGTGTTCGTGGCCGTGACGTTGGGCGTCGGCATCGCCGCCATCAACACCGGGAACAACCTGCTCTACTTGGTCCTGGGCCTCCTGCTCTCTCTGCTCCTCGTCAGCGGCACTCTCAGCGACCTCGCCCTCTGGCGACTGCGCATTCGTCGCTCGCCCCCCAAGCGACTCTTTGCTGGGGAGGTCGCTCTTTTCGAGGTCTCCCTGGAGAACCTCAAGAAGAAACTGCCCAGCTTTT
>JBLHKB010000326.1:0-7958 GCA_047619315.1 Polyangiales bacterium
CTCGCCGCGTCCGAGCTCCCGAGCGACGTCAGCGGCGCCCGATCGGAAGGGCTCTGCAATGGGGACGTCTTCGAAGGGCCGACTCCGCGGCTGACGGCCATGGCGGAGCAACGCGAGCGAATCGTGCGCGCCATCGACGCCACCGCACCAACAAGCTCCCATGATGGCCTCGACCGTTTTCTGAAAGCCTTGGTGCCCTTCTACGATCCGCCGGAAGAGGTGCTTCCGAGCCAAACCCGCGCGCTGGCAGCACTTCTCACATCTCTCTCCGAAGACCCGGAAGCCCTCAACGCCCTCGAACGGATCTCCCACCGCCGCGGGTACCGACCCCTCGCGCGTGCGTTAGGCATCGCTCGCCCTGCTCTTTCCTACCCTCGTCTTCGGGAGCTAACGACCACGGTTCTCGACGCCACTAGCCCCAGCGGGGCGGCTGAACTTGAGTGGCGAGAACTGCTCAGCGCGAGCGCGCTCACCATGGGACTCGCCGAACCGTCCGCGCCAGAAGATGGCCAAAGCACACTCGAGCTAACTCAGAACTTGCTGCTCCAGACGGACGACCGCTTTGGCTACGGAACGACTACCTTCCTGACGCGCCGGGATCGCCGCGGCATCGCTCAGCCGATGCCCCTCGGCGGGGTGACCGTTCCCGCGCCCTTCATCGACCGAGATAGCAACGGGCTCGCCGATGTGGACCCCTTGGGGCGCTTCGTTGACACGGATGGCTCGCTCCTGGACCTGCCCACCCCATTCGCCGTGGACCTCGATGACTCCTCGGCGCGCGATGGTGCCGGGCGCGCCGTTCGTTCCGGAGGTGAGCCGTACTTTCGCACAACAGACATGGGAGACTCCTTCCTTGCAGGCCTGACCCGCATGAGCGTCCCCCTCCTCGATGGCACGGAGCCTGCTCTCTTTGACGCGCTCTTCGCGATGCGCCCTCTTCTTGGTCCTCCGAGCGCACGAGAAGAAGAGGTGCTGCCAGGCTTTCCCGTCCGATTCGAAGGTTTCGACCCCGCGGAGTCCCCACTTCTCGATATCGTTCACGCCACCACGACGAACCTCCGCGACCCGGCCATCGACGATGTCCTCGCACTGGTTCACGAGATGCTCGCAAGCCACGAAAGCGAAGTCGCGGGTCTCGCGGAAAGCGGACTCGTGGGACGCGCCGCAGCAGATCTCTATCCTGACGTCGCCCTCGCCCAAGAGAGCGACCTCTTCGACGATCAGCTTGTGGTTCTCGGCCGAATCGCGCGGACACCGGGCCTCATGGAAGCCGTGCTTCGGGCTCTGGCAAATCCTGCGAGCAAACGCCTAGGGCACATCTTCGGCGAGATGATGCGCTACGGCGACACACCCACGATTTCTGAAGATGAGATCAATGCATCGCTTCGTGAAACGCCCTGGACCGGTGAGGTGAACGCCTTGATGCCCGAGGGCGACGACGACAACCGGTCGCTCTTTCAGCAGTCGCTCTCGATCATTCATGACCTAAGCGGAGTGCGCCTCTGCAACAAGGCTGGAGCGCGCCTCGGCATCACCCTCGGCGGCCGCTACATCCGTCTCCCCCTCACCTACGACGAGTGCGAGCTCTTAGAGATTGAGGATGTCGGCGTCACCTTCCAGGAGGCCATCCTCGGCCGAGCACGCATCGAGATCAAAAGCGCCTTTCTCTCAGGCGTCTTGGAGCTGGGCGGCGCCATCGGTCTGGGAGCGGGCGACGTTCTTCAGCGCGAGTCAGGCATCGACGGGCTAACCACAGAGCCCACTCCCCAAGCGCTCAGCCGCCTTGTTTTTGCTCCGCGGAACGAATTCATGCGCGACCTGATCGAGCCACCGCTGACTCGTGACGGCGTTCCAATCGAGGAGCGCCACAACGCCGTCGTCCTCGCTTGGGAACGAGAGTTTCGCTTTTGCGGTGATGCCCTCGTCGACCCCCTCACGCCGTGCGCCGCCCCTGAAGACACTTCGTTCTATGAGGCCATGGGCCCGCTGCTTCGCGCTTTCGATGACTTCGACCCACGCGAAACCAACGACCTCTTCTCTGAGATTGTTAGCGCAACACACCTCCACTGGTCGAGCCCCGACGACCCACGTTCACAATCCGAAGGCGTGAACGCGCCGTTCTTCAGCCACCAAGACAACGGCCGGCGCTACGAGCCCATCATGTCGACACTCTTCTCGGAATGCCTGCCCCAAGGGTCAAGGTGCGTTCCCGCAGGCGCTGGGCAGCTTATCTCACGCTTGCATGAGTTTCTCCGGGCTGCTGACGGCATTGAAGTTCGGCCAGGGGTAGACGGTATCGCTGCCTTGGCACGTGCAGGCGAGTCCCTCTTCGACTCGGAGCGAAGCCCTGGCCTTGTGGGCCGCAATGGGCGCGGAACAAGCAACCGAAGCAGCGGTACGGGTGTCTTGCCCGTCACGCCGATGCTTCTCATGACCGATGCGATGGCTCGCACCGAAACCGTCTGGGCCGAATCTCCGGAATCCCGCGACGCCTGGCGCTCGGCGCGCTCCCATATGGCCGATGCCTTCCTATCAACGACCGGGCAGGACGGCGCACGACGGTTTTCCGATGGCCGCTTCGTCGCCGTGACCCAAACACTCATCCGCTTCATTCGCGACCGCGTCGCGTTTCACCGAGATGCCGGCGACCTCGATTCTTGGAGCCGAGAACTCTACGCCGACATTGAAGATGCCGTCGACTCGCCTCTTGGCGCGTCTTCGTTGCGTTTCCTCCAGGCCGTTCAAGATGATGCGGAGACCACCGAAGAGCTTAGCCGTTTCCTTGGGTACATGGTGCGCGAAGACTCCTTTGGCGATGCATGGCGCGACGTGCTCCTCGCCGTCGGTGACATGCTCCAAGTCCAGGGGGACGAGGAAGCGTTTTTGCCGCTGCTTCACTTCTTTGCCGAAGCCCTCGCGCCTGGCATTCTGGATCAAATCGCCACGGCTCCCTCACTTCGCCTGAGCGACATTCAATCCGAAGGCAGTGTTTTGGACGCCACAATGCTCCTGATGCGACGAGCCAACGAGGTCGACGAAGACGACGCACTCTCTACCCTCTTGGCCAATCTCGTGACCTTGCCGGAGGGTGAGAGCGAAACACCCATCGAAGTGCTCATCGACGCCATGGCGGAAATCTACCGAGTGGACCCAGGTGCTGGCGGGCCGCTCTTCCGCGACGACTATGGCGTCATTCTCGACAACGCCACTGAATTTCTGAGCGACGAAGACCACGGCCTCGAGCGCATCTACCGCGTCGTTCAAGAGCGCGAGCTCAGGCCTTGATGCGCGCGACGCGACTCTCGCTCTTCGCAGTCCTCCTGGTCAGCGCTCTGGCCCCTTCCAGTGCCAGCGCCGGTGGCCTCTTCCTCACGGACCGAGGCACACGTCAGCTGGGCCGAGGTTTCGCGTGGGTCGCGGGCGCCAACGACCCCGGCGCCCTCTGGTACAACCCCGCCGGCCTCGCCTGGAGCGGACAGCAGTTCTTGCTCGAGGCGACAACGACGTTTCTCCGCGCGGACTTCACGCGGGTGGATTCCGGCGGCAACACACTCGCCACAGTCGACGCGAACGCACAACCGCTTCCCATCCCGATGATGGGATACACTCATCCATTCGGCGACTTCACGCTCGGTGTCGGCGCCTTCGCACCCAACGCATCGCTCCTTCGCTGGCCCCGTGGCGTCACCAGCGATGGCGCCCGCTGTGACGCCCCAGGCGCCGGCGACTGCGGAGCTGCGCCTCAGCGCTACTCGCTGTACAGCCTCGAAGGCAGCGCCTTCGTGAACCTGAGCGCGGCCCTCGCGTGGCGGCCTCACCCGAGCTTCGCGGTGGGTCTCGGCGCGCTCCTCATGATCGGCAGCTTCACCGGCGAGACCGCGACTAGCGCGTGCGACGGATTTGTGTGCACCCAGCCCGAGAACCCACGCGAAGATGGCAGCGCTCGCTTCGAGCTCCCCGTCGTACAGCCCGGCGTCTCCTTCGGCGTCACATATGCGACCGAGTATGTCCGGGTCGGTGCGAGCGCCACGTGGTGGCCCGGCGCAATTCGCGGAACCGCAAAGCTGAACGTTCGTCTTCCCGGTTCGCCCCTCTACGACAACGCACGAATCGAAGGCGACGAAGCCTCACTTCAGCTCGACCTCCCAATCATGGTCCGCGCCGGCGTTGAAGTGCGGCCGATTCGACCCCTCCGAATCGAGGCCGCTGTGGTCTACGAGTCTTGGTCCATGCAAGAGCAGGCGACGATTCGCCCCGACAATGTATGGATCCGCGGCGCCACCGCCATCGGTGACTACCAGCTCGGCGACATCATTATTCCGCGAAACATGAAGGATGTCTTCAGCATCCGGCTCGGCGGCAGCCTCGACATCATGGATGAGCGTGTGACCCTGTCCGCCGGCATCAACTACGAGAATTCGTCTTTCGAAGACTCCTACCTCCAGCCCCTCACCCTCGATAGCGATAAGCTCATTGTCGGACTGGGCGCGAGCATTCGCGTCCACCAAAACTTCTCTATCGACGTCTCTTATGGACACATCTTCCTGCGCAATCGTGAGGTAACAAACAGCCTCGTGCCGCAGCCAAACCCCATTCGACCACCCCGAAGCACGGACGTTGCCCCCACGGCCGGCGGACAAGTGTACGTGGGCAACGGGAGCTACACGATGGAAGCAGACATGGTGGGCCTCGGCATTCGCTGGCATCCCCAGCCAGACCCACCTGCCACCCATGAAGAGCCGGAACCCGCCTCTGAGCCGCTTGGACAGGAAAACGAGGCCGAAATCGAACTCTCGATATGAGTCTTCACGTTCGCGTCTTTCATTGTTCCGGATCCAACCGTACTCTGCAGGCATGCCTTTCCGTTCGGCGCGAATACTGTTCTGCCTTGCGCTGATCGGTTGCTCAGGCGGTTCATCGACGACTGAGGCGAATCTACGAATCGACCTTCGCACGGACTTGCTTCCCGGAAGCGAGTTCGACGGGGTCAGTGTGTTTGTTGGTTTTGGTGATAGCAGCGAGTCCATTAGTCATGTGGCGCTTAGTCGCAGTGACTACGTTCGAGGTGTCCGCCTGGGCGATCTTGATGTCGCGCTCGGAGAAGTGAGCCTTCGAGTCGTGGTCTATGCGGACGGCGAGCCCATCATTGAGCGACCCGTAACGGTCATCGTGCAAACTTCGAGTGTTGTGACGGTAGTGATCACCCGTGACTGTCAGGGCGTGATGTGCCCGGCTCCAGCGGGAAACTCTCGTGCCGTCGCCTGCCTCGGCGGCCAATGCGAGGATCCGCGCTGCACACCTCAGACCCCCGAGTTTTGTTTGAACGAGGAATGCACAAGTGATTCGGAATGCGACAGTGGGTGTTTGATCGGAGCCTGTGTCTCCGGCGTGTGCATTGTTCGCCCCGACGACGCGTCATGTAGCCAGGATGAGCGCTGTGATGTCGACCTCGGCTGTACAGTCGCCGATCGCCCCGATGCGGGCACGATGGACGCAAGCGTAGACGCTTCAATTCCGGTGGACGCCGGTTTGGACGCCGGTTTGGACGCCGGTTTGGACGCCGGTTTGGACGCCGGTTTGGACGCCGGTTTGGACGCCGGTGCGGACGCCGGTTCGGACGCCGGTTCGGACGCCGGTTCGGACGCGAGTGTGACCGACGCTGGCCCCACATTCGACGCCAGCGTCATGTGTGTTGAGTTACCGACTCCGACAGGGCCTTGCGACCCGCTCCGGCAAACTGGATGCGGCGCCGGCGAAAAATGCCAAGTGATTCTTGGTGGCTACGACAGCATGTGCATGAGGGAAGACACCCACGTTCTCAACCAGGCCTGCTCCTCGGGAGACTGCGCAGCTGGCCTCTTATGTCTACGCTTCGGATCGGGCAGTGGCATCGCCCACTGTCGCGCGACTTGTTCCTCTGACTGCGGATGCGCGGATCCGATGGCACAATGCAACGCAAACCCGAATAGCTACGGCTACTGCGTCGATTCAGAATGTGACCCAGTCACCAATGGCGGTTGCCCAATGGACCAATTCTGCGTGATATCGGGCAACCGGACACTTTGCGCAGACGCCGTCGGCACGATTGACATCGGCGAGCTCTGTCCGATGAATGGCTGTCGGCCTGGATTACTTTGCCTCAGCGTGGACAGCGCCCCAGCCGCTTGTTTCGAAGCGTGTCGCGTCGCTGACGGCACCTGCGCTTGCAGCTCGGTTACTGGAGATGGGATATTCGGCTACTGCAACATGTAGCGTGTGAAGATGGCCTGGTTTAGGTCTGCCTCCTTGCTCCCACGGGCGTATCGAACTAGCTCAGACCGTGGCCAAGAAGAACAAGCCGAAACTCCCCGAAAAACGCGACATGAGCGAGGCGCTTTCCAAGATGGAGCAGCCGAAGCTTCGTTGGAAGACGATCGCTCAAATAGCCCTCGCCTTTGGCGTGGTGTGGCTGATCGCAGCGATGCTCATGCCATACATCGGCATTTGGGGCCTCGTCGCGGCGGGCCTACTCACCGCCGTCGCCCTAGGATTCGGGTTCTACATCTGGCGCCTGACGCGGAAATCCTCTGCGATCATGGAAATTCTGAAGGGCGCGACGGACGACGAAGGTCGCAAGCGAGCCATTCAGGCGCTCCAAGCAGGCGGTGGTGGCGATGCCATGTCGAAAATGGCCGAGGCCCAGCTCGTGGCCCAAGAAGATCCCAAGGAAGCGATGGTCATCCTTGAAGGCATCGATATCGACAAAGCCCCCAAGCTTGTCCAAAACGATGTTCGCGCCCAGCTCGGGCTCATGTACTTGATTCACAATCGCGTCAGCGACGCCGCTCCCCTGGCCGACAAGATCACCATTGGAGCACAGCCCCAGCCCAAACAAAAAGCAATGTACGCGGCTGTCGTAGGCGAAGCCTGGGCACGAAGCGGCAAGCACGACGAGGCGGCGGATCTCCTCGAAGACTACGACGCGGAAGATCCAGCTTACGAAGAGATGAAGGCACTGCTTTACCGCGCGCAGGTGTTCGTCTGGCTCAAGAAGAAGAAGCGTGGCCGTGCACGAACGTCGATGATGCGTCTCGCCAAAATCGACCCCAACCAACTCGGCGCGTTCCTACAAAAGGGCATGCATCCTGACGTGAAGCGCCTCGCGACGGAGGTTCTCCAGAAAGAGGGCTTCGCTCCAAAGCAAAAAGTGCAGTACCAGCGCCGCTAGCTGGCTACCTCATTCATCGAGTCATCTAGGATAGCGCAAACGCTCGCATCACTTCCGTAAGAGGCATACGCGCTTCCGGATCATCTTTGAGACATGCCGTGGCAGTCTCCTGCCAGGCGCTGGGAACGTCGGTGAGGGGCTCCAGCACCTCGTTGATTGTGACGCCAAGTGCATAGATATCAGCGCTCGGTGCTGCGACCCGGCCCTCGCGCTGCTCTGCTGGTGCGTATCGCAGGGTCCCTTCGCCACCATGAGTCGACGGCCGCTCACCGACCGGCATGGCCAAGCCAAAGTCCGTCAGCACAACCTGGTCGTCCGGACGGACGAGTAGATTCGACGGTTTTACGTCGCGATGCGCCACGGCGCCGGAATGCACGAAGATGAGGGCCTCCGACGCCGAATGAATCCACTTCCGGGCACGCTCCACGCTGACCCGCCCCGCACTCAGCTCGCGGCGAATCGCGCCCCCGGGAACCCACTCCATCGCGATGGCGCCGAGCTCGTAGTCGATGTCAAAGATACGCACGACCCCTGGATGCTCAAACGAGGCCGGTGTCTTCGCCTCGATGCCCAGGCGCTGTGCGTCCATGGGGCCGCGGCGGTGGTAGACCTTTAGCGCGACTCTCCGTCCGAGGGCGAGGTCCTGGGCGGCGAACACAGTCCCAGCGCCTCCACGGCCTAGCTCCTTCTCGATGCGGTACCGACCACGGGCCAAGGCGCCATCGGTGGCAAGCGTCGCACCCGCCATATC
>JBLHKB010000327.1:0-7945 GCA_047619315.1 Polyangiales bacterium
ACGCCGGCTCCGGACTTCGTCGCTTGGCGCGCTCCCCATGAGGCCCCCCTTCGCGCCCCGAACGCCGGACAGATGCCCGACGAAGACGAAGACGACTATCTCTACGTACCGCTTGTGCTTCCGGACCGTCTCTTTGAGAACGTGAGTGACAACGGACTCGACCTCGTCATCGTGGCAGATGTTTCCGCGGCCACGGAGCGCAGTGAGCTTGAGCTTGGCCGCGGCGTCGTCGAAGCCCTTGCGGCACACCTGGACGAAAACGACCGCATCGCCGTCGTGGCGAGCGACGTCGGACTGCGCGGCGACGCGGAGTCACTCGCCCTCGGTGCGGCAGACGCCGGTCGCGTGCGAGGAATGCTTGAAGACCTGGCGCGAGAGCCCGCTGGAGGCGCCACGGACTTGGGCGCTACGCTCGCCGAAGCGGCGGAGCTTTTGGACCCCGCGCGGAGCGGCGTCGTCGTCTACGTCGGCGACGGCGCGCCTACTGTCGGTGAGATGGGCGCCGAAGGGCTTCTTGAGAGAGTGCAGCGCCTCGCGTCACCGCTGCGCGCTTATGCCGTAGCCATCGGCGAAGACTCGTCCCTGGAGCTGCTGGAAACGATCACCCGTGGTGGCGGACTCGCGACACGCGTGGAGACCCGCTCCGGAGCCGCGGAAGCGGCCCTTCGCATCCTCGCGCACGCACGTCATCCCGTCGCCCAGCGCATCGAGGTCGAGTTCGAAGGTGCCGACCAGGTGTTCCCACGGCGCGCCGTCGATGTTGTGCAGGGCGCTGTTTTGCCCATCGTGGCCCGCGTGGACGGAAGCTATGGCGGCACGCTTCACGTCACCGGCGAGATCGGCGGCGAGGAGTTCGACGAGACGTTCGAGCTGACGGAGAAGCGTGCGTTCGACGAAGGTGATCTTCGCCTGCGATGGGCTGGCGAGCGACTTCGACAGCTCTTGCTCGGCGGAGGCCGGCGTGAAGAGGTCGCGGACCTTGGCGTTCGCTACGGACTCATCACGCCCTTCACCAGCTTCTATGTTCCAAGCGCGGCGGAGCTGGCTTCTCTTGGACGACCCGCCCAGCATCTTTGGCACGACCAAGCCTTCGCATCGAACCGACGCATCGCGCGCGGTTCTTTGGCCATGGCCCCCCTCATCGCCCTCGCCGGAACCGCCGGGTGCGACGGCAGCCGCAGTGAGGCTCCGGCAAGCACCGTCAGCGGCTCGCCCAGCCCGGAGGCCTATGACCAGGCTGAGAGCGAAGAGGTGAACATACCATCTCCGGCCGTAGCAGCCTCTCCACAGCCTATGAACTCACCGGATGAAACCGCCGCAGTGGAAGAGCCCGAGGCGGCGGCGGCGCGAATGCAAAATCAGCGAGAAGGCGTCATGGGGAACGCGGAGCAGCCTCTGGACGATTCCGTCATGGATCAGGCGTTTGGAGACAGCGGCGGCGAAGGCGAAGCACAAGGCTTCGGGGGTCTGGGCTTGCGCGGCACCGGTCGTGGCGGCGGCGGAACAGGGGAGGGCACGATCGGTCTAGGAAACCTTGGATCCATCGGCCACGGCGCTGGCGGCGGAAGTGGCAACGGCTACGGGCGTGTTGCCCCGGGCACCGCGATGAGCGCTACAGCAAGGCCCGAGAGGCGGCGCAGGAGTCGACGTAATAGCGGCGTCAACCGTATCGCGGAGCGTTCCGACGAAAGCGACAACGACGCCATAGGTGGTGCTCTTCTGGGCGAAGACAGCCGCGACGCATCAGGAGTCGTCAGTGGACTGATCGGTGGTTCAACGGCGACGGGCTTCCAGGCGACGTTGCGTCTCGGAGTCACCCGCGCCACGCACCGCGTCCGCCACTGCAGCGACGCGGCACGGCTCTTCCTGGAAGAGCGCCGGAACCTCTGGCGCGAGCGCATCCAGGCCGTGAATGGAGCGAACGCATGGATCAATGTTTACACGACCGCGTCGCGTGACTGTGAGCTGCCCGCTTGGCGTGACCGGCGTGCGCTCTTGACGCTCATTCTGAACCGCGCCGGCTCGGTGCAGACCATGATCCAAGTGCACAGCTTGCTCTCCAGCGGCAACGCACGCTCCTTTGTGCGTCACTCGATCCTTCGGCGCGTTCGAACGCCGAGCGACCTCCGCATCGCGCGCAACCACTTCGGCCGGAGTCATGACCGCGCGCTCATCGACCAGATCCTCGAGCGCTCCGGCGTGGGCGGCGGACGCGTTCGCGCGCTCCGCCAGCTGGTGGCGCAGTTCCCCAGCGACCTCGACCTCAAGCTCATGCTCCTTGAGACCCTCGAGCAGCTCGGGCGCACGGAACAGGCGAAGCGCTTGGCCGGTGACCTTCGTCGCGACCCGATGACGGACCCCGGCGTTCGGACCGCCATCGGCGAGATGTTCCTCCGCATGGACAACGAAGCGGAAGCGCGACGCGTGTTCGGAGAGATCGTGGAGTTCTCGCCCGACGACGCCCTCGCACGAAGGCGCCTCGGCGACCTCTTCCGCGCCCATGGCTGGTACGAGGACGCTTACCGTCAGTACCAAACGCTCGCGACGATCACGCCGGATGACCCAAGCGTGCTTCTTCTCTTGGCGCAGGCTGCGGCAGGCGCAGGACGCATCAACGAAGCCCTCGGACTTGAACAGCGCGCCGCGGAGACCTCGGCGCCAGGGCAGAGCCAAGGCATCGCGCGAACCGCACTCCTTTGGTCTTCGGTTCGCTTTGCCGAGCTACGCCAAGCGGCGCGTGACGAAGACGATCAAGACGCGCTCCGGGCGCTCGCTTCAAGGATGCGACGCAGCGGCGTTCTACGAGAGGCCTCGGCCCTTCGCGTGACGCTTGTTTGGTCCCACCCCGAAGCACAGCTCTCACTCTACGGCGGCTTCCCAGGCCTTCGCCCGACGCGCCCGACGGATCTCGCGCCGGAGTTCGGCATCGAGGCCTTCGACGTGCCCGAGCAAGAAGACGGCACCTACCGCATCGAGGTTCGCCGCGCATCGGCGGAGACGCGCCGCGGACACATCACCGCGCAGAACGCGAAGCTTGTCGTCGTGTGGAACGAAGGTGGCGATGAAGAGAAGGTCGAAGTCATCAACTTGACCTTCGAAGGAGCCGAGCGAGTTCGCTCCTTTGAGATCAGCGGCGAAACACTAGGCGCCGTGAACGGAGGCGGACAATGAACCGGCTTCGACTCAACGGCAGTCTCGCTGCGCTTATCCTTGCCCTTGCTGCTTGCGGCGGTGAGAGCGCCGCGCCGGACTCTCCAGCGCCCACCGTCGGTCGCGCGGTCCCCGTTCGCGGCGGACTGACCCTTGCCCGCGAAGGTCACGAAGAGAACATCCTCGGACCGGCCCGCGTTGAACTGGGCGCGACGCTGAGCACAGCCGCTGGTGCTCGCGCAGCCCTTGAACATGACGGAGGCGCTTGGGTTCTCTTTGACGCTTCAAGCAGCGCCGCCGTCACCCTCGACGAACTCAACGTGGAGAGCGGACGTGTCTTCATCGACGCGCGACGCGGCGCAATCGTCGTCAACGTCACAGGCGGCCAGCTCCGAGCTGAAGGCGCCACCTTCGCGGTGGACGCGAGCGCGACGCCGGAGATCTACGTCGGCAATGGCGAAGTCACCTGGCTCGCCACCACGGAAGGCGACGACCCGCCGAGCGGCCACCTGGCCCAGGGCGAAGTCCTCGTCTTCGATGACTCTCCGGAACCTTCCGCCGCAGACTTGTGGGACGACTGGACCGGCGGACTCGCCGACCCCGCGCCCTGGCGACTTCCCGCCGCGAGCTACATCGGCGTCCTCGCGGGGCGTATGTCCGGCGAGATCGGCAAAGCTCGCCGCCCCGTCAGCGTCCGTGCACACGAGGTCGACGCCGTCATTCGCGGCGACCTCGCCATCACGACCATCACCCAAACGTTCTTCAACGCCGAGAGCGCGAGCCTCGACGCCCACTACCGTATGCGCGTCCCCGAAGGCGCCATCGTGAGCGGCTTCGAAGTCGACATGGGCGGCGGTTTTGTCATGGCGCAGCCCGGCTCCATGGGTTGGTCCACCGCCGGCCTCTCCTGGGGAATGCCCAGCAGCGAACAGCGACTCGCATACGACGGTCAGGACCGCATCCACGCCCGTGTCACGCCCATCGCCCCCGGCGCAAGCGTTCGTATTCGCGTCCGCTACACGCACTGGCTCAAGCGCGAAGGCTCAAGGCGCACGTACGTCTACCCCATGGTGGACGAAGGCGCCGAGCCACCCCTCGTCGGCGAATTTCGCCTTCACGTCGACCTCACCGGCAACCGCGTCGAAGCGTTGCGCGCAGGCATGGGCGCCCAAACTACCGCCACCGGCGTGACCTTGCGGCGCGGCGACTACCGGCCGACTTCGGACTTCTACCTGGACATGGAAGAGATCCGCACCGAGCAGGTCGACACCGGCGCCGCGGCGTATGTGGTCAACGCACCACCCGTCGCAGGCGAGATCCCGCATCCCGATGGACCCGAGCGCTTCGTGCACTTCGACATCCCCACGGCGTCCCTCGACTTGCCGGAGCCTGAAGCGTCAACGCTCGACTTGGTCCTCGTCGTCGACGTGAGCGGCGCAACACAAGAGGAAGACCTCGAGCTATCTCGCGCCGTCGTCGAGTCCGTCATGCGACAGCTGGCGCCCACGGACCGCGTGGCGGTTCTCCTTGGCGATGTCACCGCGCACGCACCGGACGGCCTCGACGGAACCTTCATCGCCGCCACTCCGGAGAACGCCGAGTCGATTCTTGAGGCCCTCGCGACGGTACCCCTCGGCGGCGCAACGGACCTCGGCCGCATGCTCCGTGACGCGTCGGTCCTCGCGGCGGGCAAAGCGCGCGGCGCCGTGCTTTACCTGGGCGATGGAACGCCCACGACGGGACGCCTGGATGCATCGAGCATCCGCGAGAGCCTCGCCACCGTCGAAGACGCACCTCGCCTCTTCGCCCTCGCCCTCGGCGAAGGTGCGAGCACTGAGATGCTCCGCCGAGTAACGGAGCACGCCGAAGGCGTGACGCTTCGAACGGAAGCCGCGCGCGCTGTGATGCGTATTCTCGCCGACGCCGCTCGCCCGATGCTGCGAAACGCCTTCGTAGACTTCGGTCCCACCGTGGAGCGCGTGTTCCCGCGGCTGCCACGCACCGTCGCCCTCGACGAACCGCTCCGCTTCACGGGGCGCCTCCGCGGAGAGTTGCCCGAGACACTTCAGGTCAGCGGCACCCGCGACGGCGAAGCGTTCGAAGCGAGCATCTCACTCCGCAGCGCCACCGTTGAAGACGAGGGCGATATTCGGCGCCGATGGGCCCAAGCGCGCCTTGAAGAGCTCGTCGACGAAGACGCAGGTCGTGAAGCCCTCGTTGAACTGGGTCAGCGTTTTGCGCTGCTCACGCCATGGACGTCGTTCATCGTCGGCGGCTACTTGGGTCAGCCGTTTCAGCCGTGCCTCGGCTTCGACCATGACCCGACGACCCCCGCCATCGTCGCTCCTGTCGCTCGCGAGGGCTGGCGACGACGACGCCCGGAAGCTGAAGAGGAGATCGACACGATCCCTGAATCAACCTGGCGCTCGCGCGTGGATTCTTCCGCCGTCGGAGAAGCGCGCGGCGATGGTGGGCTTGGCCAAGAGTCCGTGCGCCGGACGCTGGAGAACAATGAGCGCGGACCCCGCGCCTGCTACGAACGACGCCTCGTGGTTCGACCTGACCTCCAAGGGAGCGTGAACGTGCAGGTGTCCGTCGATGGCACCGGTGACGTGAAAGAGGCGAACGTATCGAGTCAGTCACTTGAGGCGACGGACGTCGTCGACTGCATCGTCGCCGAGATTCGCGGCACTCGTTTCCCCGCCACCGGTGGCGCGAGCGTCACGCTCACCTATCGCTACAACCTGACGCCCGGTAGTTCCATGGGCCAACGGAGAACGTGCTCAGACGCGTCGCGCCAGAGCCTCGAAGTACGACGCGCCCTCTGGCGAGAACGCCTCAGCGCCAACAGCGGAGTGGGCGGCGCCGTCAGCGTCTGGAACGAAGCCTCACGTCAGTGTGAGCTCGGATCCTGGTCCTCCCGACGTGCGCTCCTCGATCAGATGATGCGCAACGTCGGAGGGCTTCAGGGACAGGTCGCGCTCTACCAGCAGCTTCGCCGCGAGCCCAGCGTCGGCACCTACCTGCGACGCGCGATCCTTCGCCGCGTTCGCACGCCCCAGGACGTGGAATTTGTCCGCCGCCGCCTCGGCCTCGAGGCCAACGTCGACTGGACCTACTTTTCGCGCGTTTGGAACCGAACCAGCAGCCCCGAAGGCCGCCTGCGGCTTGTACGTCGCTGGCTCGAGGTGCTCGGCGACGAGTTCGACCTCCGCCTCCGTGAGCTAGCGCTCCTCGAGGAGCTCGACCGTATCCCCGAGGCGCGGCGCTTGGCGCATCGTCTTCGCGCACATCCCCTCGCCGACGCCGCCGTATACGCGGCGGTCGGCGAGTTCCACCTTCGCCAAGGCGACGAACGCGAAGCGCGACGCGTCTTCAGCGAGCTCGTGGAAGGCGCGCCCTACGACCCATGGGCACGTCGACGTCTCGGCGACCTCTACCGCGCCCACGGCTGGAACGATGACGCCTACCGTGAGTACACCAGCCTCTCGCGACTCACCCCGAGCGAGTCCTCCGTGCTCCTCCTCTTGGCGCGCGCCGCCGCCGGCGCTGGCCGCATCGACGAAGCGCTGCGTCTTGAACAACGCCTCGCCGAGCAGAGCGAGCCCGGCAAGTTCGAAGGCGTCGCAGGCGTGGCCCAACTTTGGACCCTCGTCCGACTCGCAGGGCTAAGCCTCGACGAAGCCGCACCGCAAGAAGCCATTCGCGAGCGCATTCGCTCGACGGGACTTTTGCGAACCGCGCCTTCGGCCATCGCGCTCTTCACCTGGGCTCACCCCGAGGACGCGCCGGAGCTCTTCGCAAACATTCCGAGCACGCCCGTGGGCACCGAGTGGGAACGCGCGGGCGTCAGCGCCACGGCGCTGGGCATCGAAGCGGTGCTCGTCGAAGAGCGCGACGAAGGCGACGCGCTAAAGTTTGAGATTCGCCGCTCGGAGCGAGACTCGCTCCGCGACCTCGAAGGGACATTCTGGCTCGTGACCAACCTGGGCACGCCGGAAGAGCGCTTCCTTCGACAGAGCGTGACCTTGTCACGGGAGACGCGAACCCAGGGCTTCCGCGTGACCGGAGATGAGCTGACGACGCTGTAAAAAGTCTAGGACCTAGACTTTTGTGTATGCTCTCTCATGCTCATTCGTCGCTCCTTCGAAGCACTCATCTTGGTGTTCTCTATGGCATGCGGCACTCCGGCGACGGCTCCCGCCGCGGCGCCGGACTGCCCGCCGCCCGAGGCCCTCGAGTGTCCGGAACCTCCCGCCGCCGTTGACCCTGTCGAGGCGGTAGAGATCCAAGTCGTCGCTGGTGAGTGCGCTCTCTCAGCGATCCCCGCCGGCCTCATCGAAGAGACCACCGCAGAACAAAACGAGGTCGTGATCGCCCTCGTGCGCGACTGGGTCAACGGCAAACGGAACCCCTGGCTGAGCCCAAGTGAAGGCATCCTCTTCGCGAAATCCGAGGACGATCTCGGAGGAGATCCGCCCCACCCCACCTGGACGCAGGAGCAAGGCACGCGAGCGTGTGGCCATCAGACCTTGTGGCTCAGGGATCGACTCCTAGCCCTGCTTCGGCTCCACGCCGACCCCGAATACGGCGACCCGATTCAATGCTCGGGCAACGTGTGCTGTTACTCAGACCTCGGCGAATACGACTCCCGAGGCGGCGTCGTGTTTTCCCAAGAAGGCGAAGGCTGGCGTCTACGCGCCGGCTACGAGGTCGCCGTCAACGGGACCATCAGCGGCGAGCACGCAGACGAGCTGCGAGAGGGAGTAAATGTTCAGCTCCAAGGGCTGCTCGC
>JBLHKB010000328.1:0-7907 GCA_047619315.1 Polyangiales bacterium
CGCGTCGGCGGATCCGCCGGACGCGACGCGCGCCACCTATCTGCGTGAGGTGCACCAAGCAAACGAGCGACTCGTGGCGGGCCAATCAACGGGTGCCGAGACCATCCTCCGGAGCGCCCTCGGACGCCTGCCCGACGCGCCCGAAGCACACTGCACCCATGGCTCTCTTCAGATGCTCCAAGGGCACGCTGAGCAAGCTCTTGAAACTTTTGGGACTTGTCATCGGTTAGCCCAACAGGCGTCGACGCCATTCTTTGTCGCGCGTGCGCTCCAGGGAAAGATCATGGCGCTCCTTTCGCTTCCCGGCCGGATCGACGAAGCCCGCGCGGTGGCCATTGAACTTCTCGCGTTCGCCCAAGGCAACACATCGGTGATCGCACCGATTCTCCCGCGCTCCCGCGTTCAAGCCATCGACCTCATCGTGGAGCGCGACGCGGCGGCGGCAGAGGTTCGCCTCCGGCGCGAATCACGAGCCCGCGAAAACGCAGCGGAGTAGCTCGCTTCGTGCAACTGACACCCTTCATCGGTGCTGCTATTGTAGGCGCTGTCGCTCCCTTCCTGCGTGCGCTCGTTTGGGGCGTGCCCTTCACACACTTGTCGTGGGGCATGGCTCTGCGAGTCACCATCGGCGCCGGGTTGGTCACGCTCTTGGCCGGACTGATCTCCCTCATCGCCTTCGAGTCAAACATCGCGTCCTTGATTGGACTCTGGGTGGGCGCGGTCCTAACGCTGCTCTCCGCCCGTCGGTCGCGCCATACTCGTGGTACCGCGCTTTTGGCCTATCGCCTCACTCAAGAGCCAACACGCGAGGAGGCGCGCGCGGTGCTGAGAAAGCGCTTCGAACGATACGCAGGGGGAAGCCTGAGCGCGACGGAACACGCGCGTCTTGCGCCGGTGGCGGTGTTGCCCTTGAGCGCTCTTGGCATCTGGGACGATGCCCTCGCCATTCTCCGCGGCGTCGACCGAACCCAGCTTGGACGTCTCGACGCCGCTCGTCATGGTCAGGCCCTCGCGACGTGCTTGATGGAACAGGGCCACCTTGAAGAGGCGGCGGCGATCATCGGCGAACTCGAACGCCCCGCCGTCATCGAAATTGAGCGCTGGCTCATCGCCCTTGAGGCGCTGCTCGCAGCGGTTCAGGGCGGCTCGGAGCAAGCGTTGGCCCTCGCGCGCGAGCACGACGATGGCGAAGGAGCCCTCGGCGCGAGCTACGCCATCGTCCGCTCGCATGCCTACGCCTGCGAGGGCGCCGAGCGAGAGTGCCAGCGTGAATTGGACAAGGTCATCGAACTCGCCGGCCCTGACGCCCTTATTCGTGCGGTTCGCCCACTGGGGCCGGCTAGCGATCTAGCGCGCGAGATGATGGTTGAAAGGGGCCAGGCCACCCGCGTCGCCGCCGACGAATCCTAACGACGCCCCGCGAACTCTCGACGAAGTGGACGTGTCGGCTGGCTCACTTCTCGTCAAAACTCGTGACATCGCTTCCGCTGAGGGTGTATTATTTCTTCGTGATGAAGAACGTTGAGCTTGCTCAGCTTGGAGGCGTGTGATGAGGAAATTGGCTTTTTGGGGTGTCCTTTGCGCACTCGCCGCGGGCTGTGGCGACGATGTTGGCGCGTCTGACGGCGGCGATGCGCTGAGCGCGGACGCGGGTTCTGCGGATGTGGGGACCGATGCGCCGGCGCCGTTGGACGTCGGATTCGATGTTCCGTCGGACGCTCCGATAGATACTCCTCCCGATATCCCCCTCGATGCCCCTTGTTTGGACATGGACGGTGATGGGATCACGGACGCGTTCGAGGGCGCGGCGGACACCGATGGTGACGGAACACCGGATGCTGAAGATGACGACAGTGACGGCGACGGGATCACCGATGCCGACGAGTTTGGGGGCATGACCTGCATGGACCCGGTCGACTCAGATGGCGACGGCACGCCTGACTTCCGAGACACAGACTCCGATGACAACGGTATCGCCGATGCCATGGAGGGAAGCGCAGACGGCGACGCGGACGGCACGCCGGACTTCCGAGACGAAGACAACGACGGCGACGGGCTGAGCGATGTCGTGGAGCTTGCAGGATCGCCGGACTCACCGCCGGACTTCGACATGGACGGGACGGCTGACTTCCTCGACACGGACAGCGACAACGACACCATCGCGGACCTCCATGAAGCGGACGACGACAGCGACATGGACGGGACGCCTGACCGATTCCAACTCGACAGTGACGGCGACGGAATCAGTGACGCCGTTGAAGCCGGTGACGGCGATGAGTCCACGGTTCCAGTGGACACAGACTTTGACCTCATCCCCGACTTCCAGGACCTCGACAGCGATGGCGATGGCCTCTCGGATGAAGAAGAAGTTCTGGGCGGCACGGACCCTACGCTCACGGACAGCGACATGGATGGCGCGAGCGATCTCGTGGAGGTCGCGGCGGGAACCAACCCCAACGACGGAGCTGACAACCCGCGCGCGAACGGTGACTTCGTGTTCGTTATGAACTTCGGCCAAGACCCGGAGCCAGGCCGAGATATCCTCGACTTCGCAACGGACATCCAAGTGAGCGACGTCTACTTCCTCATGGACACGACGGGTTCCATGAGTGGTTCCATCACGGCGCTTCGCGCAGCCCTCTCCGATTCGTTGATTCCTGGAATCCGCGCGGAGATCCCCGATACCTGGTTCGGTGTCGGTGAGTTCCGCGATTACCCCATCTCTCCCTACGGTAGCTCTGGCGACCAGCCCTACGGTCACATTCAAGACATGACGAACGATGACGCCGCCGCCCAAGCCGCGACGGGGGTGTACACGCCGCGCGGAGGCAATGATGGGCCCGAAGCCCATGGCCAAGCGCTCTGGGCCATGACGACGGGCAACGGCCTGCCGAGCTCAAGCGTCCGGCCTCGCGCCGGGTGTCCCGCCGATACGTTTGGGTATCCTTGTTTCCGGAACACCGCTGTGCCCATCGTCGTGATGATCACGGACGTCACTTGGCACAACGGCCCGGGCAACGTGAACCCGTATTCCTCCATCGCCGGTGAACCACAATACGCAGACGTGGTCAGCGTGGTGAACGACAACAACATTCGCTTCATCGGCATCGGCCAAGGGTCGGGCGGCGTCGCGCACATGCGGCAGTTTGGGACCGACGTAGGTTCCGTCGACGACCTCGGCGCGCCCTTCGTTTCGACGTACACCGGCAGCCCAGCCGCGCTGACGACGACGATCATCGACCAGATCCGAACCTTGATCGCGACCCCCATCGACGTGTCCACGCGTTTCATTGACGACCCCTCCGACGCGGTAGATACGGAGATGGCCTTCTTGGAGCGTGTCGAAGCCAACGAAGCGGGCGATCCGGCTCGGATGTGCGCTCCGCGCATGGGCGAAGACACCGACGGGGACGGCTTCCCGGACGTCTTCCGCGCGGTGCCTCCCGGCGAACGTGTGTGCTTTGACTTGGTCGTGGGCACCAACAACACCGTCGAGCCAACGGCGGAACCCCAGCTCTTTCGAGCGACCGTGGAGGTTTTGGGCGACGGGTTTACGCCCCTCGACAGTCGCGATGTCTTCTTCCTCGTTCCACCGACAATCGGTCTCTAGGCTGCGCGAAACTGTCCTCTGACACCAGCCGAGCCATCGCTCGGCTGTTGTCGTTTCGGCGCGCAGGCCGTTTGCCACGCGCTTCTGACGGAGGGTCTACTCACCGAAGCGGAACGCCGTATTTGCGACATGTAGCCGTTCTTTCATCAGTCCTCTATCCGCTATTGCGGGCAGCAGACGGAGCCTTCGGTGCCGACGAACACCGTACCGATGGGCGCGGCGCCGCTCGGGCACACATAGTCCGTGCGGTGCGTGCTGCCGTCGCCGATGTCGCCAATGACTTCGGCGTTGGCTTCCGCGCATTGCCCGGCGCTCATCTCTGGGCGCTCCGCACCCGCCGGCGGGAAGCCCGGTGGCAGTTCCGTTTCCGGCTCGATGGTCTCATCGCCAGGCTCGGTGGTTGTTTCGTCGCCCGTGGAAGTCTGAAGTTCGGTCTCCGCAGACGAACCGCAGGCGACACTGAAGACGCAGATGACGCAAAATAGGGGTCTCATGCCGCGAGGCTAGAGTATGGAGCGACGCGCGCTAGCGAAGAATGCGGAGCCTCTTTGGACCGCTTTCCTTCGGCGCTTCGCCTTCGCCCTTGCCGTAGTGCTGAAGAGCGACCTGCTCAGCGAGGCCTTCAGCGATGCGCGCGAACTCTTTTGCTGCTGGCGAGTCCGGGGCCGCTTGCACCACGGGTGTTCCTTTGTCGCCCCACTCGCGAACGACTGGGTCGAGGGGCACCTGTCCAAGGAGCGGTGCGTCGGAGAACTCCGCGACTTTTGCGCCACCGCCGTTCCCGAAGAGCTCGTGCTTGATACCGGCCGGGTCGATGAAGTAGCTCATGTTCTCCACGACACCCAACACCGGGAGGTTGGTCTTCTTACACATCGAGACCCCCTTGTAGACATCGGCGAGGGCGACGTCTTGGGGTGTCGTCACCATCACAACGCCGGTGATGCGCAGCTTCTGGGCCAATGTCAGCGCGATGTCGCCGGTTCCTGGGGGGCAGTCGAGAATCAAGTAGTCGAGCTCCCCCCAGTTCACGTCACCGATAAACTGCTGGAGTGCGCCATGCAGCATGGGTCCACGCCAGATGACGGCTTGCTTCGGGTCCTCGAGCAGGAAGCCAATGCTCATCAGCTTCAGGCCGAAACGCTGCATCGGTTCGATGCGCTTACCATCACGGCTGCCGGGACGGCCTTCGATACCGAGCATCGTCGGAATGCTTGGACCATACAGGTCCGCGTCGAGCAGCCCGACTCGTGTGCCACTTCGTCGAAGGGCCAGCGCGAGGTTCGTCGCGACGGTGCTCTTTCCGACGCCGCCCTTGCCGCTCATCACAAGGATGACATTCTTAACATCCGGGATGGGGTCGGTTGAGCTCGTTTCGCGCGTTGGAATGCGAACCTTCCAGGTGATCTCCAAAAACGAGACGCCGGCGCCCTTGGCAGCTTCCTCCGCAGCGGTTCGTACGCGCTCCCGGAGCGTCTCCGAGGGTGAGCTCAGGGCAATACTGCACGAGCCTTTGTCCCCGTCGACGGTGATGTCGAAGATCGATTTGAGTTCGCCGAGGCTCTTCTCAAAAGTTGGGTCCACCACGCCGCCAAGGGCGCTTTCGAGTTCACTGACGCTAGCCATGGCGCGGATATGGTGCGAGGAGGCCTAATCGTCAATACCGAGCCTCCAGCATTAGTCTGCGGGTGGATGCCCAATAATGAAGCCGCGGAGCATCTCCGAGGCGTCCATCAGGCCTTCTGGGCCATGCAGTTCAAGGTGAAGATGAGGCCCTGAACGCCTCATACCGGTTCGCCCCACGGTGCCAATGAGGTCCCCGCGGCGGACTTCCGTGCCATGGCGAACCTCCACGTCCTCGAGGTGCATATAGCAAGAGCGCAGCCACGATCCCTCTTCGCCCTCTTCCGCGGCGGGGTGGTGAAGAATACAGATGTAGCGTCCGCCAGCGCCGAGCTCGTCCCGTGGAACATCTTCGATCTCCGACGGTGTCATCGCGGCGTTGCTGCGGTGGCCAGGCAGGTCGACGCCGCAGAAGTTCACGCGGCCGTCGGCGATAGCGCGGACGGGTTCACCGAGGACTGACTCGACGTCCACGCCGCGGTGGCGTCGTCCACCGTCGTCGCGGGCGGCGCCGATCCAGCTAGAGATGACGCGCGGACTTCCGTCCAGGGGAGGGCCCCATGCCATGCCGCTTCGCATCAGCGGCTCTGGGCTCTCCACGGCGCCGTAGTACTCAAGGATGCGTCGCCGATCCGTCAGGATGCGGTCCTCGGCGCGGTTGTTTCGGATGCGGTCACCCCACACGAAATGGCTGACCCAGTGCCGGTGCTCAACCTGCTCGTAGGCGCCGGCGAGGGACTCATGCTGCTCGCGCCACACGTTGAGAATCGCCGCGGCGAAGTACAGATTGGGTTCAGGGCGACCCAGCTGATGTTCGGAGAACGGGAAGCGGTCCACGCTGAGCGTGCGCTCCACCCAGTCTTCGCCCTCAAGTACCTGGTAGGTGTACGTACCTCTTCGAAGAAAATCCGCGTACATGCGGTGCGGAATCGCCGTGAGGCCGAGTCCGCCCATGTGTTCGTCGGTCGGATTGCATCGGCCCATGCGATGGGCGAGGGCCGCCAGAAGAAACGGGTCGATGTCGAAGGTCGCGGCGTGCTCGAGGATGTAGCCGGTCCACGTTGCGGGACGACTTGGTGGCATCCATCCGCAGAGCTCTCGAAGAGCGCCGGCGAAGCGCTCCGGGTCGATCTCTTCCGGCGACGCAGGTTCAGTGGGCCAGTCCGCGGGCGTGACCAGCTGCATCGACCGAAGGCTCGGACGAATCCCAGGCCGGCGGCGGCGATGCCAGGGGACGCCATCGGCGAAAGCCACGCCGGCCAACATCGAGGCGACGACGACGAATGCTATGAGCCACGAGCGAGATCCCATGGCCGGAAACTAGGCGCTCCTAGCGACGGCGCCAAATTCCTCTCAGTCGACCGGCGACAAAGAGTCCGAAGAGCAGCAGCCCAGGCCACGGCGTTCGACCACCTCGCGTGAGCGAACAGAAACACGAGGGGGCGCTTGGCCCCCACGCGTCAAGGGACGAATCGACGCCTCCATCCCATGAGGCGATCGCCGGCGGTGGTGGCGGCGGTACATCAATTCCGCAGATTCCGGACACACATCGCTCGCCTAGCGCACACGTCGCGTTCTCGTCCACGATCCCGTCGCAGTCGTCGTCACCGCCGTCGCATTGCTCGGGTCGCGGCACGGGGACGCCTTCGCAGGCGCTCCAGCGGCCGTCGCGGCAAGTCTGGACGCCGCCGGAACAGACGCCGCTCATTTGTGAGCACGAGCGGGTCCCGCTTCCGTCGCAGTCACAGCGGACGACGAGCCCGTCGCAGTCACGGTCGATGCCGTCGCAGATCTCCTCGGCACCAGGGAAAGCTCCAGGGTCCGCGTCGTTGCAGTCGCCGGCACAACGCGCAACTCCGTCGCCATCGGCGTCGCCTTCATCGATGATGCCATCGCAGTCGTTGTCGAGGCCGTCGCAGTGCTCTTCGCCAGCTGCAGCGGCGACATGCATGAGCGCACCCGCGAGTGAGTCGGCGGCGTGTGCAGCGTGGTAGCAGTGGTTCTCTCCCCGGGGATCTTCCGTGCTTCCGTCGCAGTCTGCCACGGGCGCGCCACCGGCGAGCGCGCACTCATTGAGAGTTCGGGAGTCCACGCCGTTACCGAAGCCCACGACATGAATCGTGTGGCCTTCCGCGCGAAGTCGCTGAACCACCGCCACCGGCGCGCCACGCATCGACGGGTCGTAAGGCGCGCACCACTGCCAACCATCCGTAATGAGAACGATGTGACTGCCCGCGTTGAGGGCGCCCTCGAGAGCACTCAAGGTCTGCGCGATGGGCGTGTAGTCGCCGACTACACCCGGCGCCTCCTCGAGAACCCCCGCCACCTCTTGCGGCGAATGGGGGCCAGGTGCCAAGAGCATCACGCCTGGCGCGCACGCGTTTGGAAAGGGAAATACCATCGTGCCGACGTGGAGATGCGGCGCGGACTCCGCCGCCTGAAGCACCGCTCTTGAAGCCGCGTCCCACTTGGTTTCGCCGCTGGGCAGCCGCTCCCGCATGGACGAGGAGCGGTCCACGACGAAGAGCACTTCACCGGGTGAGCATTGGTCTGCGAGGACCTTGGGCATGGGAAACGCTACTGAGAAAAGTAGCGCGAGGAGGCAACAACGGTGGAGCATGCAGTCCTGAGCTGCAGAAAGCGATCCGCAGAGAACCTGTGAAAAAGCGCGACGCAG
>JBLHKB010000329.1:0-7896 GCA_047619315.1 Polyangiales bacterium
GGGTCTTCTTCCACTTCTCCGTGCCGCGGACCTTTGCTTTCTCCCACTTGCCGGCTTTCATCGACGCATCTGCCGCCGCGACGTGACGGGTCAGCGTCGCGAGAAGGCCGAGCGCGTGTTCGGCCGTCGTGACGGCGTTGCCGAACGGCGCGTTCATGACAACGATGCCCCGGCGGCTCGCTTCCAATAGGTCGATATTGTCGACGCCAATACCGGCGCGGCCGACCATTTTTAGCTTGTCAGCGCAGGCCAAGAGCGTGGGCGTGACCCGTGTCGCGGAGCGAATGATGAGCCCATCGTAGTCGCCGATGATCGCGCAGAGCGCCGATTCATCCAAGCCGGTTCGGACGTCAACGTCGAAACCTTCGGCTTTTTCGAGAACGGCGACGCCCTCGGCGCTGAGTTTGTCAGAGACAAGTATCTTCATGGGAATCAAACGTCGTTCGAGTCTAAGGGTGAGGCGGTTCGTCGACCCATCGAACCAGATCCAGCATAAGGCCGATCAAAATGATTCGGTATCCGCGTCGATCGTCGCCTTCGCGGTAAAGAGTCTCGGCGAGAAGAGGAAGAAGCACGGGTTGCCTTGCTTCCTCGATCAACTCCAGGAGTGGCGCCGGGAGCGCGTTCTCCGTGGCAAAAGCGGGCAGCTGCGGAACGGTCTCGATCGCGGATGTCATCCTTGCGGAGAAGCGCTGTTCTTCGAGCCCCTCGGCGAGTCGCCTCGAGGCCCCTTCGTCGAGGAGTTCCCATACGTCGATGGCCAGAGGGAAACGGCTCGGAGGTGAAGGAACACCGCGATAGAATTCAGCGTTGCCCGCGGTCCACGTGAAGAGGTCGAGGATCTTTTCACGAACCTGCGCAGCGATGTGCCGAAACAGATGAACTGGCTCGACCAGGCCGAGGCTCACCAACGTGTCACCAAGGCGGCCATCAAAACGAGGCAAGACGGCCAGGGCCATGTCGAGCTCGCCGCGGGAGATCACGCTTCGCGCGACGAGAAACTCTCCGAGCATTTCACCGGCCAGGTTGCTCCCGACGAACTCGGGGATCCCGTCTTGAACGTAGACCTCTTTGCGCGCGCCACCTTGCTCACACAACCACAAGCCGGTCTCATGCGACGCGGCTGTCTCGGCCAATCCGCGTGCAAAACCGCCGCCCGCAAAATTGCGTCGCATGTCCGGCTCTTGGGCGACACGGGCGTCCATCGTGAGCGGAGTAAGGGTCGCCATCGGGAGATGGCGGAGCAGCATGGGTAGGTCGCGCACCAAACGTGCGGGGGCACCGCCGATGCTCACGCGATCGCCTGCGCCGACCTTGCCGGTGGTCAGCGCTTCGACGAGCTCGGCGAAGCTCCAAGGTCCGGCGCGCTCGCTGCCGATGTAGACATCGTAGGCGATCGTCGGGAGGTCTGCGGTCACCGCTTCGGGAAACGGGTCGTCGACGAGGGGCGTGCGGTGATCGCTCGGCGGCGGCTCGATGGACACTCGTGGCGTCAGCTCGCCAACCCCGTCGAGCCCAGAAGCCATGCGGACAAGTCCGGCGAGTTCGGCCTGCGCCGCCACATCATCGCTGCGCTGGTGCGAAGCCAGGAGCGCGGAGAGTTCGGCCGCTGTCTCGATACGCTGGGTAGGGTCCGCGCTCAGCGCTGACGCGATGGAACTCTTCAGCTCATCGTCGATGGGCAGCGCCAGGAATGGGGCGATGCTGCCGTCGCGGATCGCGAGGAGGATGGCGAGTTCACTGCCGCCACTGAAAAGTTCGCGTCCGAGAAGAAGCTCTGCCGCCACCACGCCCGCGGCGAAAACATCGGCTCTGCCATCGACGACCCCGCCGGTCACCTGCTCAGGCGAAAGATAGCCGAGCTTGCCCTTCGCGCGTGCGGACCGCCCAGCACCACGCGCGGCCAGTTGCGCCCGAGCGATGCCAAAGTCACCAAGCTTCACCTCACCATGAACGGAGAGCAGCACGTTGGATGGGCTGATGTCTCGGTGGACGATCCCCAGAGGTTGATCGTTTGCGTCGACGGCGGTGTGTACCGCACTGAGGCCTCCGAGAAGCTGGCGAATGACAAACATGCTGAGGTCGACGCCGAGGGCTTTCCCTTCGCGTCTCAGCCATCGCATCAGTCGCCAGAGGTCACACCCCGGCACGTATTCGAGGACCAAATACGGAGTGGCGTCATCTTTACCGGCGTCGATAAACTCCACGACGTTTTTGTGGCTGACTCGGGCGCCGAGGCGAGCTTCCTCGTCGAACATCTTTGGGCCGCTCTCTTCGGCGGCGATATGCGGAAGCATTCGCTTGATCACCACAAGACGGGGACCGCCCACATCTTGCGGAGCCCTTGCCCGATAGAGCTCCGCCATGCCCCCGACGGCCAATCGGTCCACAAGTTCGTACGGCCCCAGGTGGCTCTTCGCTTTCAGCGCTTCCTTCACCGACGAATGATATACCGGCGCGCTCACTTTTGTACGCCTTCCGGCCACGACTGACGGAACACGCATCCGAAACCTACAACCGGGTTGACCCAAGACCGTGGAGAGCCTAGCCCCGGCTCACGGTGCATCCCTCAACACGCACGTCCACCCTCCGTTTTGCGGCAGTGATCGCCGTACTGCCCGCTATTGCCTGCGCTGAGCAGAGCGTTGGCTTTGAGGGCGTCCGCTTAGGAATGGGAGCATCCGACGTTCGCGCCCGTTTTCAACACCCCGGCCATTGGCTCAGTGAGACTTCCGACACCGGGACAGTCACAATGGACTGGGCTCCGAACGAGACGGACGATACGACAGATATCGTATCAATGAGTTTTGAGTTCCACCAAAGCCTTCTCGTCGCCATTCGAGCGACGCTAAATCCCGACCACCCCCTCGCAGACGATCGGAGCGAGGAGAATGCTGATGTTCTCAAATACGTCTCGCAAGAGCCCGACGGAACGACGCAAGTGTTCTGGATTACTAAGAATTGTCCTATCCACCGCGAAGAGGTAGAAGCTCTCTCCGCTCATCTTTGATGCCTCCATCTCACGCTCTTGCTTGTCCCCGGGTTCAAAACCCAATAAAAGGGCGCCGCGAGCGGACCAAAGTCCTCAACCAACTACGGCAACATGCAGATTTTCCCACGGCAACTCAACCTACTGCCCCTGGCACTAGCCGGCGCCGCCCTAGCGGGCGGAGGAGCCCTCGTGCTCGGCGTTTGGTACTTCGCTTCCCCATCCAACTTGCAGGTCGGCTACACGCCCGAGCAACCGGTGCCTTATAGCCACCGTCTCCACGTAGGAGAGCTCGGCATGGATTGTCGCTACTGCCATGCAAACGTGGAGGAATCCGCTCACGCGATGGTTCCACCCACGCAGACATGCATGGGGTGCCACAACGTGGTCCACTCGGGCTCGGAGAAGCTGGCTCCCATCCGTGAGAGCTGGGAGACCGGTGTGTCAGTGGAGTGGGTGCGAGTGCACCAGCTTCCTGACCACTCGTACTTCAACCACTCAGCTCACCTATATGGTGCGCTTAGTGTGGATGATGAAGGCAATGAGGCACGCGTCGCGATTGGATGCGAGACGTGCCACGGACGGATCGATCAAGCCGAAGTCGTCGGCGTCGTCGAGCCGCTTGCAATGCAGTGGTGCCTTGAGTGCCACCGTAATCCAGGACCTAACCTTCGACCTGTCGAAGAAATTACAACCATGGGATGGGAGGCAGATGAAGCTTGGGCAGCCAATGAGGTTGTCCACGCCGCTGCCGTCAATCCTCCAGAGAACTGCTCCGGGTGCCACCGATGAGTCGCCGCAAACCCTACGATTCGCTCCAAGCCTCACCTGAGGAAGCCTCCCGCCGACCAGCGGTGTGGCGAAGCCTCGATGAGAAATACTCTAGCGAGGGCGAAAACCGCAAACGCGCAGAGGCTGAACTCCCTGGTGGGTTCATGAAGGGCCTGATCGGCCTGGGAAGTCTCAAGAAGAAACTTGGGAAAGAGGCGCCTAGCGCTGAGCAGCTTCTAGCGGCTCAACCCAAGGTAAGCCGTCGTGGATTCCTCGCTGGAGCGACCGCGGCTGCTGCTCTAACGCTGCCCGGCTGCGCGCGTCGTCCCGTGGAGCACATTGTTCCTTACGTGGAGGGGCCTGAGTACCAGCTCCCCGGGATTCCGATTCACTTCGCCAGCGTCACACAGCGCGGAAGCGATGCGATCGGCCTGCTCGTCACGAGCCACGAAGGACGTCCGACGAAGATCGAAGGCAACCCACGCCACGGCCGGAGCCTCGGCGCGACGGACCTGCGAGCTCAGCTTGCTGTTTGGGACCTCTACGATCCAGACCGATCTCAGTCGCCTGCCAAGCGTGACGGCGACGCCCTCGTTGACGCGACCTTCGCCGAGTTCGACGAAGCTCTCGGCGCACTCATGACGGCGCATCAGCGAACCGGCGGCACAGGCCTCCGAGTCTTGATGCCACCTACGAACAGCCCATCTGTTCTGCGCACTCGCGAGGCGCTCAGCGCAGCATTGCCACGCGCTCGCTTCCATCACTACACGTCGGTGGACGAAGACAACATCCGCGAAGGTACGCGCATGGCCTTCGGTCAGCCGCTCTCGCCCATTTACAACCTCGCCGCTGCCGATGTGATCCTCGCTCTCGACAGCGACTTCCTCGGCACTGAGCCCGGAAGCGTTCGGAACGTTCGAGCTTTCGCCAGCCGTCGTCGGATCAACGATCCCGAGACGCAGCGCATGAATCGGCTGTACTCGGTCGAAGCTACACACTCCGTCACGGGTGCAAACGCGGACCACCGCGTGCGCATGCCGGCTCAGGACATCGAAGGCTTCCTTCAGGCACTCGCTGGCCAACTCGGCGGCGGACTCCCTGCGGCGGCGTCTTCCACCGAAGGCTACAACGCGGACTTTATCTCGGCTCTAGCCAGCGACCTTCAGGGTGCACGCGGTCGTGCCATCGTCTTGGTCGGCCGCCGTCAGCCGCCTCGTGTTCACGCACTGGCTCACGCCATCAACGAAGCCCTCGGCGCCGTGGGTGCTGTGGTCGCTTACCAGACGGTCACAGACACTCTGACCAATGGCCCCGAGAGCCTGGCTGAACTGGCATCCGCCACGGACGTCGAGACATTGCTCGTCCTCGGTGGCAACCCCGTCTACGACGCTCCGGCCGATATCGATATCGCTGGGCTCCTCGCTCGAGACGGGGTGACCTCGATTCACCTCAGCGAGAGACGTGATGAAACGACGCAGCGCTGCAGCTGGCACGTGCCAATGGCGCACGAGCTTGAGACTTGGGGCGACCAACGCGCAGCAGACGGCGCAGTCGCGATTCAGCAGCCTCTTATCCAGCCCATCTGGGGCGGGCGAAGCCCACTTGAGCTCCTTGCCAAGATGGCCGGCGAACGTAACTGGCGTGGCCACTACGTGGTGCGACGGACCTTCCGCGAGCGCTTCGGTGGCGGCGTAGGCTTCGACGCTCGTTGGCGACAGGCCCTCCACATCGGCGTTATCGCCGGAAGCATGACGCGTCCGGTTCGCCCTGCACTCCAGGGCGCCGCCATCGCCACGGCCTTCGCGGGCGTTGAGCGTGCGGAAGCTCTAGGCCCGAACAACTTCGAGGTCGTCTTCGCACCGGCACACCATCTCTTCGATGGTCGCTACGCGAACAACCTTTGGGCACTCGAGTCGCCAGACCCCATGACGAAGCTTGTCTGGGACAACGCCGCCATCATGAGCAAAGGCACGATGGACGAACTTGGTCTTCGCGATGGAGCCATGGTTCGTCTCGCGAAGGGCGACGCGCAGGTTGAAATCCCAGCCTACGCGCTCCCCGGTCACGCCGACCACAGCATCACGCTCAACTTAGGCTGGGGCCGCAGCGCCGCAGGCCGTTACGGCAGCGTGAAGGAGTGGGACGGTCTTGGACCGGGTCTCGGCATCGAGCGAAGCTGGATGTCTGGCGGCTTCGACGTCAATCCACTTCGAAGCTCCGACGGCTTCTACTTCACCAACGGCGTAAGCGTCACGGCGACCGGCGACGACTACTGGCTGGTCACGACCCAGAACCATGACTTCATGGAAGGGCGCCCCATCGCCATCGACGCCACGATGGACGAGTACCGTGCCGAGCCGGAGTTCGCCTCCTACCGCACCGTCGAACTCAACGTTCCGCCGCTCTGGGAGCAGGTGGACTACTCACCGCACGAAGTGGCGACGGGCCGAATCCTTCACAAGTGGGGCATGGTCATCGACCTGAGCACCTGTGTTGGTTGCAACGCCTGCAGCGTGGCCTGTCAGGCCGAGAACAATATCCCGGCGGTTGGAAAACAGGAGGTGGGGCGTGGTCGTCACATGGCTTGGCTTCGAATCGACCGCTACTTCATCGGTACCGATGACGAACCCGCCGTCGCGCTCCAGCCCATCGGCTGCCAGCACTGCGAAGAAGCGCCCTGCGAGAACGTGTGTCCGGTCAACGCGACCATTCACAGTCCAGAGGGACTCAACGATATGGCGTACAACCGCTGCATCGGAACGCGCTACTGCGCGAACAACTGCCCATACAAGGTACGTCGCTTCAACTACCTCGATTGGCACAGCCATCTCGATGATCCCTGGACCATGCACGGTAACTTCCCCAACTCGCGGAAGCTGCAGTTCAACCCCAACGTCACCGTGCGCATGCGCGGCGTCATGGAGAAGTGCTCGTACTGTACGCAGCGCATCCGTGAGGCCTGCCAGCAGGTTTGTCCTGCAGAGGCCATCGTCTTCGGCGACCTCAACGACCCCGAGAGCCGAGTCTCTAAGGCGGACGAGACCAATCGTCGCTACAAGCTGCTCGCTGAACTCGGTACCCGTCCAAGGACGACATTCTTGGGCAAGATTCGTAACCCGAACCCGGTGCTCGAACCTGCAACGGATTCGCACGAAGGGGAGGCACACTGATGGCAAGCGCATCGGCACCCATCGAAGAACTCGGCGAACGCTCTCTGCTGCCGCCGGGTACAACGTTCAACGACATCACCGAAGCCGTCGCGGGCATCACAGAGACGAAGGCCCCACGTGGCTGGTGGATGCTCTTCATCCCGTCTCTCGCGCTCCTCGGACTGATGGTTTCTTGCATCGCCTACCTCGTCACCATGGGTGTCGGCGTCTGGGGAAATAACTCTCCAGCCTACTGGGCCTGGGACATCACGAACTTCGTTTGGTGGATCGGTATCGGCCACGCCGGTACCCTCATCAGCGCGATTCTCTTTCTGTTCCGACAGAACTGGAGAACGAGCATCAATCGCTTCGCGGAGGCGATGACCGTGTTCGCGGTGTTGTGCGCCGCGGTCTTCCCGGCGCTTCATACCGGGCGGCCGTGGTTCGACTACTACCTCTTCCCGATACCAAACCAGATGGCGTTGTGGCCGAACTTCAAGTCACCACTCATGTGGGACGTGTTCGCCGTCAATACCTACCTGACCATCTCGGTCATCTTCTGGTTCGTGGGCCTCATTCCCGACCTCGCCACGCTTCGCGACCGAAGCACCACGAAGTTACGACGACGCATCTACGGATTCCTGGCCCTCGGATGGCGCGGAAGCCACCGTCACTGGCAGCACTACGAGCGCGCGTACCTCATCTTCGCGGGTATCTCCACGCCCCTCGTCCTCTCTGTGCACTCGGTCGTTAGCTTCGACTTCGCGACGAGCGTCATTCCGGGCTGGCACACCACCATCTTCCCGCCGTACTTCGTCGCCGGCGCCGTCTTTAGTGGCTTCGCCCTCGTGCTCACGTTGATGCTCATCGTCCGCACCATCTTCAAGCTTCACAACTTGGTGACGCTCAAGCACCTCGACCTCATGAACAAGTTCATGCTCGGTACCGGCATGCTCGTCGGTTACGCGTATGCGATGGAGTTCTTCG
>JBLHKB010000330.1:0-7866 GCA_047619315.1 Polyangiales bacterium
TTCTGAAAGTGACAGCCGGAGGCTCCCAGGCCACAACCTATCGACGGACGCCGCTGAAGCGTGGCCCTTTGGTGATGAGCCATGTGGTGGCACGAACGCGCTACCCGTTTGGTCTCATCGAAAAAGGGCAGCGTTACATCAACGAAGAAGCGCTCGTTGTCTATCCTTCTCCGATACCGACCGAAACGCCGCGCGTGAGGGGCATGAGCCGAGGACAAGACGCGCCACTCACGCGTCCCGGCGGGGGTACCGAAGTCCTAGGGCTACGTGATTACCGACGCGGGGATGAAGCCAGGGCAATTCACTGGCGTCGAAGTGCGAAGCTCGACCGTGTAGTCGTCCGCGAGACGGCGCGCGAATCGCGAGGACGCTTATCGCTGCTCGTCGACCAGAGGCCCGGCGAAGACTCCGATTGGTCCAGGGCGTTTGAGCGAGTCGTCGGTCGCGCGGCATACCTCGCGGAGTGGGGGCTTGGACAAGGCCTGTCCGTCGAGGTGCTCGTGCGGGGTGGGCGCTCACCACTTCTAACGCCCTCGAGCTCACCGGACGCGATCTGGCTTTTCCTAGCGCTCCTTGAAGCCGAAGAGACCGAGGAAGACTTTCCACCGGCTCAATCGATGAGCCAACGAGTTGTCGTTTCCGACGCTGCGACGGATGCCGTCACGTCGGCGAGGATGGGGGCGACATGAGGTTCGGACGTCTTCATGTCGGGGTAACCTATCTCCTCGCAGGAGCTGGGCTCTTCGCGCTCTCACTCGGTGACGAGCTCGGCCTAGTGGCGATTGGGCTCATGCTCGGCGGGTTCGTCGCCAGCATCTTTGTCGGCTCAGACACACTGAGCAAACCTCGCTACACGACGATGTGGAATATCCTCATCGTCGGCTTTCTCGTCCTGCAGGTCGCGCGCGCTTTTACGGACACCGCGATCCTGCAGCTCGGTATCGAGTTCGCCGCCGCGCTTCAGATCGCCAAGCTCTTTCATCGTGTCGGGGCACGCGACTACCAGCACATACAGGCGCTCTCACTCTTGCACCTCGTCGCGGCCACTGTGCTCACGACGGGTTTTGAGTACGCCCTCATCTTTGTGGTCTTCGTGGTCGTTCTCCCGTGGATGCTTGCGCTCACGCATCTTCGCGGTGAGATCGAGATCCACTATGTGGAGCCGGACTCGAAAATGCCCCCGGGCCTTGGCCCGCCATCGGAGAAAGCCAAAGAGGTTCTTCGTTCACGCCGGATCGCAGGCGCCGGGTTTCTAGGTTGGACCGCGGCCCTGTCCATCCCGCTCTTCTTGGTGACCGCGGCCTTCTTCACGCTCTTCCCTCGCGTCGGCATGGGCTTTCTCTCCCTCGGCGAAAACTCGGGGCGTCGTGTCGCGGGTTTTGGCCCGGATGTTCAACTCGGCGGCTTTGGCGTCATTCGCGACGACACCACCGTCGTTCTTCGCGTCACGCCCAGCGACCACGTCCCAGGTGGCGTCAACAACGAGCGCTTTCGTCTTCGCGGGACGTCCTTTGACCGCTACGAAGAGGCACGGTGGAGTCGCAGTGACGCCTCCGCGCCGCAAGGTCTTCAAGAGCTGATGGGGTTTTATCAACTTGTGAGGCGCGGGCGACAGTCCGCCACACGCGAGCTCGACATCGTTCTTGATCCGCTGGATGAGCAGGTGCTCTTTCTACCGCCTGGAGCGATCGGTGTGTTCGTCGCGCCACACGTGGAGGCTGGCCGCGAAACGTATCGACGGCTCGATCTTTCCGACGGGTGGGACCTACGGTATCGAGAGTCAGATGGACTGGAGCTTCGCTATAGCGTCGCCATCGATGAAGAGCTGGACACTATTCCGGAGCCCCTCGAATCCGAGGATGTCGAACGCTACCTACAGCTCCCGGCCGGCAGTGAGCGTATTGCGGCTCTCGCCCGAGAGATCGGAGGGACGGGGCCACCCCGTGAACAAGTACGGCAGCTGCAAACCTGGCTCCGTTCGTCTGGCACATTCGAATACACACTGTCGATGCCCGACACGCGAGGGCGGGACCCCCTCGAGGTCTTTCTCTTCGACGCACGCCGTGGCCACTGTGAGTACTTTTCATCGGCGCTGGCCGTCATGCTTCGCAGCCTCGGCGTTCCAGCGCGCAACGTGACGGGCTTTGTCGGAGGCGTCTACAACCGTTACGGCGGGTACTACGCCATTCGCCAAGGTGATGCTCATAGCTGGATCGAAGCGTACGTAGACGGCGCCTGGCGCACCTATGATCCGACACCGCCTGCTTATATGAGTGCGGCGCCACGCGGCGATGGCTTCATGGCCGACGTTCGAGCAGCACTTGATGCGTTGCGCATGCGGTGGGCACGCGACGTCGTGGGCTACGATCTTCGTGACCAGGTGGAAGGCCTTCGCACTGCGTTTCGCTGGTTCCGCTCGCTACGGCAGAGCGAACGCGTCTCAGGCGAGCGAGGCTTGAACGAAGAGCAGAGTTCGGTTTCGCTTCCGTGGATGCCCATCACCGGCGGCGCGCTGTTTTTCACCGGGCTTGGCTATCTGGTTTGGAAACGAAGACGCAGAAAGAGCACGAAGCCCCAAAGTGCAGCGATCGAACGTGGTGAGAGCGCGCGCGACCTCTACGAACGTCTGGAACGCCGCCTCGCGAAGCGAGGTATCGTACGTCCGAAAGCGCGAACGCCACGGGAACACCTCGCGCGCTTGGAAGCCGAAGGCGACGTTGAACTGGAACTCGCGCGTGCTGTGACGGAAGCGTATGAGGCCGGCCGACTCGGCGGGGTGAGCAACCAAGACGAGCTTCGCGCGCTGCGACGAAGGCTTTGATCCCTTCGCAGCGCTTTGCGCAGTTTCAGCGACAGCGCCTGGGCATTGGCACCAAGCTCGGCACCACGATGCCCGAACGGGGACACCAGCGAGTTCCGCTACAGCGGCTACCACTGCCGTGATGGAGAAGACACCGTGGACCGTCTTGATATCGGTTTCGCGACGATGGGGCGCGGCAGCCGAGGCGCTCAGCGCAGAGTAGCTACCCCGAGGGTCGCGCGATGGCTAGAGCCCGAGCTGCGCGATCACGTTGTTCACGGCCTTGGCGTTGCTCATCACATAGAAGTGGAGCGAAGGGACACCCTTCTCCAGAAGCTCACGAGTCTGCTGCACGGCCCACTCGACGCCGATGCATTGAACTTGTTCCTTCGTGTCCGCCGCTTCGAGTTCGTCGCTGAGCTCGCTGGGGAGCTCGCAGTGGAACGTCCGAGGAATGCTGACGAGGTGTTTCTTGCTGGTCAGTACTTTGAGGCCGGGAATGATCGGCACTTCGATGCCTGCCGCGCGGCACGCATCGACGTACGCGAAGTAGTGCTTATTCTCGAAAAACATCTGCGTGACGATGTACTCGGCGCCGGCGTCCACTTTTGCCTTCGCGTGACGGATGTCTGTGGAAAGGTTGGGAGACTCGAAGTGCTTCTCCGGGTAGCCGGAGCAGCCCACGCAGAACTCCATGGGCGCCGCGTCGAGGTAGGTGTCGAGGAAGTTGCCCTTGTTCATGGAGGCGATCTGCGTGATGAGATCACCGGCGTAGCGGTTAGCTGTTTTGCCGTCCCGCAGTGGCTTCTGGTAGCCCTTGTTGTCGCCGCGAATGGCCAGGACGTTATCGATGCCAAGGTAGCGAAGCTCGATGAGGAAGTCCTCCGTCTCTTGCTGGGTAAACCCCTGGCAAAGAACGTGAGGTACGGCGTCGATGTCGTACTTGTTCTGGATCAGCGCGCACACGCCAAGGGTGCCGGGGCGCTTACGTTTGACCGTCCGCTGAATGCCGTCAGGCGTCTCTTCGTAGACAACTTCGGCCGGATGGCTCGTGATGTCGATGAAAGGAGGACGATGCTTCACCAGGTCGTCGACAAGCTTCATTAGCGAGCGAACATTGCCACCACGCTTGGGCGGAATGATCTCGAAACTGATTAGAGGCCGGTCGGCCTCCGCAAGGTGCTGCGTTACCTTCATGAAGTTCGTTCAATCCCACACTAGGCCCAGCAGGGCAACTTGGCTACATGGCGCCAGCCTGGCCTAGGAGCGTGTAGCGCATGGACACATGACGAGTCCGTGATGGGCGCATGTGTGAGGTCGCGTCCGATTCACATCCGCTCATGGGCATGGTTTGGCACGAAACGGACCGCGGCGGTTCGCGAGAGTATTTCGTGATCCGGCCTGGCGCGAATGCGCCACACGCTAAGGTCGGCGAAAAATACGGCCGCGAACGTCGGCTTCGTCGACTTCGTGAAGGTCCGCCAAATCCTGCAGGAACTTAAACGAATAGATGCCAGTGGCATGACCATCGCCCCACTCCAAACGGAGGCCGTACTGGCCCGTCTCATGGAGCTTCGCCAGCTCCAAAGCGGAGTCGCCTTGAGGCTGTACCCATTTGATGGCGCCTTCGTGTCCTTGGCAGACGGCGCAGGGGCAGAACCCACGAAGCACCACGTGGCGAAAGAACGTGGTCTTGCCATCATCCCAGACCACTTCGAGCAGGCGGGCGCCCATCGGCGCGCGAACTTCAACGGGTGTCATGGGTCTCCCCATTGCATGAGCAGTCCCATGCTGCTTCCACTCATTTCGCTGCTCATCTCGCTGGTCATCTCGCTGCTGTGGCCCGTACCTGTTGGTGCCTCTGCGGCGCTCATCGTGTTCGTCATCGGCGTAGTTATTGGGGTGGCCATCGCTGAGTCCGTGGTTTGGGCCTCCACCATCGTGGGCTCCACTACGGGTTCCATCGTTGGGTTCGTCGCTGCGACCGTCTCCTCTGGCGGCGGCGTCTGAACCATCGACGCCCTCATCCCTCGGCGTACACGCATCGTCACGGCTCGTGGTGTGGGCGCGGGCTCAACCTCGGGTGCGATGACCCGCTGGACCATCGCTGGGCTATCGGGCTCGAGCGCTTCAGCTTCAGGCGTCACTGCAGCAGGCGTCGGTTCCTGGGGCAATGGATCAAGAGCGATCGAGGACGGCGACGGGCGAGAGGCAAAGAACAAACCAACGGCCACGCAAGCGATCACGACGGCGATCAGTCCGAGCAAGAGACCCTTTCGCTTCGATTCGGGTGGCGCGGGTCTCAACCCAGCGGAATCGGCTGCGTTGAGAAGGAGGGAACGACTCCCGGTCTCGCTTCGAGTCTCGGTCATCGATCCGGTTGGCACGACGGCGGAGTTCGAGAGCCCCGAACCCGAAGCGCCACGGGGTAAAACGGCCCTCGTCGCCTCCTCCTCGGGTTCGTTGCTGAGGGCCCGTTTGAGCCCGCTTTCAAGGTGCTCCACCGCGGTTGCGCCGTGCAGCTTTACGTACTCGCCAACGGCAGACTGACGAGCCGGTTTGTGCGCTGAACGTATTGCTTGGGCGAAGGCTCGCGCGCTCTCATAGCGGTCGTCGGGATCTCGCTGAAGCGCCTTGGCGATGCACGCGCCAAGCTCGGGTGGGATGTCGGCCCGGTACTCGTGAACCGTGGGGATTCGTTCCTCGGTCACCTTTCGAAGAGTATTCAACGGGTTATCCGACTTGAAGAGACGGCGCCCAGTGATGAGCTCCCACGCGACGATCCCAAGTGCGAAGATATCCACGCGCGCAGTCAGTTCGCCGCCCCGCGCTTGCTCCGGCGCAAAGTAGGACATCTTGCCTTTGACCTCGCCCGTCTGCGTATGAGAGTGACTCTGCATGGCGCGAGCGACGCCAAAGTCCGTGATGCGTGTTCGACCCGCGCGGTCCACGAGGATGTTCTGCGGTGAGATGTCGCGGTGGATCAACTTGAGCGGATCACCCAGCGGCGTGGTCGCTTCATGAGCGTCGTGAAGCCCGGTCGCCGCTTGGGCGATGATCTCCACGGCGATGTCCAGGTCGACGTATTCGCCGCTCTTCAACACACCACGAATCAGATGCCCCAGAGGCACACCGATCACGAGTTCCATCACCAAGTAGAGTGAGTCGTCCTCGGCCCGACCAAGGTCTAAAGTTTGAACCACGTTGGGGCTTGAGATGTGCGCAGCCACGCGGCCTTCGTCGAGAAACATCGTGACGAATCGCTCGTCTTCGGCGAGGTTGGGGAGCATCCGCTTGAGCGCTACGACCTTTTCAAAGCCGCCTTCGCCTACAATTCGCGCTGCGTAGACCTCGGCCATTCCGCCGGCGGCGATCCGGAAAAGCGTCTCGTAGCGGCCAAAGCGCCGCCTCTCTCCGTGGCCGCTGAACGCCTCGCGGCGACCGGTATCGTTTGAGTTCGGGATCACGTGTAGTGATAAGGGTAGATCGGATTTGCTCCGTTGACCGAAAAACACCCAATAAGAACACCCGAAGCAACGTGAACCTTGGGGTATTTCTCCAGTGAGGTCATCTCGACGCTGGAAGGATCAGGGAAAAAGCCCTCGTTATCGGCCTATTCGCAAAAGTGCAGGCCGCCATCGCCGCCCTGACAGCTTCCGCCCGTGGGCATTCCCGAAACGAGACCACATCCAATTTCACAGCGTCCGACATTGCAGCGCCAGACAGGAAAATCAGCCGAGGAGACCGCATTGCACAAACGCACCGCGGGCCCGTCGCTTTCCGCGGGTGTCGTAAAAGACGTACACGCTTCATCACGGCACAATGGAAAGCGTGGTAGCTCAAGGTCCCAGCTAGTCTGTTGGCCTTGGTAAAATGGTTGCTGCAGCTCGTACCAAAGTTCTGACACTGGGTCCTGAAGGTCTTGGCACCCTTCCGTGCGGCAAAGCTGAATCCGGATGAAGGCGTTCCGCATGAACTCCTCGGTCTCAAGGGAGAACGAGTAGGTCGTCGGCGAGGGGCCAAGTTCATGGACCTGAGGGAGACTCGTCCCTTCCCACGGATCTTCGAAGGTGTCGTCACGGCGCACAGCAACCACCACAAAGAGAGAGTCGAAGCCATCTGGGCGTGCTGGCAAACGCAGCTCACCGTCCAGGGTGGCGTTCAAAGTGCAGCCTGGAAGAACGACCCCCAGCATTGAGAGCGAGAGAACCAAAATGAACGGTCGCATAGCTTAGATTTCCAAAGCGTTGTCAGGGTGCATGACATCAAGCTGAGCGTTTTGCTGAAGGAAAAGCCCTACGCCGACGCCAGCGCCCACAAGCACAACACCTGCGATTACCCAGAATACGGGGCTTTTGAAGACGCTCGTGGTCTCCACCTCGATCTCCACCATCTCCACTTGCAACGTTTGACGGGCGCCGTCTTCGAGCCGGCCTTCCCACGTCCAAGACTCGTAGCCGTCGCGTGATGCCTGGACACCGTTCGGTCCAGGATCCGCCTCGATCTCCAACTCCACGCCGCGCGAACTCTCGTGAGTGCGACCGTTGATGCGTATCTCGTAGTCGGCTTCCGCGTCGAGGCCCGCGAGGGTCAGCACCGCGACGCGTGCCGCTTCCTCGACTGCCTTTTCGCGGGAAGGCTCTGCAGCGGGGCTATCGCCGTGCACATCGACGACGCGCCGAAAAGCGTCACGTGCTTCGCGGTGACGACCGAGCGCTCGTAGAGCCATCGCAGCGTTGAAGAGGGCTGTCGGCACGCCGCTCATGAGGTAAGCGCGCTGAAAATGCTCGAGGGAATCTGCCCAGCGTCCGCCGGTGGCGGCCTCTGAGCCCGCAACGAACTCGGCGCGAGCTTGTTCTCGATCTTCGTCTTCGCTTTGGGCTTCGGCTTGGCCCGGCAGGGCCGCCAGGGCAAAGGCGGCAGCCAAGACAAGGAGCAAAGGCCGAATGAATAGACGCATCGGCACCATGCTAGGACAATTCTCCACGGACGTCAGCAAACGCTCACTCCGAATGACGCACTAGATACTCTTTGAGACGCAGCTTTCGGCGAGTGCTGTCGCTCGT
>JBLHKB010000331.1:0-7866 GCA_047619315.1 Polyangiales bacterium
GTAGGGTGATGCAAGCGCTCTTGAACGAGCGCTAAACCACCTACTCTTCCGGAAGCCACCACATTTCACCTTCTCCGCCCGCAGGAGGAGTCTCGCCGCCCTCAGGAGGAGTCTCGCCGCCCTCAGGAGGAGTCTCGCCGCCCTCAGGAGGAGTCTCGCCGCCCTCAGGTGGAGTCTCGCCGCCCTCAGGTGGGGTCTCGCCAGGGGTGGGGTTCTCTGGAGGTGCCGTTGGCCCCTCCGCTGCACCCGCAACCGTGCGCGGCTGCCACCATGGCCGACCGAGAGCGGTGTCCGCGGACGCGCCGCGGCGTTCGTTCCCCGCCCACCAGTTGTTGTCATCGATGTCGTCTCCAGCGGCCGCTTCGGAAGCTCCGCCACGGAGGTTTACGACGAAACGCGCACGCTGACGACGGTCCTGGAAACGCGGGAACACGAGAGCTTCCACGGTGGGGGCGAGACAGCTCTGCAGCTCTGGTGTGTTGGGCGTGTAGCGCATGTCACGAGGCTGCCCTGTGTTCTCAATGATGAACACGAAGCGAAGCTGACCGAGCAGTGGGTTCCGCTCAAGCTCTGCTTCAACACAAGTCCGAAACGACTCGGTCTGTGCGGCGAAGACCTCGTTGATTTGTGCCTGGCTCAAGCGATCAGGCCGTGCCGCACGTTCTGCGGCGGCTGCAGCCCGCGCAGCTTCAGCTGCCGCGGTGGCTTCGGCCTGAGCCGTTGCGTCAGCTGCCGCAACCTCACGCTCGAACAACCCTTGGATCGCGCCAGTGAGTTCTTCGCCTGTGTGCGGGGCAGCGGCGACGGCTTGAATCATCGTACGGCCATCTTCGCCGCCATGGCGGAACATACCCTCTGCCACAACAGCGAGTGTTTGAGGTGCTTCCGCGAACGTGGTGTCAGCCTGGTATCGAACCAGGAACGCTTGGAGTGGCGGAACCACGCTCTCATCACCCAAGTCCACGATGGCGCGGGCGACTAGCGGCATGACGTCGAGTGGGGTCTCGTGGTCCATCAAGTGAGAGACAAGCCCCGAGACAGCGCCGCGAACCTCTTGCTGAAGCAGAGCCGGAATAATGAGAGCGAAGGGCGGGACCCGGGTTTCTTCCAGGTAGTTGAAGTGCTGGTCGAGAGCCGACACCAAGAACTCCGTGCCGATGACACGCGACTGGAGCGCTGTTCCGATGGCTTCGCGAAGAGCACCTGGCGTCGAACGCTGGATGTACAAGTCCAGCAAGTCTTGAGTGATCTCTGGGGCATCCAGAGCGGAAAGCAGACTCACCGCGTGTGCGCGCGCTGCTACCAGGCGGTTGTCGGGGTCACCAACGATCTCTGCCAAAGCGGTTCGGAGGTCCTGTGCTTCGCCTTCTCCACCCGCCGCGGTGAAGTTCGCAGCATCGATGCCAGCGCTACCGAGGGTGATGCCTTCAACGCCACCCGTCCAAAGCTCAGCTCCGCTCTGGGCCGAGAGGAGGGTGAATGCGCCTTCTTCGCCGATGGTCAAAAGACCGGAAGGGGTCACTTCAGCGTTGATGACGTCCTGGCTCAACGTGTGTGCCCAGCGGATCGTCCCCTCACCGTCGTAGGCGAATACGTATCGGTAGTAGACGTAGTAGAATATATCGCCGACCACAGAGACGGGGCTCTCGCCCTGAGCCTGTGGTGCGAAGTACACACGAATGCGGCCTCGCGCTGAGCGACGACCTGGGTTCGGGTAGAATCCGTCGTCGTGAAGCTCCGGCTCACGGGGGAGCTCTGGCAGTGGGTGGGGCCGGTAGAACGCGTCTTCTTTGTTGCCAGTGGCTGAGCCTAAGCCGAGACGGTAGATGCCGCGGTGGCCGTAAAAGATGCCTTCCGCGCGAGCCTCGACCCAGGCGATGACGTCATCGTTGGAGCGAAGTCGGGCCTGCTCGACCCCCGTCGAAGCGGTCAGGAGAGCGATACTCTGTCGATCCCACGGGACCAGGAAAAGGTCGGCCACGGCTGCGGGCTTTCCAAGGACGCCGGTGATCTCGTGAAGCCAGACGCGACGGCCGCTGCGTGCGTCGACGGCCTCAATGCGGCCTTCGCGGTGTTCTCCACCGCTGGCCCCCACGCTCGAAACGCACGCCAACGTGTTCCCGGAACGGGCACAGCCAACGTACACCAGGGAGTTGAGGGGCTTGCGCCAGAGCTCTTGTCCGTTGCCAAGATCGAGAGCGACCAGGTTCGTCCGGTCGGTTGTCATCACGACGTCGCCGTGCACTTCTGGGCGTGAATAGGCATCGAGTGCCGTGCGCCAGCGGACGTCGCCCGATTGAACATCGATAGCGAGGACTTCGGGCGTGTCACTCGTCGTCGTCGCGACCACCAAAGGCGAGCCACTCGCGTTGGCTACTGCGGGTGCACTGGGTGAAGGCAGAGCCTCGAGGATCGGTTCAATGTCCTCTAGGCGGTTGTCCGCGAAGCGATAGCTGAAAGCACCCGTGGCGGTTGTTGTCGCGCAGCCAAAAACAAGAAGAAGTGGGAGTAAGCGGGTCATTGGGCAGCTCCGTTCCGGATCGTCGTTCCAGTGCTGGTCTCTGGAATGGTCTGAATCGTCTCGTTGACCAAGTCGCGCAGGGCGAGCAGCTCACGGTTGCGGGAGCGAACGGGGAACCAGCGAAGATAGTTCTGCAAGAACTGACGGACCATGACTCCTGCGGTCTCGCCCAAGCGTTCCACGATGGCCGTCTTGGCTTCGATGGGCACATCGTCGCGCCGCAGATACTCGTCGTATCCGGAAAGCATCACGCCCAAGGGTTCATTGCCCAGGAAACCGTCGAATCGTTCGATGGACGCTGCGTTTCCAAGCTTACCGATGGCGATCGCAGCTTCGATCACGTTCCGCTCGAGGGCGACGAAAAGGGTGCCGAGTGAGCTGGTCGCTCCAATTTCGCCGAGGGCGAGAGCGGCGACTCCACGCACGGACCGGTCTGAGTCACGCAGTCCTCGCTCGATGATGGCTGCGACGCGACCGTCCTCAATGGCGGAGAGCGCCTGAAAGGCGCGTCGTCTCGCACTTGCGCGTCGATGGTTCGTGAACTCCGTCAGGACTTCGATCGCGCTCTCGTGCCCAAGCCCGCGGAGTGCATCGAGAGCCTTGTCGACCACGATATCCGAGCGACCGGAGCGCAGGAGGCCTGCGAGCGGCGGAACGATTCGGGGATGGTCGATGACCTGCAGCGAATCGATCGCCGCTCGGGTGATGTCATCGTTGGGGGACGCCAGCTCCAGGGTCAATCTGTCCAGATCGGCGAGTGTGGCCACGACCCGCGGTGAGTCGTCTCCAGACGCCGCATCCCTACGACGTTGGGCCTGCAGAGCTGCAGGGAAAGTGAAAGACGCAGAAAGAATGACGGCGAGGGCCATCGATCGTAGAGAGAAAAGGGTCATTCGAAACCTTGTGTTTTCCGCCATCTGCGGAAAGATGCGGTGCACCACAGCGGACCCTTAGCAGAGGCGCCCGGAAGCCGCAGCCTCCGATTTGTGTCCACAAAATCACCAAGATGGGGCAGTGTCGCTCTAGGCAAACCTGCGTGGTTGAACTGAATCCCGGGACTGCTAGGTCGGAAATCCCAGTCGCGTTTGCGCTGTTGTAGAAGAGATGAAGTCCCGAACCCGACTCAAGGCCTACGTTCGCGAACGTTCACGAGTATTTCTAGCGGCCTGCGGGCTCGTGGGGGTTTGTGCGTTTGCATCCACGGACTTCGGCGCGGCGGGGAGCGTGGAGGCAAGCGCGGCTCGCGCGCTGGATGCCGAGATCCTCGTGGACGAGGCGTCCGTGCTCCTGATGGAAACAGGTGGCCCCTTCCGTTACACGGATGCTCTTTTCTTGGGGCGCGTAAGCGCTGACGCCCCTCGGGACCTGTTCTTCGTCGAGTTTCGCGTGGGCAGCGGTGGGAGTATCCTAAGCTACCGCAACCTGCGAAACCTCACGCGAACTTCGAGCGCGGATGAGCAGCAGCTGGTCCTCGTTGGCGAGAGCCACGTCGCTTATGCGTCCTATGTCACGGGCCGCTTTGATGCCGTGACGCTCATCGATCACCGAGGGGAGTCACCCACTCTCACGGATGATTGGCCGCGCCGAGCGAAGGTTCAGAACAGCATTACGAACTTTCAAGACTCCGGTAGGCGAGAAGGGTTTGGTCGGATCCGATACTCACTTCGAGAGCCGGTGGAGACGCTGGAACTGCGTTCTGATGAAACCCTCGTCGTGGCCATGGGCGATGTCGTTCTCGAGATCGACCCATCGGATGGGACTCCAACTCGCGGGGAGGAGCTCATCGAAGTGCAGGCTCTCGAGAGAGGGGTGCCCGGCACGCTGACGTGGGTCGTCGACTCTGTGCGGGACCTCTCGTTCGTGGGTCCAGAGCCCATCGCGTGGCTTGAGCACCGGGTGTTCGCGATCAAGGACGCGCTCCAGCGCGGGTACTACTCCGTGGTTGGCGGTCCCGACACCGAGGCGGAAGTCGCGGATGAGCTCGGCATCACCGACATGAGCGTGGAGGCCACGCGTCGCCGGGCAGAGCTCGCGGTCACAGACCCGGAGCTTGGATGGCCACCAGCCACGCTCACGCCCGTGGTGCGTCGGCCCGCGCGAGGCGAGGGTGAGTGGGTGGCGGTGGTGGATGACCCGTATGTTCGTTCCTACCCCAACGCGCCTCCGGCATTCTACACGACCTTTCTTCAGGTCGACCCGGATCGTCCCTTCACTCGCGTGTACGTCGTGATCTGGGATCCCCGCGCGCTGCAGTTTCGCGTCATGACGGGCACTCGAGAACCCGAGAGCGCTACCGGCGCGACGGGAAGCGGCATGGTCCCGCGTGATCCAGGGACGCTCTCTCGCGTGGTCGCTGGCTTCAATGGCGGGTTTCAGTCCATGCATGGCGAGTTCGGCATGATGTCCGAAGGTCGCGTTTACCTGCCGCCCAAACCCTGGGCAGCGACGGTGGCCGTTCATCGTGACGGTCGAGTGTCTATGGGTTCCTGGACCGATCCGCCGGAGGGCGTCCGCCACTATCGCGAAGCCTGGGCTGTTCAGCAGATCCCCGAAGACATGGTGGAGTTCCGGCAGAACCTCACAAGTGTCATCGAGGGCGACGAAATTAATCCGTGGCGACGTTGGTTTTGGGGTGCTGCGCCTCAAGGAGACGACGAGCAGGCGTACATCGACCGCTCTGGCATCTGCCTGACTGAAGAGGGCTTCATGGCATACTTCTGGGGCAAATCGATGGGCGCCGACGAGCTCGGCGAAGCCATGAAAGCCACCCGCTGCGATCGAGGCGTTCACTTGGATATGAACCAACGCCACACGGCCTTCGAGTTCTACAACGTGATGCCGACGGAGGAGCTGCCAGAGCTAGAACGTCGACCCACGGCGGATTTCGAGTTCCAGGTAGATGTTCCGAGAGCCAGAGGCTGGACCGCCCGCGGACGGCTCTTGGCCCGCTCGATGACGCCGATGCGGTTCCCTCGTTACATTCGGCAAGATCCGCGCGATTTCTTCTACCTGACTCAGCGCCCGCTCTTGCCTGGTCCCGACCTCGAAGTGGAGGGTGAGGCGCTGGCTTTTGACACGACTGGGCTCCCTCACGCGGGATGGCCTCATGCGTTCGCGCGGGCAAAGGTGGGTGACACTTACCTTGTTCGCATCGATCCAAGCAGAGCCATCGCGGCGCCTTTGGTCGACGCAGAGTCGACGGTGACCCCCACAACGTTGGCGTATCTCACTGAGGCCGGAGCCGCTCTCACCGGAACCCTCACGCTCTACGCCGAGACTCTTCTCATCGGTCGGCGTTACGGGATAGGCCAGGCCCCTCAGGATGCTCGGGTCATCCTTGCTGGAGACTCCATCCAGGCGTCTCACGCCGCAGGCATCGGAGTGGATCGCGACGGTTTCCTTGTCTATGGGGAGGGGCCAGATGTTCAGGCACTCTTGGCCACAGCGACGGTGGGACCTGTTATCGGTTTACCCGAGACGATCCGCTTGGCGTTCGTGGTCGACGAGCAGACCGCGGGTCCGGATGCGTACGAACGGGACGTAGATGTAGCGACATCGCTTGGGTTCATCGCGCAGGAGCGGCCTGCTTCCGAGGTACTTTTCCCGGAAGTCCAGCCACGTCCCTACATGTATTGGGGCCGAATGCAGGACACCCGTGTAAGGTACGTACGGGGTGAGGGAAGTCCGCGATTTACGGCTCCAGACCCCGAGGATACGGACACACCATGAAGGATTCGACGGAAATGCGGTTTCTTCGGCAGCCCAACCTTGAAGAACGACGAGTTTTACAGGTATGGTGCGCCGATTCACCGAGTAAATTCATGCTGGTGAGGACGCAAGGAACGTGAAGAAGCCAATCCCCTTCGGCAAGTATCTTCTACTTGAGCGGGTCAATGTCGGCGGAATGGCCGAGGTGTTCAAAGCCAAGGCTTTTGGCGTTGAGGGCTTCGAGCGTCTTGTCGCCTTGAAGCGGATTCTTCCGAGCATCGCGGAGGACCAAGAGTTCATCACGATGTTCATCGATGAGGCGAAGATCTCCGTGCAGCTGACGCACGCGAATATCGCTTCCATCTTCGACCTCGGCAAGGTGGCAGATAGCTACTTTATCGCGATGGAGTTCGTGCGCGGCAAAGACATGCGCGCGATCTTTGATCGACTCGGCAAGCGTGGCCAAGCCGTGCCGGTGTCGATGGCGTCCTATATCGTCATGAAGGTCTGCGAAGGCCTCGACTACGCACACAACAAGCGTGACTCCGCCGGGCGGGACCTACGTCTCGTGCACCGCGATGTCTCTCCGCAAAACATCCTCGTAAGCTACGACGGTGAGATCAAGCTGATCGACTTTGGCATCGCCAAAGCAGCAAACAAAGCCGGGAAAACCCAGGCTGGCATTCTCAAGGGCAAGTTCGGCTACATGTCGCCGGAGCAGGTGAGGGGGCTCCCCCTCGACCGCCGAAGCGACGTCTTCGCCATGGGCATCTGCCTCTACGAGCTCCTCACGGGCGAGCGCCTTTTTGTCGGCGAGAGCGACTTCTCAACGCTGGAGAAGGTCCGCAACGTCGAGATCATGCCGCCCAGTACCTACAACCGAAAGATCCCGGAAGAGCTGGAACAAATCGTTCTCAAAGCTCTCGCGAAGGACGTCGAGGATCGGTACCAAACGGCGATGGATCTGCACGACGACCTGCAGTCCTTCATGTACACGAGCGGCAACTTCTTCGCCCGGAAGGACCTCGGCGGCCACATGCGTAAGATGTGGTCAGAGGAGATCCAGAAAGAGGAAATTCGGGACGAGCAGTACCGTCATGTGAAGGCTCCGCCTCCCATCGGTTCCCGTCCACCCACTCCGCCTCCAGCTCCGCCGCGTCACTCGCGCCCCGAGATGTCGAAGCCGCCACCACCACCGCCACCCTCTGCCGCGAAGCGAACGCTCCTCGGCCAAGGGCCCCTCGGATCAAGCTCCGCGACACCCGCGAAGCCTGCGTTCGACATGGATTGGGACGAGGATGAGCTCGCCACACAGATCTACGACAAGCCGGAGGACCTTCTTGGAATTCCGACGGCGGCCACGCATCAAAAGGAATCGCCACGTGCTCCCGTGATGTCTTCTGGTCAGGCGCCTAGCTATGGCTCCAACCACGGGGACCTCGCCTCGGCGCAAACAGCCGCTCCGCGCCCCTCCTTTGGGTCGGCGGCGGGGGCTCCAACGCCTTTCTCGGGCGCGAGCGCGGGTCAGCCAGCGCCCTTTGACTCCCCAGCTCAGCCAAGCCCATTTGACTCGCCGAGTTCACACGCAGCCCCGAGCTTGGAGCCACGTGAGCCCACAGCGGTCACGCATAAGCCTC
>JBLHKB010000332.1:0-7865 GCA_047619315.1 Polyangiales bacterium
ACATAGGTCGGACAGCCCCAAGCGAAAGCACCCCCATCCGCTTGTCCTCAGATGGCGTTCAGCGACGAACGATATAGCGCGCACGAACAAAACCCGGAACGTGTGAACGAGCTTGAGACAGGGCTAATTAAGAATCGATGGCGCGATAGCGTGGGCCTGATTTCAGCGGGTTGATGTGCATGTCTGTCGGGAGCAGGCGAGCGATGGGCGGGCCGTTTGGAAAGCGCTCGGTGTGTGTGTGCGACGGAAAACAAAAAGGCCGTAACTCCTGGGAGTTACGACCTTTTCCTTGGTTGCGGGGACCCGGTTTGCTCAGTGTCGAAACCGTTGGTTCTTCCGTTTAGGTGGGCGGTTTAGGGATCGTCAACGCCGCGGACGGGGTACGATCGAAGTGGTCGCTACTCACGAAATGTTCGTCGACCATCAAAGATAGCTGTCTCCCGAAACGCTCAGTACCCACTCACTCCCCACGGTACGCCGCGCGTTCGAAATCGAAGCGCCGCCGTTCGAAGAGGAATCTGCTCCGTGTTTCTCCCCAGGCGAGAGGTCGCGCTGCCCGCGCCCGACGCGGGATGACCGTGAAAGTCGGCATCCATCCGTCAGTTTCGTGATGCGCGAGGAGGATCTACTGTTGCCAGGTAAAGCGAGAGCCGCTCTCCCAAGAGAACCCCGAGAGCAAGACAGGAAAGGCCCAATAGAAACGGGGACTTTGTGTACAGAATCGGCACTAAGAATATCAGGGCGTTGAAGATCGCCGCACCGAGCAGGAGTAGGGGTCTCCGAAATGCAGTGCTCGTTGAATTCCGAAAAAGAAAAAGCGTGGCGAACGAAACCAATATCCCAGCAGCCGGCCAAACGTAATCTGGAAACCACAGCATGAGCCCCCAGAGCGTGGTTTGAACAACATCGATAGCTGTTGATGTGTATCTATGAATCACCATGGGACCAGACTATATGCAAAGATCTCGGAGGCGTGAACTCCCCGTTGGGCCCCTTCAACGGCTGAGCCATATGCACTAAGCACGGTGAGTGGGATACCGAGGATTGGCGTCGTTCCTGCACTAACAATCGTGCCCATAAAGAACCTTCCAGTGACAAAACCCGGCCGGCGCGAAGCTTGAAACTCGAGGATCTCCAGGACGGTTTCCGGATTCTCGTACGCTAGAAGGGCCCCCGCCCCAATAACATCATTGATACGACTCGCGTCCCTCTCAGCATCATCACCAAGTATGCCCGTTTGAGCCGCGAAGTGTGCGAATGATGTTCCAATACCAGAAGAATACGACGCTTCACCGTTTACAAAATCGTCCCAGAACTTTGCCCAGTACGAGCGTTCAGATTCCCCAGGATTCGCTCGCCTTCCACCCGGCGCGTGCCCACCCGCGTTCATCGTGGTCCCGACGCCCCCCGAGGAAGCCACCGGCACCGCCCCCTGCTGCACGTCGACGATGCGTGACTCAACAAGCGGAGGTCCCTGCCGCCGCGGTGTATTCCCCTCACCGGCGTGTACGTCATCACCACCCCCACCGTTCATCAGACGATTCAGCCACCCCGCGATACCACCCTCACCACCTCCACGAACCTGCGGTGCAAAGGGATTCCACGAGCCACCGCAGTCTTCCGCGTCTGTCACGTTGGCGGCGCGACAAAACCCACTGGGGTCCGAGAACGTCATCGGATCGCCCATCACAAACGCGTAGCCGTTATAGCTCTGCGCATTCAGCGGCTCCACGTTGAAAGGATCGACGCTGAGGAAGCGCCCCAGGGAGGGGTCGTACTGCCTGCCGCTCATGTCCACAAAGCCGCTCGCTTCATGCCGGTGGCCACCAAAGCCGCTCTGGAGCGAAGCGCCATTCCCGCCGGTCGGGTCTCCAAACAACGTGCCGTCTTCATTGAGTCGCTCGCCGTATGGCGTGTAGCGGTAGCGCTCCACGACGCCCCCGGTCTCGTCCGTGCGAAGCGCCGTCGAGCCGAGGTGGTTGCGGTGCAAATACGACGTGCTCGTCACGCCGGCCGCGTCTTCCGTGATTTCGGCGACGACGCCTGAGCCCCCAGCGATGGCGAAGCGATATTCAGCCTGCCCGTTGACGATTTTTCGTTCAAAGAGGTCGCCGACGTTGAGTAGGGACGTCGTCGTGAGCGCCCCGCCCGCCATGCTCTGGCTCTCACTTCGCACACGCTGTCCAAAGGCGTCGTACCCGTACGAAGTCGTGGTTGTAATAGTGACGACCTCCGTCGGAAGGTCAAAGCGGTTGAAGCTCGCACTCCACGAGTCGCCCCCGTCCACGCCGCGCCATCGCCCAAACGAATCATATTCCGTGGCGGCGCCGTCCACCGTTTGCGGCTGATGTCCGCCAACGGAGCCGCCACCAAAGCCAAGACTGTGGCCCCAGCTTTCGACGACACTTCCTGCGCTGTCGAAGGCTTGATGCTGTAGCGACGTCAGGTTTCCGCGAGCGTCGTAGGTGTAGTCCCCAGCCATCTGCGAGTCGCGCATCCAGGAGTCGAGACGTCCGAGCGAATCGTATTCAAAAACGTCTTCCCCGGCTGTCGGTCCCATGCTCTCGCTTGCGGAGCGAAGTCGCGAGTCTTGATTCCAGTCCAAGGCCACATCCGAGAGCACGCCGGCAGCCCCTTCGGTCCACATGCGCGACGGTCGCCCCACGTGCGGGTCTAGGCTCCGCCGTGTGCTTGTGCCGTTGCCATAGGTTTCGTGGAGGAGCGCGCCGCTGCTCGCGTACCGGTCGGCTCGCCAAAGGAGAGCGTCAGGGTCCACGCCTTCATCACTCGATGCCTCGACGCGGCGGACCTCCGCAAGGCGCCCTTCGACGTAACGGTTCTCGACGCGCAGTCGCCCGGCCGCAGTTCCGGCGAAGCCTGATGTGGCGGGGTAGTCCACAAACGCCAGCTGCCCAACCGCGTCATACTCGTAGCCAAACTCAAACGCTTCCGCTGCGCCAGCTCCACCCGCGGGCCCGACCTCCAAACGTGAGCGAACCGTCTGGCCAAGTTCGTTGTGCACAAAGACCCGCAGGACGTCGTCCGCCTCGCGGTACGCAGACTGGAGTGCGCCAAGGTTGCCCACCGGGTCCCAGCCGTACGCCGTGTCGTGCAGGGCAGCTCCCGGCTCATCACGCTCCTGCAGCACTGTAGGGCGCCCGAGAACGTCGCGTCGGAAGATACGCAGAGCTTCCCCGTCGTCGGACTGTTCTTCGACCAGTTGGGAAAGACCGTCGTATGTCATGCGCCAAACGCCGGCATCACTGTCGGCCATACGCAGCACTCGACCGCGAGCGTCAAACTCGCGCGTCCATTCGTTTCCGGCGTCATCGACGGTGCGCCGAAGCCGCTGAAAGGCGCCATACTCGTACGCGAGCGACTGTGCTCCTTCGTCCGATGTCGTCTCGCTTCGAACGATGCGGCCCGCCAAATCGCGCGTTAGCGTGCGTGTTGCGCCTGTTCCCTGGCCGCCGTTGTCGGCGTCCACCCACGATGTGCTCCGACCCTCATACGCGAAACGCTCGACCTCTCGAATGCGCCCATCCCCCACCTGGCTGGTGATGGCGACCACGCGGTCGCGCGAGTCATACGTGTAGTTTGTCACCGGCCTCACGCCGCGCTCTCGGCCTTCAGGGTCGCTCTCGATGATGCGGTCGAGCTGGCCGTTGGGAAGCCAGATCAGTTCCTGCGTAGCCCAGTAGCCAGGCGTGGACGCGCTGGCGTAGCCTGCGACGGAGTTCTGTCTCTCGCGCAGCCTGCCGTACACATCGATAACGGCGCGGCTCTCAGGCGCGCCCTCGGCTCGCTGGTGCACTTCGAGGTTACCATCCCCGAGGTATGCCGTGATGGCCTGGCCCACAGGCGTGTTCGTCTCCACAATGCGCCCAAAGCCGTCTTGGACGCTTGTGACAACGCGCTCGTTCTCGTCGCGGGCATAAACGGCAAAGCCCGTCGCCGGATGAACGACGATGTCGCTCTCGTGCCCCAGTGGGTTGCGCATGCTTCGAACGAAGACGTGGTCTGGTCCGTAGGTAAACCTATGCGTTCGGGGCAGCGCTCCCACCCCCACTTGGTTCACATCCGTAATCAGGCCGTACTCGTCGAGGGTGTACGTCGAGTAGCCCTCGGCCGTCATTCCCACCTCGTCCGCATAGCGGACCACTGTCGTCATTCGCCCCAGGTCGTCAAATCCGAACTCGTCGACGGTGGTCTGCGCATCGCCGATCGTCGTGCTGCTCGTGCGCGTGACTCGTCGCGGAAGCCCGAGAAGAAAGTCCTCCGGTCGGTTGTCAAAGGTCCAGTTTGTTGCAGTGACAACCTCGCCAGGAACGCTCTGCTGAAAGCGCCGAAGCGTCCCGTAGTCGTCGTAGGCAAAAGACTCTTCCACGTGATGCAGAAGCTCTGCTCGCTCTTCGAGGGCCTCAAGGGCATCCCGCACATCACACGGGAACGCGCATTGCTCTGTGATGGTCGCCAGCTCGTAGGTGCGATTGTCCGTGCTCTCGACGACCGCCGTATGAGTCGGAGTGGACTGGCCCTCCGCGAATGAGACGTTCCCATATTCGGTGGTTCGCACGTTCACTTCGAACCCATCTTCGTTGCTACCCTGCACGCGCAGCTCCGCCACGGGACGGCCAGCGACGCTGCGGCGCCCGGAAGCATCCGCGGCCTGTTGGTCGTACTGGGTTTCTACCCACGTGCCGGAACCTCGCTCGGTGACTCGATGAGCTTCGAATCCGAGTCCTTCGCGTCGCGCCATGTCGAAGCGCTTGCCCGCGTACTCATGGTCGAAGACCCGACCCAGGCCCGTCGTGTGCGACGAAACGACAAAACCGTAGCGCTCACACCGGATGTCGTCGCCGCACTCGCCCTCCAGCACTCCCGTGTGCACCTCGTGCAGGGGACTGTGCTCGAAGTGCATGAGGTCCGAGTCGCCATTTTTGACGCGTTCGAGTCTGTCGCTCACACCGGGGTTCGTGCGGCGAACTTGATTGGGCAGAACGAGGTCGAGGTTGCCGTCGCCATCGAAGTCCATAAGACCGTGCGTGGCCGTTTGTGTATAGGAGCCACCGGCGGAAAGAGAGCCAGCAATCTCCATCGAGTAGCGGACCAGCACCTCTTCGCCGTTCCCGGTGTAGCTATCGCCCACGAAGAACGGGGCGAAGTGGTCGCCTCGGTTGATGTACACGAACGGATAGCCAAGTCGCCCATCGATGGGGTGACCCTCGACGGGGTCGAACCAATCGACTGGCACAAGGACAAATACATCGGGCAGGCCATCTTGGTTAAGGTCTGCGATTCGGTAGTCATCGATGCGATGCGGAAACATCGACAGATTTGACTGCGGCGTCTGATCGTCGCGGGAAGACCACACCGCGGCATAGCGTCCTAGAGCATCACAAGCCTCGCTGGATCCGGCGCATTCAGAGACGAGAACGGGTTGCTCCACCGGCGGGAGAAAGCCCTCGCCGGTATTTGTCCAAACCTGTGGCTCCAACGGATGGAAGAACCCAAGGACGTCCGTCATGCCATCTGCGTTCATGTCGGAATACACCCGTGTCATCGACGTGCGACTCGGAAGGTTGAAGCCGGACCGAAAGTAGATGCGCTCTTCTTCTGGCTCATCGGCAAGGAAGACATCGTCGGGTTGGACCAACTCGTGGACGCCGTCGCCATCCACGTCGAGGACCACAAACCCTTCTCGACCGCACTCCAGATTCGCTTGAAGGCCAGCTATGCGTGCGTCGAGGTTTCCGGTGTAGAGGGTGGCCGCCGCGGAACCGACGCAGTTACGGCTGAGGCGCGAAACTTGGCGACCTTCGAAATAGTGCAGTGCGCCTGGGCCACCGAATTCGTCGATCGCGTAGATTCGGCCATCTCCGCCCATGACCTCATCGATGCCGTCGAAGTTGTAGTCGTAGGTGCGGTGTGGTGCGCGGAACTCATATTGCTCACCCACACTCTCGTTGTTTGGGTCAAACTGTGTGAGCGTGCCGCCGGAGATCAACTCTTGCAGACCGTCACCATTGAGGTCGAGCACCGCCCACTCAGTCGGGCTGATCGGTTGAATCTCCACGTCCGACGACAAGCCAAAGCCGCCGCGCGTCGTGTAGTCAAACACCAGCGGTTGGCGACAAGACGAGCCATAGCCCGGCAGACTGCATTCGGTAACGTCCGCGAGGAGTGCGCGCCCGGTGTCTTCACTCGCCTCGTAGCGCAACGCGTAGGAACGCACCGGGCCCTCGACATTGGGAGCGTACGTCGTGACCTCCGCCAGTCGCCGAAACGCTCCGAGCGCAAAACCGCTCACATAATTGATCGGTGTCGTCTCGCGGTCTTCGTAGCGAAAATCGACACGGCGATTGCCGCGCTCGTCGCCGTGGCCTGTGTAGTGGATCGAAACGGGCAACACTTCGAGCGCGCCATCCGAGCGTCGCGCGCTGTATTCAACCTCGAACTTGTTGCTCGATGTGTCGCGGACTTCCCGAAGCAGCCATGCGTAGGTGACGGCGTCAGGAGCACCCCAGTCGGGTTCGTCGCCCTCGACGTATGGGAATTCAGCGGCGGTCTCAGGCGTGGAAATGAAGCGCATAGAACGCATGACGGCTCCCGTTCCGCCGAATTCGCGGACCTGTCCGTCGCGCCCGCGCACTCGGAAGACAGTGTCCTCTTTATCAAGTTCGCCAAGCTGATCCACAACCACAGCCGCGCTCGACTCCAGCCGATAGTCCGCAGATGTAAACGGGTCGCTTGCGTCACAGTCATCGCCGCACTCGTTCGGGATGAGCCGCTCACCATCGAGGCACAGAGCCGGCTGCACGCCGTCATCGAAGAGTCGGTCGTTTCGTCGGCCGTCGCGTCCGACATCGCGTGGACAGCGCGCGATGGTGCTCAATCCGGAAAGCTGCCAGCCGACCCCCATGGGCCCATCACTTGTGCCTCCAGCGTAGGACAGTGCCAAGGCCGGCTGAACTCCGGCGCGACCGGGTGGGATGACAAGTGGGACGTTGGCGAAGGGCTGGCCGCTTTCGCTGACGCCTTGCTCCGCGCTCGTCCATCCAAAGTGGCCTTCCGCGGGCCGGAGACCATCGGCGATGGCATCGGCGATCTCGGATGCTGTGAGCGGGGTCCGGGGAATTGGTTCGTAGGGCTCGTTGGTGGGGTCTGGGTCGCAGGCAACTATGAACAGCACAAGCAGGCCGACAAAAAGAGGCGGTTTGTGGGGCATGGGAGCTGCTCGGTCACTCACGGATGCGGTTGCGTGGCGAGAACCTCAGGGTGACCCAGATACGTGAGCACTCCTTACAGATACTCGACCATTACTTTCGACAGGTTCTAAAACCTAGACGCGAAAACGAACACACGGGAACGGTCGAGTCCCGTCAATGGGGATCGCGGCGTCATCAAGCAACACCGCACAGCTGCGCGTCTGCGGCAGCCGGCGCCTCACGTCACCGAGCAACAAAAACCCCTCCGACCGACGGAAAGCAAAAAGGCCGTAACTCCTGGGAGTTACGACCTTTTCCTTGGTTGCGGGGACCGGATTTGAACCGATGACCTTCGGGTTATGAGCCCGACGAGCTACCACTGCTCCACCCCACGGGCCGACACTAGCTTGAGAATGGCTTCGGTCAAGTTTTGTTTGATGGTGATTGGTTCTTTTTTGAACATGCGTTTTGGACCCTCGAGACGGCGTTTGGGTGGCTGCGCACGAGGGCTAGACTTTCTCCAGCCAGGCGGTCGAACCGAGGGCCTGATCGTCGAAGAATGCATGGCGCAGCAGCTCTATCGCTTCGCCCACGGGCGCGACGTGCTCGATCTCCATGATGAAGCGTTCTTAGGGCCTGCAGCCCGCGAATCCGGCG
>JBLHKB010000333.1:0-7854 GCA_047619315.1 Polyangiales bacterium
GCCCGTGCCTACGCCTGTCTCGACTTCGATGAAGACCTGCCCGTCGCGTGGACCCACGTGGAGAGCGGAGGCGGCGAAGCCCGCTTCGACTCGACGCGCGCGGTCTCGGGCCGCTCGCTGCGTGTGAGTGGAGAGGCTCGCTCCGAAGCGCGCTACGAACGTGTCGATATCGGCAACGTCAGCAGCGGCAAAGTGTGGGTTCGAATGCGTGTCTTTGTTGAGTCCGGTGGCGCAGACAACGCGTACTTCCCGATTCTGTCGCTGGGTCAGCGCCTGACGGAGCCTTACGCGTACTTCGCTTTAGCCCTCGCGGGCGGACCCGGTCGCATTCGTACAGCCTTGTCGCGTGGCGCACTTGGATTCGTGGACGCCTCTTCGGAACCAGATAGCTTTCCCACGGAGCGCTGGTTTTGCCTCGAGACCGAGTTCGATGTCGCGGAAACAACACCGATCGTCACCTACCTGAACGGCTCGGAGATCTCGCGCTTTCAGGCAGTCACGGCGGGAACCTTCGATCGCTTCCATGTGGGCACCGATGAAGCCGGCACGGGGCAAAGCGCGCGTACGGTGTGGCTCGATGACGTTGTGTGGTCGCAGCTAAGAGTGGGGTGTGAGCTCGAATGATATCCAGAACGATAAAGACCGCATTGCTCCTAGTCTCGCTCACCACGTCGTCGTGTGTTTCCGACGAGGTGGACTTGGAAGGTCGGCCATGTCCTTGTGTGGACGGTTACGTGTGTGATCTCGTCACAAATACATGCACGCTTTTCCTCGACGCCGGTGGGGAAGACATCTCCCGCGCAGACGTCCGAGACAGTGAAGATGTGTTCGTCGATCAAGGCGTGGATGCCAGAGCGCAAATGGATGCCGGGCCTGACGGGGGTCCCGATAGCGGCCCCGATGTCTTCGACGCGAGCCCTGATGTCTTTGACGCGAGCCCCGATGTCTTTGACGCGAGCCCTGATGTCTTCGACGCGGGGCCCGATGTCTTCGACGCGGGTCCACCGACTTTCTGCGATCGCCACGGCGTCGGCAGCTACGCCTGCTTGGACTTCGACAGCGACCCACGTTCCCCTTGGGAAGAGAACACGACGGTGTCCGCCGAGACACGCTTCGATAGCGTCCGCGCCATCAGCGGTCGCTCGGTACGGCTGCGTGTCGAAGCGGACGGTGACACCGCCAATTTTGGCCAAGAGCTCGCCGAAGCCGATGGCGTGAGCAGCGGCACCATGTGGCTTCGGGCTCGCGTCTACCTCGAAGACGCGGAGGCGCTCAACTACCTGGTGCTCTTCGCATTGAGGCAAACGCGAACCCTGCCTTTATCCCTCGCCAACCTAAACCTGAGCGGCGGAAACGGTCGAATCGCGGCGGTCATGCTGCGGAATAGCGTGAGCTTTTGGCAGACGCCGGCCACGCCGATCCCCCTCAACGACTGGGTTTGCCTCGAGATGGAGCTGCCCATTGGCGAGTCCGTCGACATGGTGTCGTACCTCGACGGCACCGAAGTGGGTCGTATCAACGTCAACACCACGGGCAGCTGGGACCAAATAAACGTCGGCGTGGATGCAACGGACCAGGCCCAAACGGCGTGGCTCGATGATTTTATTTGGTCTCCCGAACGCGTCCCCTGTGACCTCGAGTAGGGTGCGCACGTGAGCAGCAAAGTAGACTCTGACGTTCGGCTAAACGTTCCGGTGTGGTGGGGCGACATGGACTCGTTCGGCCACGTGAACAACACCATCTACTTTCGATGGTTTGAGCACGCGCGCATCGCCTTCTTTGAGCAGGTGGGCTGGTCCAATGACTTGGGCGCAGGCCCCATCTTGGCGAAAACCGACTGCGTGTTTCGCCAGCCCGTGACCTACCCCGACTCCATCGAAGTTATCGCCACGGCGCGAGACCTCGGCGAAGACCGCTTCACGATGGGCTACGAGGTCATCAGTAAACGCCTCGGCGTCGCGGCGTTCGGTTCGGGACGTGTGATCGCCTTCGACTACGCCGCGCAAAAGAAGGCGCCGATCCCCGCGGACGTTCACGCGCGCATCGCGGCGATGATCGAAGCGAGCTGACGCTCTGCGATGTGCTCCTCGGCCATCGCATGCTAAGGCGCTGCTATGCTTGAACAAGAACGAGACGAAGCTGTGCGAATCGCACGCGCTGCCGGCGACATCCTGATGGAGATCTACGCCACGGACTTTGCGGTGGAGTTCAAGGGCGTGCGCGATCCGGTCACGAAAGCGGACAAGCTCGCCAACGCGTACATCGTGGCGGAACTGAAGAAGCTGTTTCCGGAAGACGGCATTGTTGCGGAAGAAACCGCCGACCAGAGCGACGCCATCAAGGGCGGCCGCTGCTGGTTCGTCGACCCCCTCGACGGCACCAAAGAGTTCATCAAGAAGAACGGCGAATTCGCCGTGATGCTTGGACTCAGCGTCGATGGTGAATCGCGGATGGGCGTCGTGTTTCAGCCCGCGAAAGACAAGCTCTACGCCGGTATCGTGGACGGCGGCGCGTGGCTCGAAGAGAAGGGCGAGCGCCGGGACCTGAACGTGTCCACGGAAGCGACGCCGGCGAATCTCAAGCTTGTCGCGTCGCGCTCCCATCGCTCCGAGTCCGTGGACGCCATCGTCAAGGAGCTCGGCATCACTCAAGAGACGCAGAGCGGAAGCGTCGGCCTTAAGGTCGGTCTCATCGCGGAGCAAACGGCGGACATCTACTTGCACTTCTCCGACCGCGCGAGCGCATGGGACGCCTGCGGACCCGAAGCGATCCTCCGTGCAGCCGGCGGCCGCTTCACGCGTCTTGATGGCAAGCTCTACGACTATCGCCGCGAGGACGTGCGAAACGACGGCGGCATCTTCGCGTGCAACAGCGCGGCCTACGATGCCGTGGCACCAACGGCGCATGACATCGGACGCAAAGCAAAGCTCGTCGAGTAGTCGTCCCGGCTAGCGCGTACGAAGTCGCAGTAGAATCGCGCCTTCACCGCCAAAGCGTCGAGGCGCCGTGGCGAAGGAGTCGACGAGGGGTGCCGCGCCGCCCGCGGTGAGCGCTTTGATGACTACGTCACGAAGGACGCCACGGCCGCCTTCGCTGTGATTTCCTTTACCGTGCACAATGGCCAGGTTGAGGCGCCCCTGCTTCTTCGACGCTCGGACAAAGCCGCGCACCAGCGACGAGACCTCGTCGCGTGTTCGCCCGTGTAGGTCGAGCGTCGCGACGGGCGTGAGCTCGCCGGCCGCCAACATGCGACAGGTCCGGTCTGGAATGCCGCGCCGCTTCCCTTCGACGCCACCATCGGAGTGACGCGTGATGTCGAAGTGCACGCCGCCGCCGACCAACGCATCAAGACGTTCGCGCGCGTCCTCTTCGGAGGCCTTGGCGCGGATACGCACAGCCTTGGCCAGGGCGATACGATCTGGACCTCGCTGGGCGCGGTTCTTCTCGCTCAGTGAACCTACCCCAGCGAACGCCTGGTGAAACGCGATGCGGTCATCATGCGAATAGTTCTCCAGCGCCCCGCTCTGCGCGGCCTTCTCCGCCGCTTGGATCGACGCGGCCTGCTGCTTCGTCTGCTCCCTCTCAAGGGCCGCGATCACCGCTGCTTCACGTGGCCCCGGCTTGTGCTCACGCGGCGCCGTCGCCGCTCGATTCGCCGCGGTCCGTTTGGCCTCTGCGCGAGCGACCTTGGCCGCGTCGTCCGCACGTTTTCGCGCGGATTGGACGCGCTTCGTCTTCTTGGCGAGCTCCCCCAAAGCCGAAAGCGGTCGCTGCATCTTCTCGTCTTTGGGCTTCGCCTTCGCCATATCGGTAGTCTGACAAGCCGCTCCACACGTGTCGACTGCAGAGCACATCTCATCATTTTCCCTGGCCAGGACCCCTGCGGGTCGAGCCTTGCATTGGAGCGTGGCATGAAGCGCAGATGCGCTTCGTCACGACGTGGAGTCTCCTCTTGGTGGCTTGCTACGCCTCCCACAGTATCGACGGAGACGCGGACACGGGGCCGGTGGCGGATGTGTCGGCCTTCGACGCGCTGGCTCTCGATGGCCTGGTGGCGCCAATTCTCGACGCGCCAACTTTTGACGTTCCCGTGCTCGACGCCCCGAGTGATACAGCCGGCGACGCCGGGATCCGATGTCGCGCCTTCCGCCTCGTCGACCAAGCCCTCGTCGACTGGCCTTCGGCGGATTGTGGAGCGATCACGTTTCCGAGAGTCACCGCGGTCTCCGGCGATGAAGGACCCTTTCAGATCTTGGCCACGGAGTTCCGAAGCTGTTTCGACCGAGAGGCGCGGCTGCTGACCCGTCGAATCGGAGTCGACGGAGAGATGATCCGCGTCGGCGCGGAGGCCACCGTCGGAGTGGGGGAAGGCGTCGGCAGCATCGCGTCGAACGGTCGAGAGTTTGCGGTGTGCTCCGGCACCACGTTGCATACGAACTCTCTCATCGAACCGGAACCGCTCCAGCCCGCGTGCATGAACACCGCGTTGTGCGTAGGGCTCGCCTTTGACGGCGCGGGCTGGGGCGTCGGCTGGCGACCCGGATGCGACGCCTCTGCTCAAGTGAGCCGAGCAGGTTTCGATGGTGGCCAACGCGAAGCACCCATCACCATCGACATTCGCGATTCCATCGTGTCCATCGCGCCTTCCAGCGACGGCTTTGGTGTGCTCTCTTTCAGTCCCACGGCTATCTCTCTGTTCCACTGGCCGCGCTCTTCACCAGGGCCGACTTACATCCCCGTCGAAGATGGTCGCCCCCAAAACGGAATCGTGGCCCTGAGCGCGTGGCCCTTCATCCGCGGCGCCTGGGTCGTCTACACCATCGAGGACCTCATGCTGCGCGCGCATGTGTTTGGAGCCGAGGGCGAGCTCCTCATCGACCAGCTCTACGAGGTCTCGCTGCCTAGCTATGAGCCTAGCTTTCTCCGAGCGTCGTCATCCCCGGCGGGCGCAGCGATCGTGATCTCCTACGCCTGGACCGGCGGCCGCATCGACGCAGCCACGCGCCTCATGGTCCTCGGACCCGACGGATTCCCCATCGGTGAGGACGTCGCCATCGACCTCGGACCAGACACCCGCGGCGGCGCCGACGTCGTCATGTCAGGGCGCTCGATCCTCGTGCACCGTGGTGCGCGGGCGAGAGATGCCGGCGCTACAGAGGTGCTCCTCTACGAGTGCTTTTGAGAGCCAAAAGCCAGAAGCCTCAAGCAAAAATCCCTTGAAAAACGAACCGAGTTCCCGCGCGGGAACTCCATCTCGTGGTTTGAAAAAGCACTAAAAACGCCATATTTGGTCATTTTTATTCCAAGGGACGACCAACTCGTCACAAGTGCCGAATGCGGGACGGATCTGGGAAATGAACCCAGGTTTTCAGCCTCATCAGCCCAGAGCCATCAGCCCAGAGCCATCAGCCCAGGGCGTCATGGTCCGCGCGCATCTGCTCCACGAATTTAGGTGGGCTGAGCTCCGTCGTGGATGGAAAGAGCGTGTTGCTCTCCGCGCTCCACGTCAGCTGAACGATCGCCAGGTTCACGCTGTCGACGATGAAAGCGATGACCTCCTCATCACCCCGCGCCGCGACCGCCTCACACTTGCGGCCCGAGAGATCGTGGCGCCAGCTAAGCTCTCGCCGAAGCTCCTTTTCAAGCTCGAGGGCGCGCTTATGAGTCACCAGCCCCCAAGGCTCCAACCACTCCAAAGCCTTCAACTGGCGCAAGACCGACATCAAATCAGTTGTGGCACGTCCAGCGCCCGACCTGCTAAGAAAACGCTCGTACTTGCGGAAGTGGCGGAATTGGTAGACGCGCGGGATTTAGGTTCCCGTATTGGTGACAGTGTGGAGGTTCGATTCCTCTCTTCCGTACCAACTGACTTTGTGGTGTTGTTTCCAGGGCTTCGGGGGGAGCGCTGATGTCGAACGAATGCTGCCCTCCTAGGCAGCCACAACCTCGCTACTAAGGAGCACTGTCCACTCGGCGCAGACGCGGTCGACGGTGCTCGAAGGCAGTGAGCGTTGCTGGCCAACGAACTGGGTGAACCCCACGAAGTGCGGCAGAAAGAGCGCACGTTCGAAATTTGGCGGCAGGAAAGAGAATGCTCGCGCTGGGTTCGTTAGGTAGTCGATGGGTCTAAACTGCTGCCAAGCGTCTTGTTCAATTGCGGCGGGGTCGTTCGTCGTGCGGCCGGTCCAGACTGCGCCAAGCATCTCGTGAAGCGCCGTGTAGGCGAGGTGCCAGCCGCTGAGCTCTCTCGGAGCGAGGTTCACGAGGTAGTCGCAGATAAGGTCGTGGTAACGCTGCAGCCATTCGTGCAGAGGGCCGTCCGTTTTCTGCGGTCGGGTGCTGGTTTTGGTTCTGCGAATTTGACTAATCCAGTAGGACTTTTGGCTTTTCATTCCCCGCCATCGACCACGCTCCATGCCGGTTGCTCGACTGCTCATGTGAGCGTTGATCCCGACGTCGGTTGTTTCGATGACAACCTTCGCCGCTGAGCTGAGCTCACTCGGCCGGAATCGGCGTGGACCTCAGATGATGATGGTTCACCGGACACAGTCAGCGACGTCGACAGCTGAGACGGACGCGCCGGTAGGACTTCCAGAGTCGCGACTTGATGTGGTCGCAAATACCTAATCGCTGAGTACGCCGACCGCGACCGCAAACCAGGACCGCATCACACTCTACGCTGTCGAAGCTGGCTCATACCTTTGGAGGTGTAAGTTTTTGGAGCACCCGCCCCCCACTGACTTCGTCGCGTTCAAGTGATAGAATATCGACGTGCATAGCCTTCGTTCCTCTGGGTCTTTGGGGACCATCCTTCTAGTCTCCGCGCTCGGCCTCGGCTGCAGCGCGCTGATCAACCCAGACGCGACGCAGCTCGGTGACCCCGATGATGGCGGCCTCGTGGACGGGGCGACGCCAGACGGTGGCCAGGACGACGCGGATGTACCGGACGCACGGGGCGACGCCGGACGCTTGGTCGACAGCGGACCGTTCGATGCGGGTCCCGGCGAGGACGGCGGCTCGCCGGACGCAGGCCCCGGCTGCAGCCTGGGGTGCGACGACGGCATCGCATGCACCGAAGACGACTGCTTGGGCGACACCTGCGCGCACTCGCCGGACAGCGCTCTGTGCGGCGCTGGGCTTCGTTGCAGCGCCAGCATGGGGTGCGTCCCGGAGGGCTGCACAATGGACGCCGAGTGCGACGATGGCCTGGCGTGTACGAACGACCGCTGCGCCGGCGGAAGCTGCACCACGGAACCGGTGAACGCGCGCTGCGACGACGGAATCGACTGCACCGCCGACGCGTGCACGCCCGGCGCCGGAGCGGATGCCCGCGGCTGCGCCCCCACAGCTAACGACGCGCTCTGCGACGACTTCTGCAACCCCGGCGCGACCTGCGAGCCACGTCTCGGATGCGCTGGCGGGACGCCGCGCGACTGTCTGGACGGGGACGTCTGTACGATGGACGCCTGCGATCCTGTTGCTGGTGCGTGTGTGAGCGAGCCGCGCGACGACGACGCGGACGGGGCGCCGGCGGACTCCGTCGGCGGCATGATGTGCGCCGGCGGAACGGACTGCGACGATGGCGACGCCACGATCGGACCGGGCGTCGCGGAGCTCTGCGACGGCTTCGACAACAACTGCAACGGCTCCATCGATGAAGGCTGTGACCCGCTCCCCGACACGTGCGCAACGGCGGAGGAGATCGTGCTCGATGGCGACCGCCGGGGTCGGGTCTCGGGTCGGTTCGGCAGCCTGGGCGACGAGTACGTCACAGGCGCGCTCTGTGGAGGGTCGATGGGCCGTGACGCCGTCTACTACGTCGATCTGCCAGGTGGCACCTGGGACATGACCGTG
>JBLHKB010000334.1:0-7850 GCA_047619315.1 Polyangiales bacterium
CGTTCCCTTCGAGAAACTGACCAAAGCGACCGTCCTTGATGTGCTTCGGCTCCCAGTTGATCTCCTGGTTGTTTGCCTTGGTGCGTTCGATCTCGCGCGTTGTGCGGATGAACCAGCTCTTGCGGGCGTACTGGATGAGCGGGTCGCTGCTCTTTCGCCAACAGAACGGATACTCATGGCGATAGACCTCTTCTTTGAAGAGCGCGCCGCTCGCCTGGAGGTAGCGGATGATGTCGCGGTCGGCGTCCTTGCAGAACTGCCCTGCGAAGTCCGTGACCTCAGGAGGGAAGGTGCCGTCGGGCTTGACCAGCTGAAGGAACCCAAGGCCGGCGGCCTTGCAGACTCGGAAGTCGTCTTCGCCGAAGGCCGGCGCCAAGTGGACGAGGCCCGTGCCTGTTCCAAGCTCGACGAAGTCCGCCGTGATGACTCGGTGGGCGGGTCCGCGCGTCGGCTCGGCGTAGTTAAACGGTGGCTCATACTCGAGGCCGACGAGCTCTTCGCCGGTCACGGAACCCACGACTTCGAGCTCTGTGTCGCCGAAGAGCGACGACACGAGCGCCTCTGCGCAGACGAGGATGGAACCGTCCTCCGTCTTGATTCGCTGGTACGTCGCCGTCGCCTTGACGGCGAGGGCGATGTTCGAAGGCAAGGTCCAAGGGGTTGTCGTCCACGCGAGGAACGCCTCGTTTTCGCGGCCCTTGATGGGGAAGCGAATCACGACGGACGGGTCGTCGACCATCTTGTAGCCCTGACCCACTTCGCCTGCGGAAAGTGCGGTGCCACCCTGGGGCCACCACCACAGAACCTTGTAGTCCTGGTAGAGCAGCCCTTTGCTCTGGAGCTCCTTCAGCGCCCACCAGACGCTCTCGACGTAGGCCTTGTGGAAGGTGACGTAAGCGTCATCGAGATCGACCCAGAAGCCGATTCGTCGTGTCATGCGGCGCCACTCTTCGATGTACTTGAACACCGAGTCGATGCATTTTCGCGAGAACGCCTCGACGCCATACTCGGCGATGGCGTCTTTGCCGCTGATGCCTAGCGCCTTCTCGACCTCCACCTCCACAGGGAGACCGTGCGTGTCCCAACCTGCACGCCGTGGCACGTGATACCCACACATCGAGCGATAGCGAAGGAACACGTCCTTCATGATTCGCGTCAGAACATGGCCCGAGTGGGGCATCCCGTTGGCCGTTGGCGGGCCCTCAAAGAACACAAAGCTCGGCTTGCCTTTCGCGAGCTCTAGCGTCTTTTCGAAAATCGCCCGCTCGTCCCAAAAGCGCAGATGCGTGTGGTCGAGGGCAGGAAAGTCGACTTGAGAATTAACCGGCGAGAATGACGACATAGGCCAGCATGTACCACATGGCGTGAGGTGCACCCACCCGTGCGTTTATGACCCTTCTCGGAGAGGCGAGGGACTGGTAATACCTCGCTATGGTTGCAGCAAAGATCGATGGGAAAGCAATTGCCAAGCAGGTGCGAAAAGAGGTGGCCGTCGCCGCCGCCGCGTTCGCGGAGAGAGCCGGGCGCAACGCCTCGCTTCACGTCGTGCTCGTGGGTGACGACCCAGCTAGCCAAGTCTACGTTCGTGCAAAGGAGCGCGCTGCGGGCAAAGCCGGCATTGATGGAAGTGTTCATCGACTCGCGGCGGCGACGACCCAGGCCGAGCTTTTGGCACTCGTGAATCGTCTGAGCGCCGATGAGAAGGTCGACGGGATCCTCGTTCAGCTACCTCTACCCAAGCACCTCGATTCGCAGCCGGTTTTGGATGCGCTCTCTCCAGCGAAGGATGTGGACGGTCTGACCACGGAAAACGCGGGGCGTCTCATGGACGGTCGTCCGGGGCTACGTCCCTGCACTCCGAGCGGTTGCATGCGGCTTATTCGTGAGGCTGGCTGCGATCCGCAGGGTAAGCGCGCGCTTGTCGTTGGCCGCAGCCTGCTCGTGGGCAAACCCATCGCGTTGATGCTCTTGGAAGCAAACGCGACGGTCACCATCGCTCATAGCCGCACCGTCGATCTCGCTGCACGTGTGGGCGAAGCTGATATTGTCATCGCAGCCGTCGGGCGCTCCGAGATGATCCGTGGCGAATGGCTCAAGGAAGACGCCGTCGTCATCGATGTTGGAATCAACCGCAGTGACGAAGGAAAGCTCCTCGGTGATGTCCACTACGAGACTGCCCTGGAGCGCGCTGGGGCGATAACGCCGGTGCCAGGCGGCGTCGGTCCTATGACCATCGCGATGCTCTTGAGCAACACAGTCACGGCCGCAGAGCGTCGCCTTAAGGCATCACCAGCGTAACGTGGCTCTCCCGCGGGGCGATGTAGAACGCCGTCGCGGTGAGGGAGCCGAGGGGGAGTGAGTGCATGTAGCGCACGCTCGTCGTGCGGCTGTCTCGTGCAAACGTTTCCAGCGTATCGTAGTCAAACGACCAGCCATCTGGGCCGGGACGGCGCGGAAGAGAGCGTTCGCCAGAACCGCGAACAGCGATGGTGTGCCCACCCAGTCGAATGTGGACCTGAATCGCGCTGCCGTCCTCACCTCGGACGGCGACGGCGCGGAGAGCGGCGAGGTGCCCATCTTCGCCTCGACCCACGAGCGCGTGGGGGGTGACGCCGGCACTGAGCGCCGAGAGCCAGACGCGAGTGAGCAGGTGAGCCGGGGCGTCGTCCGAGCCGCCGACGCCGAGATGCTCGCAGTTGGCGAGAGGCGCCAGGGCGGTCACCAGTTCGGGCATGGGCGTCGGAAAAGGCCGCAGTGATTGGGGAACGGGCACACAAAGCGTCTCTGGAAGCAGTGGAATGCCGGCGCTGTCGCTATAGGCCTCTGCGTGGCCTTCGCGAAAACGGACGCGTGCGATCGTTCCAACGCAGACTTCTTCGGGGCGGATCACGATGAGAGACTCGACGAGCACATCGGCTTCACGCGGTCCGGCGGCGGAGAGGGTGATCTCTCCAAGGCGCGCCTCTGGGGCCAGCTGAATCTGCTGAAACAGCTCTTGGTAGTTCGCAAAGGCGTCGCCCAGCGCCAAGACAAATGGGTCTTCGCTGTGTGCTTCCCGTTGAAACGATGCGAGGCGCCCAAGAGCAGCTTGCACGGTGGCAATGGCGCGGCGTCCATCGGCGCGAAAGTAGTGAAACGGAGCAGGACATTCGCCGCCGTCAGCGCAGACATCGTCGGAAAGTCGAGCGAGACGCGCGATCGGGTCATGCGCGGAAGCGGCCTCCGCTACCGCGGCAAAATACCCAAGCGCACTGCGAGGACCTCGGACCTCTTGGGATTCATTGAGGGCATAGAGCGCGTCGTTGGCGGTTTGCGAGTAGACCCCAGCGGTGAGTGGCGCGAGACCCGCCTTTAGGCTTTCTACGAGTTCTCCTTCATCGACGTCCATCGCTCGGGCGATGGCGCCTTCAAGCCCTGTCTGTCGCCAGCGCGAGATCAGCAGCATGTCGGTGGCGACGACATAGCGGAGGAATGAAGCCTCGCGCCGATGACTCTCCGTGGCCGCGACGTTGGTGCGGAGGTAGACGCCCAAGTCGCTCAAAAGTTCCACGCCAGAAGGGTCGGCAAAGTCGAAGGTGCGTAGCCGCTGGTGCGCCTCTTCGAGTTCTGGGGCACTCAACTGAGCTTCGGAAACGGCGGACCCGAGCGTGAGCAGCAGGAGAGTGGACAGGACGATTCTCATGGAACGCACTAACGGCGAGGCGCCCAACACGTGAACCCGCGTCTCGGCCGTCCATGTCAAACCTTTCACCCCGTGCACAGAATCGCCAATCTTGATATGCAGCACCATGGCGATCAAAGTTGGAAACAAAGCCCCCGCATTTTCTCTGCCCACGTATGGCGGGGAGAAACAAAAGCTCTCCGACTGTGCGGGAAAGTACGTCGTTGTTTACTTCTATCCCAAGGACATGACGCCTGGCTGCACGACGGAAGCACAGGATTTTCGGGACGCTGCAAAGCAGCTCAAGAAGCTGGGCGCGGAGGTTGTCGGGGTGTCCAAAGACAGCGTTGAGCGCCACGAGAAATTTCGAGACAAGCACGATCTGAACTTCCCGCTGCTCTCAGACGAGAAGGGCGCGATGCTTCTCAAATACGACGCCTGGGGTGAGAAAAAGCTATATGGCAAGGTTTACGACGGGATCATTCGCTCCACCGTCGTGGTGGGTCCGGATGGACGCGTCATTGCCCACTTTCCCAAGGTTCGTGTGAAGGGCCACGTTGAGAAGGTCCTTGAAGCCATCAAAGAACACCAAAAAGGGTGAATTTTTTCACGGCGGGAGGTCTCCGATGTTTGACCTGGCGTCGCGCCACAGCTATCTTTCAGGCGTTATTGGGCCTATCCGGGCTCTAAAATTTCGGGAAAATCCATGGCAACGACACCTTTCTTCTCGACCGTGCTTCGCGCCGGTCTTGCACTGTCCACTCTGTTCTTCGTTGCCTGCGGCGACGACGCTTTCCGAAGTGGTGAGTGCCTCCCAGATCAGGTGGAGTGCGGCGAGGTGTGTACCAGTGTGCAGACGAGCTTCCAGAACTGCGGTTCGTGCGGCAGCAGCTGCCTCACGGGCCAGACCTGCAGCGCGGGAACTTGCACTGGCATCGGTGTGGGTTGTGAAAACCCAGCTGAGACCGAGTGTGGTGGCGCATGCGTCGACACGGCGAGCAATGCGATCAATTGCGGTGGCTGCGGCATCGCTTGTCTCGCGGGAACATCGTGCATCGGTGGCGTCTGCGGTGGCGCGAGCCCGGACGGTGGCCCAGTCGCTGATGGCGGCCCAGGCGGATCCGACACGGGAACAATCCCGGGAGACTGCCGGCCAGCGTGCGATGCGACGCGCTCGAGCAGCTGCGGACAAATGGGCGGCATGGGGCCTACGCAGTGTTTGTGCGGAGCATTCAGCCAGTGTCCAGTTGGACAGGCTTGCGTCTCCAGCGGTGCGAGCTTCATCTGCGCCAACCTGATGTTTGACCCGATGAACTGCGGCATGGTCGGCAACGCCTGCCAAGAAGGCGAAAGCTGCAATAGCGGCGTCTGCGGCTGTGGTGGTGGTGCGGCGTGTGCAGCAGGTCAAGCCTGTTGCGCTGGTGGATGTGCTGATGCCACGAGCGACGCGATGAACTGTGGTGGCTGTGGTGTGACCTGCGGCGACGGCGAGTCATGCAGCGGCGGCGCTTGCGGCTGTGGCGGCGGCGCTGCTTGCCGAGAGCCGACGGCCGGCGGAATCTTCCCTCCATCGCCCGGCGACCCAGGCCAGAGCTGTTGTGGCGGAAGCTGCCAGGAGAACTCCACGGCGAGTTGCGGTTGCATGCCCTGCACCGGCGATGACACGTGTCAGGTTGGCGGCGGCGGTCTCATCCCCGGCATGGGCGGCGAAGTGGGCGTCTGTTGCGGTGGAGACGAGGTCGCGCTTCTTGGTTGTGGCGGCGGACTACCGTTCCCCTGAGACTCTTCACGTTCTGAAAAGAGCGGGTGCTTCGGCGTCCGCTTTTTTTGTTTAAGGGAGCCTGGCTAGAGGAGCACGAGCAACGCGAGGATGACGACGACCAACGACACCAGGAACGCGATGATCTCTGCGCCACGTCGATATGCGCTGTCATCCACACCATTGATGGCAGCCGCGTGAAGGGCCGCGTCCCGGCTTGCGGCTCGAGCATCTGCGAACGCACCCAGGGACGGGGCCGCAAGAATGGCCCCGGCCTCACCCGCGTGTAGGGCATCAAGAGCCCGTTGACTCCCAACAGCATGAGCCGCGGAATCATCTTGAGTCAGCTCCGCTGGGTCTAGGACCGGGAGTTTTGACGCCAGCAGAAGAAGTTCCTCGTCTCGAACCTTCAGTGCTGCGCCGAGTCGTTCACGATGACGGCCCAGGTCGCTACGAAGGATCTCCAAGCGTTGCCAGGTCCGCACGGCATAGGAGACGTTCTTGACGACATCTCCGCCTTCGCCAAAGGCAGCAAGAGCCCGAACCTCTTGATCGCTGTATGCGGGTCCTCGCTTCTTTGTCGCGGCCGGCCTCGGTGGTGCGGCAAGCTCCAGTTTCTCTATCGGGGGCGCAAACGGGTCCTCGAAATCGTCAAACACGTCATCATCATATCCTCTTTGGCCAGAAAACGCTTCATTTAGCGTAGTTTGGTTGTAACCAATCGCGCTCCTCGTTGACACCACCCGACGCACTTGATAGCTCCTTCGGCCCACCCATGACGGAAATTGAGAACCCAGACGGCAATCCGTCACCCGGTGGAAAACCCGAGAAGGAAGCCTCCGCGCTTCAGACGTCGGTTGGCGAGATCCGTGTCCCCGAAGGTGTCGTGATCTCCTCCGATGCGCCGACGCCCATCGACCCGAATTTCCACGTCTCGTTGCCGAACTTCGAAGGCCCACTCGACCTGCTCCTGCATCTCATCAAGAAGCACGAGCTCGATATCATCGACCTCCCCATGGCCTTCGTGACCGAGCGTTACGTTGAGTACATGCAGCTGATGGATACGCTGAACCTCGATGTGGCTGCGGAGTACCTCGTCATGGCGGCGACGCTCATCCACATCAAGAGCAAGAGTCTGCTGCCCCGGCCGCCAGAGGATCAGGACGACGAGGAAGAGGATGGCCTCGATCCACGCGAGGAGCTGATCCGCCGCCTCCTTGCTTACCAGAAGTACAAGAACGCAGCGGAAGAGCTCGGCGCGCGCGGAGTGGTCGGACGTGATGTGTTCTCGCGCGGAATTCCTGTCTCCAAAGCGGAAGGTCCCGCGCCTCTCGCTGAGGTGAGCGTCTTCAAGCTAATCGACATCTTTCAGAAGATTCTGAAACGCCACGAGGGCAAGCACGCCTTCGAAATCGATGCGGAACGCATCACCATTCAGGAGCGAATGGGACAGATCACGGAGATGGTTCGCGACCGGGTGCGGCTCCCGTTCGAAGCGCTCTTTGAGGGCTACGCGACAACGTACGACCTGGTCGTGACGTTTTTGGCGCTCCTGGAAATGGCCAAGATGCGTCTCGTTGGCATCTTTCAGGCCGTCGCCGATGGCCCGATTTATCTGGAAGCTCGCGTGCTCACGATCGAGGAGACAGACGAGGAGGCGGTCGCAGCTGCCTTTAGCTACGATGCGGTCAGCCCTCCGGAGAGCATGGACGCAGAGGCAAGGGCACCGAGTCCGGACCCAGATGACGCTCTTAGCCCGCCGGGGAGCCCGAGCAGCGAAGAGGTCGGAGCGAGCCCTGAGTTTGAGCCCGCCACTGCCGTCGAAACCGCGAGCACAGATGACTCATCCGCTTTTGCCCGTGCCGAGGACGAAGAGGAGCTTGAAAACGCCACTGAGGGCGATAAGGAGCCGTCACCGGCATGAACGAGACAAGCGAACAGGAAAGCGAGTCTTCCGAAGTGGTCGAGCCCGTAGTTGAAGTGAACGAGACGTCACCGAGGGGAGACGCCGCGGTTGATCAGGAAGACGCAACGGCGGAGCAGAGCGACCTCCCAGTATCAGGTGGTCAAGACGATTCGGGCGAAGACGACGATTCCGGCGAAGACGACGATTCCAGCGAAGACGACGATTCCGGCGAAGACGACGATTCCGGCGAAGACGACGATTCCGGCGAAGACAACGATTCGGGCGAAGACGACGATTCCGGCGAAGACAACGATTCCGGCGAAGACGACGACTCCGACGACTCCGACGACTCCGACGACTCCGACGACTCCGACGACTCCGACGATTCCGGCGACTCCGACGATTCCGGCGAAGACGACGACTCCGACGACTCCGACGACTCCGACGACTCCGACGACTCCGACGACTCCGACGACTCCGACGACTCCGACGACTCCGACGACTCAGACGAATCGAAGTAATCA
>JBLHKB010000335.1:0-7841 GCA_047619315.1 Polyangiales bacterium
CGGTCTGAGCGCGTCCTGCGTAAAGGGGAATCGCGTCAAGGGACTACTGGCGGGCGTAGACCTCGACTTGAGCGAAGCGCAGCTGGCGAAGCTCCGTAGCGCGCTCTGGGCGCGGAAGATACATGTCCATGTAAAGGGCGAAAAGCAGCTCCGCGGGCCCGGCGGCGCCATTGTACTAAGCCCTCCACTGAACATTCCCGAAGAAGACCTTGCCGCAGGCGTCCAGGGGATTCAGGACGCGCTAATGGAGGCGAGCAAGTGAGCAAAATTCACACAGTACAGACTGCATTGAGCGACCTTTCCGATGGCGCATCGATCATGGTGGGCGGCTTTGGGCTCTGCGGAAATGCGGAAGCCCTCATCGCCGGCGTCGTAGCGACCGGGGCCAAAGACCTGACGCTCATCAGCAACAACGCCGGGAGCTTGGGTAAAAACCTGGCGACGTGGCTCGAGGCAGGCATCGTCAGCAACGTCGTATGCACATACGTCGGCACGAACGAACATTTGCACGCGCTGATGCGCGAAAACCGTGAGGCTGTGACCGTTATCCCCCAGGGAACCTTCGTCGAACGCATGCGCTGCGCGGGCGCGGGCATTCCCGCGTTCTACACTCCTACGGGTGCAGGCACCGTGGTAGCCGAAGGCAAAGAGACACGGAACTTTGAAGGTCGCGACTACATCTTGGAGCGCGCTCTTCATGCGGACTACGCACTGATTCGCGCTCGGGCCGTCGACCCCTTTGGCAACGTTCGCTTCTACCGGACCGCACGAAACTTTAGTCCGATCATGGCGACGGCGGCGAAGACGACCATCGTCGAAGCGGAGACCGTGGTGGAGCTCGGCGGCTTTGACCCCGACGACGTCCACTTGCCCGGCATATTTGTGCAGCGCTTTGTGCATGTGCCGGAACATGAGGACCACATCGAGTACCGAACCGTGCGAACGCGCGCCGAGGGGAACGCCTGATGCCTTTTTCGCGAGACGAGATTGCGGCACGCGCCGCGAAGGAGATAGCTCCGGGGAGCGTCGTCAACCTTGGTATCGGCTTGCCGACGCTAGTGGCAGACCACTTGCCGCCAGGCAGCGATGTCATGCTGCAATCCGAGAACGGTATTCTCGGCATGGGACCGTTCCCTTACGAAGGCGATGAAGACGCCCAGATCATCAACGCCGGTAAGCAGACCGTGACCATCGTGCCGGGTGGCAGCACCTTCGACTCAGCGACGAGCTTCGCGATGATCCGTGGCGGCCATGTGGACCTGGCGATTCTGGGCGCAATGCAGGTTTCGCAGTACGGAGACCTCGCGAACTGGGCGATTCCTGGTGGGCGAACCATGGGCATTGGCGGAGCGATGGACCTCGCGGCGGGTGCAAAGCGCATCATCGTGCTGACGACGCACGTGACGAAGAAGGACCAAGCGAAACTGGTCGCTGAGTGCACGTTCCCTCTGACGGCCAAAAACGTCGTGAACCGCGTGATCACCGATCTCGCGATCCTCGACGTGGGCGCCGAGGGCTTTAGGCTCGTTGAGCTGGCGCCCGGCGTGACGCTTGAAGAGGTTCGCGCGAAGACCGACGCGCCCATCGATTCGACCTAATTTGCACCTACATGCGCTGACATGCGCTGTCGAAAAGTGGACGCGGGAGACGCTTTCGGATCTATTCGCGGCATGCGCCTCTCCAACGATCAGTTCGACACTTCCAATGTTTCGAAGCAGGGCACGGTAGCGAAAGCAGCGTCCGCCAACGTTGGACGCTTCTACTTCAGCTCGCTGGACATACCCGTTCGGGCGAAAGTCATGCATCGGGATGCGGCGGGAGTGACGCTGCGCCAGGAGCTTCCGTTCTTGGAACTGAACGGAAAGCTCCGCGACGAAGAGGGCCGCCAGGGCTCGCTGGAGAACGTGAGCGTCTGTGTGAGCAACGGTGTGCCGAGCCTTGTGCTCGATGTTCGCTACGACGATGGACGACAGGACGCGACGGTCCCGTTTTTGATAGAATCGACGCGGGCGATGCGTGCGACGAAGGGGCTGCTCAGTAAGATCGAGTCTGCTCGGGATGTACTCCCCGCCGCCGCGACGCCCGAGATCACGCGCCGCGATGAGACGCTGCCCTACGGTATCCGGAGCCGAGGAGTGAACGCGGTGCCGGTGATGCCTTCGGTGGAAGAGCTCTTGAACGTAGCCAGCGCGCCCTTGGCGCCTCGACCACGGCATAGCCAGCGGAATGGCTGGTGGGCGCGGATGTGCCGGCGTTTCGTTGCGCTCTTCAGCTAGGCGCTACGACTCGGGGTAAAGTCCACACAAGCCGGTGGGAAGCGGATACCGTCCCGGCGTGCAGACAAGCACAAATGTCGACTCCATCATCGACACGCTCGAACGGACGCTCGGCGACTCGGAGAGCTTTCACAAGACGAGCGTACCAGATTCCTTGGCGAAGCCCTCGCCGCTGGCTAGTCCTCCACGCGTTGAATTGTTGTCCATGCTCGGTGAGGGTGGCATGGCGCAAGTGCATCTCGCGAGGCAGAGCACACTGGGTCGCCAAGTTGCTGTGAAGATGCTTCGGCCGGAGCTGCAAAGCGAACAGATGGCGCATCGCCTGATGCAAGAGGCTTGGACAACCGGAGCGCTCGAACACCCAAACATCATCCCAGTTCACGACATCACCCACTCAGCCGACGGCGCGCCGCAGATCGTGCTCAAGCGAATTGAGGGGCGCGGCTGGTCCGACCTCCTCAGCGGGCCGTCGCGCGCGCCGCTGGAAGAGCAGCTCGTATCTTGATGGACGTCGCGAAGGCAGTGGCGTTCGCGCACAGCCGGGGGTTTCTCCACCGCGATTTGAAGCCCGAGAACGTGTTGGTCGGTGAAGCGGGTGATGTCTATCTCGTACTGGGGTATCGCTGTGGCCACCCGTTCGGATGTCGGAGAGCACTTTCCGCTCGCGTCAGAGGTCCGAACTATCGCGGGAACCCCAGCGTACATGGCGCCGGAGATGCTCGACCCATCGCAGACGCCTCTCGGCCCATGGACCGATATCTACCTTCTCGGCGCGGTTCTTTATGAACTGCTCACACAGCGCCCGCCGCACGAGGCGGAGTCGATGATGGAGCTGGTTCAGAATATTCTTCGCGGCCCCGCGTTACCCGATCACGAGCCAGAGTTGGTCCATATCTGCGAGCGAGCGATGCAGCTCGATCCCGATGCACGGTTCGAGTCGGCCCTTCAGTTTCGCTTGGCGGTGCAAGGTTATCTTAGACACGAAGGTGCCCGGGCGATCGCGAAGAAGGCCGACGAGGCATTCGACACCTGGCGACAACTCCGACTTGATGGCGAGACGACGGCGGCCGACGCTACGTCAACCAAGACTCGCTTTGGGTACCAGGCGGCCCTCGACGCCTGGCCCGACTTCGACCACGCCAAAGCGAAGCTACGGGCGCTGGACCTTGAGCTCGCCCAAGCAGAACTTGACGCAGGCAACCTCGAATCCGCGCGTCGAACACTTGCGCGAGTGAAGTCGCCCCCGCCCGCGCTGTTGGCCAAAGTACGAGCCGAGGAGCAAGTACAACGGGAAACAGAGCAACGCCGGGAGAGACTCGATACTCATGCGAACGAGGCGACAAATCGCGGAACGCGGGCCGTCTTCAGCGCCTTCGTCGGCGCGATCGGGATCGCTGGGCCGCTCTATCGTTCGGTATTTGTCGAAGCCACGCCGCTCGGGATTGTCGCGCCGTATCTAGCGACTCTGATCTTCGCTGTGGTTGGCGCGATGCTCATGCGCCGGGCGCTCATGCACTCGTATGTGAATCGGGCGCTCGTCACTGTCATCCTTGGAACGGTGGTGGGCAATCTGTCCCTCTCTCTGATGGCGTTTCGCTACGAGCTTGGTTCTCTCTGGCTCTTTCAGACGCTGCCCATCGTCTGGGCGGCTGCGGCCACGATCGCGGTGGGAACCGTCAGCCGACGATTCTGGCCAACGGCGCTTGCGATGACGGTGCTCTGCTTTGCCGCACGGGAGGAGCCGCAATGGGTCGACGGGCTGACGTCTGCGGCAAACGCGATCCTCTTCCTCAACGCTGTTTGGGTCAATCGTAGCTGGTCCGAACTGCAAAAACGATTCGCGCGACCGTCTCTTGCGGACGATTCATAGCTCTCCTTGATCGAAGAACTCTTGATCGAAGAACTGAGAGCGTGAACAAGTAGCTCGGGACGCGAACGGAGCTTCACACCGTCCTCGCGTAAGCCGGCAAAAGTGCGAGTCAGAGAGTTGGCACGCGGAGTGCTTAATCATGTGAACTCAACCTTCGCTTGAAAGAACTCCTGATGAATACCTTCCCTTCGAAAATCGCGACACTTTGTATTCTGGGCCTAGCTGGGGTCACTGCGAGCCCGGCCGAGGCTCAAGACCCCCCACCGAACGACGTATTCATCGAGGCAAGCGTCGAGACAAGCGCGGCTCCTCAAGAGTATCCTGCGCCTGCACAGCAGCCGCCTCAACAACCTGCGGCTTACGGGCAGCCAATCCAAGCGCAGCCAGCGCAGCCAGTCTATGCGCAGCCCGGACAGCCCGTCTACCCACAGGCACACGAGTTGCCTCTTCAGCACCGTCGCCTCAACACTATTTACGTTGAAGGCTTCGGTGGGGGGCTTTGGTGGTCTCTCAACTACGAGCGCTTGGTGCTTCAGGACCTCGCGGTTCGGGCCGGCTTTGGCTACATCGGACTCGAGGGCTTCGACCCCGACGGCTCGAGCGCTTCCGTTGGTTTCTTCTCGATTCCCATCAGCGTCAGCTACCTGGGTCTCGGCGGCACGAGTCATATGTTTGAAGTTGGCGCCGGCCTCACGATCGCAGGGTACACAGGCTCAGTGCGTTCCGGCCTTTCCACCTCGAGTGGTTCTGGCGCAACGGCTTTTGGCCAGGTCTTCGGTGGATATCGCTACCACCCAAGCGGGCACGCAGGCTTCAACTTTCGTGCCGGTGTGTTGGCGCTCCTCGGGCGGGGACTCGGATTCACCGGCTCGGACCCAGACTCCATTGGCGCGCTCCCGTGGCCGTACGTGAGCGGAGGCCTCTCGTTCTAATCGCTCTAGTGCGGTGGCGCGGTAGGCGCGGGCAGAATCCATGTCGCCAACGCCTGGCCATCTTGGACCCCGACAAGATCAACCTCCGGGTCGATGAGACGTGTTGCCCGTCGACCGTTGAGGGAGACCAGAGCGTCGACGTAGATCTCTGCGCCTGGATTGTCGGCACCGATCCGGTGGGCGAGCTGAAGAATCAGGTCCGGTTGCGATGACATCTCTCGCTCTTGAAACTCGGTGAGGTAGCGCCGCGGAGCCACGATGGTTTCCCGGCCCTCTGCGCTTCGCACGCGGAAGCTGACGCTGCCATTCTTTTCCCGGCACATGACACGCCAAGAGAAGCGCATCCCTTGTTCGTGCCAGAGGACGTTGCCCCCGTACGCAAAGGCGCGCAGTGGAGCGAATAGCTGGACCAAGGCAAGCAGGGCGACGAATGCGACGACGGCGACGGGTGGAGCTTTGGAGGTCTGTGGCGCGGCTGGCTTTCGACCTCTCAGAAAACGCCGCGGCCAAGAAGGCGCGAGAAAGACCGTGGCCGCACACGTCATGATCAGAGGGAACATGCCGATGTTGAAGAGCAGGTGCGTCGCCAGATGAAAGAGCATGAGCGCAGCAAAAGCGAACGGACGAGTTCGGCGCCAGAGGAGCGCCGGCACGATGAGAAGGTCGTGGAGAAAGCCTGCCCACGCGGCGAGGAGTGCGAAGGTGTTCAAGCCAAAGTACTCGATGGCGTGGCCAACGAAAGGGACATCCGTGCGAGCGGAGAGCCAGATTTGCAGAGGCTGGGCGTGAACGAGCCAGTCGCCGGTGGCCTTGGCGATGGCGGCGTAGAAGTAGACGGCACCGACCTGAAGACGAAGCGCATAGAGGACCCAGCGAGGTGCACTGTTTTTAAGGTTGCTGCTACCGAGCGGAAGAACACACATCCAGAGCGCGAGGACGCTTACGAGGTAGTAGTGATTGAGGTAGCCGCTGACGTCGATAAGCTCGACGTACGTGAAGAGCACGAAGAACGTGACGACGGATGCCCGGTAGAAGATGCCGGCGGCGATGAGCAGTCCGAGGACGACGAGGGCGCCGAAGGCGACGTGCATCCAGGGGTTGGGCAAGGGCCGAACCCACTCGAAGCCCAGGTAGTGGAAGAAGAAGCTCGGCTCTTCGTAGAAGCGCCCTACCCAACCGTAAATGAGGAAGCGGGCGGCGCCGATGGCAGCGACGAGACCAAAGAGGACGCGGAACGCGACGAGGCTCGCAGGATCGATCCCTTCGAGGAGGTGCCGGCGAAGCCGCGCGCTCATATTTTGCTGCCTTCGAAGCCGCTCATTCTACCTTCGCCTGTCAAAAAGCCCGAGATCTGCAAGGCAAAAGACCAAAGATACTTGCCGTCACGGAGCCAGTCGGCGAGTGTTGGAGCATGAAAAGCGCACTGATCTCTCTGGTGCTTTCGAGCGCTCTCTTGGCTTCGTGTGGAGATGACCAAGACCCGGAGGCGGCGGCGGCTTTCTGGAATCAGATTCAGACGGATGACTACCGCTCTTGGCAACGTGCACCGGGATACGAATCGAGAGTGGAAAGCCGCTCGGCGCATGGAGACGCCGTCGATATCTTTGTGAACCAAGTCGTTGTGGATGCCTTGGCGGATGAGACGACGAGCTTTTGGCCGACGGGATCGGTCATCGTCAAAGATGGGTACGAGGGAAGCGATCTGACCTTTGTCGCGGGCATGGAGAAACTGGACTCGGGCTGGTTCTGGGTCGAATACAACGGCGACGGAGACACGCTTTTTTCGGGAGCGCCGACCGTTTGCACCGGTTGTCATCGCATCGGCGACGACTGGGTACGCGGCTTCTTTCTTCCGAGCTAGTTCTCGCAACACGGGGACGTGGACTCAGTCGTTGTCGCCTTCAGCGCGCGACGGCAGCTCAAGGTCGAGGATGCCGACGAACTCTGTCTTCATCAGGTCGGTGATGTCTTTGATGCGCTCGTAGGCGGGTAGCATCGCGCGCTCATCGGCGGCGACGAGTGTTGGAATATCAGGATTCAGGCTCGCAAGTTCAGCGATGGCGGCGTCGATGCGCTCGTTCATTCGTGTCGCAAGGTCGCTCGCCCCAGCCGACTCAAGGAGTTCGTCAAGGCCCATCGCTCCTTCAGCACCGCGGAACGCGAGCGCAAAGGCGTCGAGATTCGCGCGCAGATTTGGGATAGACACGTTCGCGTCAAGGGACTCGCGCGTGTCCGGGCCAATGTCTACGGCCACCCCCGCCACGCCCGCTAGCTTCATGTCTTTGACCTCCTTGTCGAGGTAGAAGAGGGCGTCGGTGATCGCATTGAGGGCTTCCTGAACGGTGCCGTAGTTGTCGCCGGGGCCGACGAGTTCAGCTCGGTAGCCGTCACGCCACGATGCGATGAGACGAGTTGCAGACGCATGAATCAACGACGCGGCCGTTGCTGCATAGCGTGCGCGGCGCTCAGGAATATTCGCTCGTGTGGCTTCCCAACTACCTTCCATGTTGATGCCGGAGATGGGTGAGCAGGCGTTGTCTGTGTCTGCGTCGAAGAGGAGGTACTCCATGGCATCAAGGCCGCGAACATTGACAAGTTCACCCTGGAGGAGAGCCCCATCGGCGTGGGCATCTTCGAGGGTCTCTTGGTCGATGCGGCAACGGTTCGTCAGCGGCCAGCTGTAGACTTCGTCGCGAATGTCTTCGCCGCCGGCGACGTCGATCATTGAACCGGCTGGGCCGACGAGGAAGAGCTCGATGTGCT
>JBLHKB010000336.1:0-7827 GCA_047619315.1 Polyangiales bacterium
CACGGGGTGCTCCGAGCCATGCCGGGAGAACCTCGCGCTGAGCCTATCCTTTGTGTTGGAAACTCAGGGCTTCCAAGTCCGCGAACGCGGTGGCGAAGAAGTGGACACCATGGCGGACCTAAGCGCCATCGCGGTAGAGCACCACGCGGTGCACCGGCTTCTTTTCGAGGTCGTCGATCTGCAGACGGAAGCGGACAGCACCTTCGTTGAGATCCGGGGCGAAGTGCGCTCCGCCGAAGAAGACGTGGTCACTCGCTCCATTCAAATAGCGCTCGAGGCCGTGCGCGAGGAGCGCGTCGAAACCGAGCCATTACGCGATGAAGACGCCGTGCGAATCGAAGCCGGACTCATGGCCATCGACGCGCTCTCCCCCGACCTCGTGAGCGCGCTCTTGTCGTCGGAAGTGCTCACGCGCTATCTGGAAGCCGAACCTCGGGACACCTCGACGGCCATCTCACGCCATAACGATCTCACGCAAGCCGCAGAAGACGACGACGCGCGACTCATGAACGCCGGAAGTTTCGCCGCAGCCTGCGACGAAGTCGGCGAAGAGTATGAGGCCCCTGGAGACGAAGAGCTCGCCACGGAGTGCTTCACGCCCACGTGTGAACAGGAACATCTCGTCGCCGTCGGCGCGGATTCGCTCCTCGTTCAACGCGACAGCCGTTACCCGGTGTTCCCTTTGCGTTCCCAGCACGATGTGCTCACAGCACCCACGCCGCATCGCCTGTTTTCCAGCGGCGAAACGGGCGAACAACGTGTTCGGTCCCGTGCGATCTTTGGCTACGCGAACTCCGCAGGCGGCGACCTGGCTTTCATCAGCGCGTCCGACGCGGCCTACTCACTCTTCGTCCAAGACGGATCATTGTCCGCCGTGGCACGCGCGGAGCGACCCAGCATCCTCAGCAACCCGAAACTAGGAACGGACTGGGTCCTCTTTGAACGACGCCCATTTCGCGGCGCCGACCCCATGCTGATGACCGTCGCCCGAAGCGAGTCCAGCGACGGAGCAACGGGTGCATTCGAGGTCACGCCATTCGGCGTCCAAGGCGATTGGATCGAGCTGTCCAATTCGAGCGAACGCGTCACCTACGTGGCGGCTTGGGTGGCCGGCATTCGCCAAGAAACCAGAGCCGCCCTCGAAGCCCAAGGCAACGGCGAGCGCCTCGATGAAGCCGAAGCCATCGACGACTTGGACGACGACCTCGATGCGGAACGTTTGGCCCGCGTCGCCGCTGGCCTGCCGCCCCTCGACCACATCGCGTTGTTGCGCATCAGCGAGGACGGTTCGCAGGTCGTGCAGCGACTTGGAGGCCGCACCTTTGCGCTCTCCTATGCCCAGGCGACACCCTCCGGCGCGCTGGTACTCATCCGCGCAGCCGCGGGCGCCTGTGAGCTGTTGCGCCTCGATCCCCAAGACTGGTCGGCGCTCGATCTTTCGGTGCACGGTGAGTCTTGGGTCCGGCTCGCGTCATGCCCCTCGTTTCCAGTGGTCTCCGAACATGTCGTATACGGCACCGAACGCGTGAGCGGCGACGGTGACCCCTTCGAAGGCGATATGGAGGTCGTTCGCTTCGACATGCGAACCGGGGCTCGAACCCAGCTCACCTTTAACGCCATCGACGAGCGCTTCGTACGACTCTACGAAGGCGACGGCTTCACCCGAGTTGGCTTTGAGCGCGTCCCAGCGCCACGTTTTGCCCGTTTTCGTCCTTCCGGCGTGTGTGTTTTCCGAGAGGAGCAAGTGCAGCCCTCCGCCGTAGATCCCGAAAGCGCAGCAGGCGCGATCGACGCGACGCTCTGAAGAAGCGCCTACGGCTCTGGCGGGCGGCATCATCATTCCGAAGTTCCATGAAGTAGCGCGCGCTTGTCGTTCTCTGAGTCGGCTGGGTCAAAGCAGACGACGCGTCCGCCATCCAGTATTTCTTCGCGAGGCGCCTAAATCTCGGGTTGGACGTTAAGCGATCCGAAGGCTTCTGGATATCTCCCTTGCCTCGTCGTGCTGCTGAAGCCTAAAGCGCGGTGGAAGGCGCTATCGGTGCGACGCTCTGTTACACTTGGAGCGTGTCACTGAAGATCGGACAGGACCACACCCGCTTTCGTAACATCGTTCGCGGTAAGATCCGGAAGAACCTAAAGAAGTACGTCTCCCAAGGCGAGCTCATCGGTCGCCAAGGCAAGGACACGGTCTCCATCCCGATCCCGCAGATCGACATCCCGCGCTTTCGCTTCGCCGATGAGCAGCAGGGTGGCGTCAGCCAAGGAGATGGCGAGGAAGGCGATGGCGTCGGCCAGGGCAAAGGAAAGCCCGGCGAGGGCAAAGAAGCCGGCGAAGGAGCTGGTGAGCACATCCTCGAGGTCGAGATCACCCTCGACGAGCTCGCCGATATCCTGGGCGAGGAGCTCGAGCTTCCAGCCATCGAACCCAAGGGCAAAGCGAACGTCGTCGACAAAAAAGATCGCTACGTCGGCATCCGAAGCGTCGGCCCCAACTCACTGCGTCACTTCAAGCGGACCTTCAAGACAGCCCTCAAGCGGCAGATCGCCCTCGGCAGCTACGACAAGAAAAACCCCATTATCATCCCGACGAAAGACGACATGCGCTTTCGGTCCTGGAAGACGGACAAAGAGCCCGTCGCAAACGCCGCCATCATCTACATGATGGATGTTTCAGGCTCCATGGGCGACGAGCAAAAAGAGATCGTCCGCATCGAATCTTTCTGGCTGGATACATGGCTGAAGAAGCAATACAAGGGCATCGAGACGCGCTTCGTGATCCACGATGCCGTCGCCCGCGAGGTCGACCGCGACACCTTCTTCCGCACGCGAGAGAGCGGCGGAACGATGATCTCAAGCGCCTACAAGGCCTGCGCAGACATCATCGACGCGGACTATCCGCCCAGCGAATGGAACATCTATCCGTTCCACTTTTCCGACGGAGACAACTGGTCCGTCGACGACACACTTCTTTGCGTCGACCTGCTCAAGAACAAGCTTCTGCCGGCGTCGAACGTCTTTTGCTATGGCCAGGTCGATAGCCCGTATGGAAGCGGTCAGTTCATCAAGGACCTGAAGGAGCACTTCGGCGACGATGAGCGCGTCATCACCAGCGAGATCGCCGACCGCGATGCGATCCTCGGTTCCATCGGCGACTTCCTGTCCAAGGGTAAATGAGGGGCAAATAGATGAGTGCCTTCAAGTTTCAACGCAAGCTCCCCACGTACCTCCTCGAAGAGCAGAAGCGGGTTGAAGGGTTCGCGCGGGACGCGGGCCTCGATTTCTACCCGACGATGTTCGAGATGCTGGCCTACGACCAAATGAACGAGATGGCCGCCTATGGCGGTTTTCCAACGCGCTACCCGCACTGGCGCTTTGGCATGGAGTACGAGCAGCTCAGCAAGAGCGCGGAATATGGCCTCTCGAAGATCTACGAGATGGTCATCAACAACAATCCATCCATCGCGTACCTCCTCGAAGGCAACAGCCTCGTCGATCAGAAGCTGGTGATGGCCCACGTGTACGGGCACGTCGACTTCTTCAAGAACAACTTCGCGTTCTCTGCCACGGACCAAGGCACCGATCGACGCACCGGCGGCGCCGTCCGTAAGTGGGTCGACACCATGGCCAACCATGGGTCCATCGTTCGGAAGTGGAGCGGGCGTGTTGGCGTCGAGCCCGTCGAATCGTTCTTGGATGCATGTCTCAGCCTTGAAAACCTCATCGATCCGCAGAAGCCGTTCGAACCAACTCCAGCGAATATCGTTCACTCGTCCACCGATGAGCCAAGCAAAGCCAAAGATGAAGAGCTGCACCTCCTGCGGGTGGAGCGCGACTACATGGAGTCGTTCATCAACCCCGACGAATTCGTCCAAGCAGAGCGCGCTCGCATGGAGCGAGAGAAGGCCGCCGAGAAGACCTTCCCCAACTCGCCGGACCGCGACGTACTCGGCTTTTTGATTCGTCATGCGCCCCTCGATCGCTGGGAACGCGACGTCCTCACGGTGATTCGGCGCGAGGCGTACTACTTCCTGCCGCAGATGCAGACGAAGATCATGAACGAAGGCTGGGCCAGCTACTGGCACTCTCGTTTGATGACCGAGAAGATCTGCGACGCCTCGGAGATCGTCGACTACGCCGAGCGCAACGCAGGCGTCATGGCCACCTCCGGCGGAAAGCTCAACCCCTACAAGCTCGGCGTCGAGCTCTACCGAAACGTGGAGGAACGATGGAACCGCGGACAGTTCGGCAAAGAATGGGACGAGTGCGACGACTACGACGCACGAAGGCACTGGGACCGGCGAACCGGCCTTGGACGTGAAAAGATCTTCGAAGTGCGAAAGCTCTACACAGACGTCACCTTCGTCGCTGAGTACCTCACGCCGGACTTCGTCGCGCAGCAGAAGATGTACGCCTTTGGGTTCAATGACCGAAACGGCCGCTATGAGATCGAAACGCGCCAGTTTGAGCAGGTCAAAAAGCGCCTCGTCTCCCAGCTCACCAACGCCGGCAACCCCGTAATTCGAGTCCTCGACGCAAACCACGGCAACCGCGGTGAGCTGCTCTTGGGCCACGACCACCACGGCATCGACCTGCGCCTCGACTGGGCCCAAGAGGTGATGAATTCAGTATCCCGCGTGTGGAAACGGCCAGTCGAGATCCACACCGTCGTCGCCAAGAAGCCCACCACGCTGCGCTTTGACGGCGGCGAGTACACACAAAAGCCTCGCTAGCCGGACGAAATACGCGGGCCCAGAAGTTGCGGTCGCCCAGCCGAATGCGCATGGTGAGATATGGCTCGGACGCTCATGCTCATCGCAGGAATTCTTCTTATAGCTCCTTTCGGTGCCACGGCAGACGAAGTGGCGGGACCGCGCTGCGTCGAGGTTCACAAGTCCGCCCCATACCGTGGCTTCGGCCATCACCACATCGTGACCGTCCGCAACACCTGCGAAGAGACCGTGCGGTGCCGCGTTTCCACGAACGTGACCCCAGAGACCCACAGCATCACCGTCGCCGCCGGCGAAGAAGACAGCGTGGTCACACGAACGGGCTCACCTGCTTCGGTGTTTGAGGCCATCGTCGACTGCGAAACGCAGTAGAGAAAATGCCCTTTTAGGGGTCGTTTTCGATGCCGCCCTGATACGCTCGGCCTCGAATGAAGCGCGACATCTACGCCGATCTCTTGAGTGACACACGCGGAATGCGTCGTGATCAGGCCAAGGCGCGCGACCGCTGGTACGCCGAGCTTCAGCTCGATCAAAAAGAGTCACGTCTCTTCGAGCTAGAGATGCTTCTCAAGAGCTTCGCGTGCTTTACGAACCCGAGAAACCACACAGGTGTCCCTGGTTCCATCGCCATCGCTGCCCATGACTATCGACACGAGATGCGCGTGATCAGCGCGGGTGTGGAGCAAACCAGTCACTGCATTCGAGACCTGCTCGGCGAACGAGACCGCGCCTTCGTATTCAGCCGCTATCTCGAAACGGTGATGCCCGAAGACGGATCACGTCACGAACTGCTGCAGCACCAGCTCTCGCAGTTTACACCCGAAGAGTCGCTCTTCGTGCTCCGAAACGCGTTCGCTGCTTTTGGCGACCTCGCCTCAGGTCTTCGCGACCTTGGGCGCATACCTCATCGCGTCCACAATTCGCTGACGAACACCATCACGCGAGAGATCGCGCGCAGTGACTACTTCAATCCGCTGGTCACGCTTGAGTTTCGGCCTGAGTTCGACCGAATTCGCAGCGCGCCGATCCTGAGCGCGCTGCACGGCGCGACGCCCCACGCTCATCGCGTCCTCGCGCTGACCTTCTTGGCGCTCTTTCGTTTGCTTCGATACCTCAGCGTAGTGGACACCTACGCCAAGGACCCACGCACAGAGCGCCTCGCCTTCTTGATCCTCGCTGTGTTCCGAAGCGACGCCCGCGCGCTCTGCTACCAACTTGAAGAGCGGACCAGCGGTGCTCTGGCGAAGAGCTTTGAGAAACGCATCTACTCGGTATCCGCCGTAGGAATCCATAGCGAACGAGACACCCTTAACCGCGAAATGAAGACCCTCGATTCGCTCCGTGGGACTCTTGAGTCCGTTGGCCAGAGTATTCGGCTCGAGGGTGCACTCGTTCTCAGCCGAGAGCTTCCGTCGCCCGAGGACGCGCCCCGCGACGGGTCTCTGGGTCCGCGGCTTGTCGTCGCGAGCGCTTCGCTCCGCGCCATTCTTCATCACGGCATCGTCAGCGTGGCGAACGAGCTGGACGACGACGTTGAGCTCGGTGAGCTCGGTTCCACCGAGAAGCTCGCCCTCGAGTCGAGTCTTCGCCTTCGTCGCGATGTCTGGGGTTTTCGCCAAGTGCTCCGCGCATTCCTCGCCAAGGCGGACGGTGCGGCGGTCGTCACCGATCACTGGAATAGCTACGCGAACTTCTCTTACGTGCGTGAGTTCCTCGAGCACTTTCGCGCCATCGGTTATCAGCTGGCAAGACGGAGCGACTACCCAGCCTTCGACCGATTTCTCGACAGCGTCGGGCATCTACGCGAAGTCGACCTTCTGGATCCAGAACGTATGGACGAGGTCATTGAAGAGTGTCGCCAATTCATGACGTACCTCGGTGAACTCTTCACACGCATCAACCGGCGAGCCGACCTGGCTCCTCATCCCTTCGATCGTTTGCAAGCCGCGGAGCACCTCCGGCTCTACCTCGGCGCGGCCTAGCGTTGTGCAGATTCGCGGGGAAACTGAAACACGAGCTCCCCGTCCCGCACCATTCCAAGTTCGTCGCGAGCCACGGATTCAATAGCGCTGGGGTCGTTTCGAAGACGCTCCACCTGGCGCATCAGCGAACCGGCTCGCCGATCCAGCTCGATGTTTCGCTCTTTAACCTGTTCAAGCTCGGCTCGTAGCTGCCGGTAGCGCGGCAAGCCCTGCTCATCGAGAATTTGCAGCGGCACGACGACAACCGCCATGACGAGGAGTGCAAACGGGAGCACCCAGGCTGAAGAACCTTGCATGCGGGCACCGTCGCAAAAGTACCCGTTCTCCGCCAGTTTTTGGCGGATACCCTCCCCTGGCCGGCCGTGCTATTTTCCGCGCTTGAGTGAGCTGAGCCACCGAGGTCGTCGCATCCTCTATGTTGCGATCACCGAGTATATTCAGAACGGTGAGCCCGTTGGCTCACGGACGCTCGCGAAGCGTGATGGCATCGATCTTTCACCCGCGACGATTCGGAACGAGCTCGCTGACCTCGAGGAAGCTGGCTTCCTGCATCAGCCTCATACCTCTTCTGGCCGCGTTCCGACGACTCGCGGGTTTCGCGTATTTGTCGATGCCCTCGTACAGATGCGTGAGGTCTCCGCCAGCGACCGCGCCGTCGTCATGCAGCGCCTCGACAACCTAGAGCCCGGCGACGTGCTGAGTGAGGCCGGCGAGCTGCTGAGCGCCCTGACCGGCGCCGCGGCGGTGGTTAATGGGCCAAAACCTGAGGAAGAGCGCCTCGCCCAGCTTCGGTTCATGCCGCTCCGAGAAGGCCAACTGCTGGCCATCTTGGTCACGAAGGGCGGCGCGGTTCAGAACCGTGTCGTGGCGATTCCGGATGGCTTTGAACCGGACGGCGTTGAGCGTATTCACAACCTCTTGGATGAGCTCCTCAGAGAGAGCCCACTGAGCCTCGTGGCGGTTCGAAATGAGCTGGCACGTGAGCTCGGTGCCGCAGAAGGCGCGGTTCAAAGCCTCCGTGAGAAAGCCAGAGCCATCATCGAAGCCGCCGTCGACGGCCGCCAACAGCCGATATCGCTCGTCATCGAGGGCCAAGATCGACTCTTTGACCGCCCTGA
>JBLHKB010000337.1:0-7797 GCA_047619315.1 Polyangiales bacterium
GTGAAGTCACCACTGGCGATTGGATGAACCCGGCGCTCGCTATCGACGCAGCGCACGCGGGGCAGATCATTCTTCCGCCGCCCACGCTTCACACGCTGCTCTTGCTTGCCGAATGCGACTCCATAGAAGAAGCACTTCGTCTGTGCCCTTCGACACCCGCTCGTATTCAGCCGGTATTTTCGAAGGAAGCTTTTCCAACGTTGGCGCTACCAGGCGACCCACTGCATCCCATCTCAGATGCAGTGCTCGCTGGCCCGCTGCGCTTCGAACTACGCGACGGGCGCTGGCAAACGCCTTAGCGATGCGGCTTCAGCGAGCTCAGGCTCGCTTCGACTCAGCCGCCGACGATCTCGCCACCGTCGACATAGATCGTGTTGCCGGTGATCCAGCGCGTCGCGGGTGTCGACAAGGCCACAAGCGCATCAGCCACGTCCGAAGGCGTTGTCAGGCGACCGTAGGGATTACGGGCCTTCGCCGATTCGATCATCGTCTCACTGCCGGGGATCTTTCGAAGCGCCGGAGTGTCCGTCACGCCCGCGCAGATCGCGTTCGCGGTAATACCCTGTGGCGCCAACTCCACCGCGAGCTGCCGACAGTGTGACTCAAGCGCGCACTTCGCAGCACTCACCGCCCCATAGCCCTGCCAAACAGATGTGCTTCCCGCCGACGTCATCGCGAAGATTCGTCCACCTTCGCCCATCATCTCACGCCGAAGCACATCCTGTGTCCAGTAGAGGAGGCTGTGCGCCATGACGTCGAGGGTCATGTCCATGTTGGCCTTCGTGATGAGCGGCGTGTCGTCCTCGCTCCAATATGGGCGAAGCGTCCCAAACGCGAGAGAGTGAACCAGAATTCGCACGCCTTGCTTGCCCGTTTGCTCGCTAAGCGCATCCAGCGTCGCCTGACGCTTCTTCTCGTCCGCAGCGTTGATGTTGAAGAAGACCGCCTTGCGTCCCTTCGCTTCGATCTGCTCCTTCAACGATTCGACGTGTTTGAGGCCTGCACGGCGATCGAGATGAACACCTGCGATGTTCATGCCCTGGTCCGCCAGAGTCAGCGCGATCTGCTGTCCGAAACCGCTAGAAGCTCCAAGAATAATTGCCCAGCCATCAAGTGCGAGAAGATTCGTCGTCATGGCCGCGACGCTACTGTGCAGCCCGCCCGTCAGCAAGTGGATGCACAAGCGAAGAAATCTCCTAAGCTCGGTCCGTGAAGTACCTCACCCTTTTGGCCCTGCTCCCACTCGCAATTGGCTGCGAGCGCGACCTCTCCGGCGAACCCCAAGAGGATCAGCCTCCGGGCCGAACAGAGGCGGCAGAGAGAGAGTCTTCGGAGAGCGAACCACTGCAGAACGAGGCGTTGGGGACCGGCGAGGAGGCCCCCACCGCTTCAAATGAGGAAGCAGAACCAGCGCCCTCCCCTTACCGCTGTGTCGTGCCACCGATTCCAATCCCTCGCCCCGCCGAATGCGAACGCGGCCGCTCTTACCCACAGTGTAAATGGCAGATGCCCCACGCCACTCTCTCCGAGGGCCGCTATCGTCGCTGGCGAAACACCATCATGGAGCATTGGTGGGGCCGTCCCGCGCTCGTCTCCTACCTGCTCGCAAGCCTCGACGACTATGAACGCGCCTTCCCCGAACAGGTCGTCGCCGTCGGTGACCTTGATGCGCCAGGCCCGCGCCACCGAACTCACGACAATGGCGTCGACTTCGACATCTACCTCCTTGGCGCCCTCATGGTCGAGAACGCCGGCGCAGGCGCCTACCCCAGCAACTACGAGGGTAAGAGCGACGAGGAAGTCGAAGCGCTTCGAGAGCGCGTCGAGACCCTCGCTCGCATTCTCGCCACCTGCGCCGGGGGAAAGATCCGCATCTACTACAACGACGAGGTCGTCATCGAGCGCTTCCTCGCGTGGTACGGAGAGCAGAGCTTTCCTGAAAACCCCTTTGGCGCACCCATGCGCACACACAACCACCTGCACGACTTCCACTTCCACGCGACGATCCCCGAAGACCTCCCCGTTCTCGAAATAACACCGCTCGCGGAAGGGACGACGCACCCCGTTGCGCGCATCGTAGCGCCGCCGCCCTCGCACACCGCGCCGCACCTATCGTCGATGAACCGGCGCCCAGGCAACTAGCGGTGGTTCAGAGCCTACTTGGTTCGGCTCTCTTTTTCGTCGATGCCCGACGTGCCGAAACGCGAGAGCAGCTCGCGCTCGACCTCCCGAAACGACAAGTCCCGCGAGAGCAGTCCCACCATCAAGTGGTACATCACGTCGGCGGCTTCGCTCACGACGCGCTCATCGCTCTCATCATGCACGGCAGATGCAAATTCGTCGGCTTCTTCGCGGACTTTGGCGCCAATAAGCTCCGCGCCACCGGCAAGCAGCTTACGCGTGTAGCTGCGTTCGCCTCCACTGTCTTTGCGAGCGCGTAGCTCGCCTTCGAGCATCGGTAACGCGCTCTCCGCCCTCCCCGCCGCGCCTTTGGGCAGACGTCGAAAGAAGCACGTCTCTTCGCCGGTGTGGCAAGAGGGCCCCGCCGGGTCGACCAAGTACACCAGCGCATCCGCGTCACAGTCCGCCCACACCTCGCGCACATGCATCGTGTTCCCGCTCGACTCCCCCTTCACCCAAAGCGCTTGGCGTGAGCGTGAGAAGAACGTCGCCTTGTGAGTTGCTAGCGTCGCCTCGACGGCCTCACGCGTGGCGTGCGCCACCATGCGTATCGTCCCGCTCGCCGCATCTTGCGCCACCACCGTCACGAGCCCCTGAGCGTCGTACTTCAAATCATCGAGTGCATTCACGCCGCGGAGCATAGTCCCCCTTAACGACGATGTCCCAACGTCCGGCTCATCGCCGAACGCTGGGTCATCGAAGGGAACCCACGTCGCCCCCGACGCGTGTTCCGATTGCCCCCTCTCGGAGAGACGTGGCGGCACTACCCCTAGAGCCGCCACGAAAGTGAGTTAGCCGCGGATGGACGCCATCATCGCGTCATGTCGAAGGCGTGAGATGCTCTCCGTGGCCTGCATCAGCTTGCTCTGGTGCTGGTCCAAGGCGTCGGCGTGCTCGCCGGAATCACTCGAACGCTGCTTCGCTTCGTCGGCGTGCACGTCGAGCAAGTTCGCGTCTTCCGTGACCTGACTCGCTCGACCGCCGAGGCCAGCGCCTACAGCCTCCCCCAAAGCCCCCAGTCCCCCAATCAGCACCTCGGTGGTTTTGGCTTCCGGAATGGCAGCGGCGGATGTCACGACGGATGCCGCAGCTCCGACGATCTGACCAGCCATCTGTAGCCTGGCCGCTTTTCGTCTCTTCGCGATGGCACCACGTTGAAGCGTACCGCTCGCTTCGCGGTCAAGACGACGCGTCTGCCGTGACCGGCCTGCGGCTTCCTCCACGTCGAGGGACGCGAGCGCGAGCATCTCTTCGGGTGAGCTGCCGGCGCCCATTCGAATCTGGTCGATTCGTTCGCTGGTGCTGGCTTCCGTAGGCGCCACTCCGACGCTGCGACTGTTTGAAATGGGTTCCATGATCTTTTCCATTGGGTGTGAGGTTGGATTTAGGCGAAGTGGACCGCGGCTCGGGTTTGCCCCGTGAGCTCAACGAGAGAGTGAATCCGGCGCATGGCGCGCGAGTGGGTTTCGATGGTGGCGACAAGATGTTCGGTGGCTTGCTCCATCTCTGCGCTGACTTCTTCGCTGTTCAGGGCGTGCCCCTCGGCATCGAGGCGAAAGTTGGTCGCCTGAAAGTTGCGAACGCTGCTCTGTATGTTGATGGCGCCGTTCACGCACGACGTAGCGGCCGACGCGTATTTGACGACATCCGCCGCGACAGCCGCGACCTTCAGCGCGACGTCTCCGGCCGCCGCCCCGGCGCTTGCGCCGCAAGACATGACGATGGAGCCGACAAGCTTCAGACCCATCGCAACGTACTGCATCGCTTCGCCGCCGATCCCCTTGTCCGCCAGGAACTCACAGACGCTGCCCGCCGTCAGGAGAATCGCGCCGATCACCGTAAGCGCGATGGACGCGCCGCCTGTTACCACCGACGCGACTGCGCCGACGACGGCAAGGACAGCGCCGATGGTCTTCTGCAACCACTTGGGCATGCCCGACATGGCCTTCTCAGCGGCGGCGACGGCTTGTTCCATGCTGTGAGCCCGGGCTGCGTCCGCCCCTTCCTGGCGAACTCCGTTCGCCTGTGCGTCGGTAGCGCTGGCTTCGGCCCCGCTGTCTCGGACCGCGCCTTGAAGACCTGCGAGGATCGCCATGGGATCCGTGATGCCCGCCAAGAGAACAGCGATGGTTGTGATCTGATGCGAATCTTGTCGACTCATGGGTGCGGTCTGACCCATCGTGTTCTGCCCCGGTGGTGCGAGCATCTGAGTGCTCTGTGCGACTGGCTCCCGCGACATAGTGTCGGACGGAGGTCGCGTACGCGGAGGAGCCGATGCTCTGGCTGTCGCTTCTACACCCATGACGCCATCTTTTCGTAAGCGTTGGCTTTGGCGACCTGACCCCGAGCTCTCGCAAGGGCCGCGCGAGTTTTCATCGCGGCGGCGGAGGTTGGGTCCGCAAGCGAGTGCAGCTCGAGATAGTCCGACGCGGCTTCCAGGCGTCGCGCTTTCAGGTTCTGACGCGCCAGCTGAAGCAGCGGCTCGGCCATCGCTTTGAGTTCGTCTTGTCGGAGGGTCCCAGCCTTCCAAGAGGCCGCTGCTTGCGTGCTATCCATCTCAGCGACCGATGTTCTGGGCGATGGAGTTGGACGAGTCGTTGATGCTCTTCAGCATCTGCGTCGCCATCGTCACGGACTGCGAGCGCTGCTGCATGGCGGACTGCATCCGCACCATGAGCACTTCGTTGCCCGAGTTCATGCTGCGTCCTTCGGACTGCAAACGATCGATCGAACTTTGAAAACTACTACCCGTCACGGTGTCGGTCGAGAACGTAGCGTCTTGACCGAGCTCCAAGGCTTGTCTCGCAAACTGCCGTTCCGAGCCCCCCGCGGCTCGCCCCTCAAGATTCTCGATGGACTTGTTCTCGTCTGAGCGCAGCGCTCCGACGCTTCCGGAAATCCCGAGGAGATTGATGAGTTCGTCAGCCCCCATCTCCGCGCCTTCCCACTCGACTCGGACCGCACCGAGCTTGACCGCGACGTCGCCGTCTGGCTGCTGATTGGCCATGGCCGCCTTGATAGCTGTCAGCCCTCGAACCTGTTCCTGGATTGTCTCAGACAGCCCGGTGTTGAACTCAATCTCTCCGATGATGGAGTCGATCTGTCCGTCCATGTCGCTCATGCGTCGACGGAGAAGGTGCATGATTGCAGAAGGAGTGAGTGCGGTGATGCCGGCACTGAAGGTGTTGGGCTGGTTGGATACCGAGGAGACATTGGGCATAGATTTTCTCGTATTGATGAGGGTTGGCGAAAGGTGTGTGAATGAAGTGGCGGTGTCTCGGCGCGTCGCCGCGCCAGTTGCGTGCGCTCAAGCGAAAAGCGCGAAGGAAGGGATGCGCAGCTCTTCACGTGGAAGGGCGGGACGAATCGGCGCGAGCTCTGGTGCCTCGCCGAGGGCCTTGTCGAACGCGGCCTCAGCCGCGCGCATCTGTCCCGGTACAACACGGCCATGAGCCTCTCGACCCATCAGCGCCTCGAGGTCTTCCAGTACTTGGTCTTGTTCTTTGAGCTCGGCTTTGGCTTCGTCGAGACGCGCTCGGAGGGAGTTGGTGTGTTCTTGGTCGGTCATGATGCTCTCCGCGGGTGGCGAGGGGGGTCTCACGCGGCCTCTTCGAGGAGCTCAACTTCGAGTTGCTCGTTTTCGCCTTCGGGGTCGGCCGACACATCGTCGAACTCCGCGTGATCGAACTGCACGCCGAGGGCGGCTTCGATGGCGCAGATGAAGAAGAGCGTCTCGCTGCCTAAGTCGCGCTGGAGATCGGCGACGAGGTCAGGGTCAAGAGTGCGGGGACTACGTAAGGGCAGTGGGTGGGTCATGAGCGCTTCCTGTGGGTGACAGGGCGCTACTCGACGTTCCCCACGCGCGATTGCGTGAGCCGATTGAAAAAAAATGCTCAGCGTCGTCGACGCTGAGCAAACTCAGACGAGCTTCGTACTAGACCGGAGCGCCGAGAGCCTTCGCGAAGTCTTCGAGGACTTTCTCGCGGGGCTTGTCTTTGGCGAGAGCCAGCTCGTTGACCAGGAGGTCACGAGCTTTTTCAAGGAGACCACGCTCGCCAAAGCTGAGCTCTTTTTCGTCGCGAAGACGCGAGATGTCACGAAGCACGCGCGCCACTTCAATGGGCGAGCCGCTCTGGAGCTTCTCAGTGTATTCACGGAGGCGACGGTTCCAAGGCTGAGAGGTCACGGCGACCTCGTCCTTCTTGAGCTCGCTCATGACCTTGCCGGCCTCGCGCTTGCCGATGACGTTGCGCATTCCAGCACGCTCCACGCCATCTACAGGGACCATCATTGTCATCGAGGTGCCAACGATTTGCAGAATGTAGAACTCCGCTTTGTTGCCGCCGATGTTCTTCTCTTCAATGCGAATGACTTCGCCCACGCCTCGCGCGGGGTGTACTGCCATGTCGCCGATGTTGAACTTCATGCGGAAAATCCTCGAAAGCTAGCCGTTGCGCCGGTTTTGGCGCGCCGTTTATGTGGCGCAGAACGGACGTTGACGCGACCCGAAAGCGCGTCTTTTCCACATCTGCCTCGTTTCTCTGGTGGTCTCGGCGTTTTCTAAGGCTTTTAGGGGGTCTCTCCGAGCAAAACCTCCATGTTTGGTGCCAGGGCACGACGCAAACCCGTGCGAAGCGGCTCCGCCGGCCAATCGGCTTCGAGGGTGAGTCTACCTTGGGTTTGGGAGACGACGAGGGTTGGGAAGGCTTGGTCTAAACCGATCAGACGTCCCAGATCACTTTGAGCGACGGCGGCGACCAGTGCGCGCAGGTTGCTGTCGGCGTGTGGCGGAAACTCTCCATCAAAGGCGACCTGCAATCCGACGGAATCGTTCGATTCGACGAAGGTCACGCGGGCTCGGCGTTGCTGAGCGAAGACCATTCCGACGGGGGAGTCGATGGGAAAGTCCAAGGGCTCCATTCTGTAGAAAGAAAGCGGGGCTGAAGAGTCGAGCCACTCGGTTTCGGAACTTCGAACGCTTGGCAGGTCGCGGCGCACTCTCGCGACCAGACCAGCCATGGGAGGAGCCATGGTGCCGTACGCGATCACGTTCTCTCGGATGACAGCGAGCTCACGGCGCTGAGTGCCGACGAAGCCACCTCGCCGAAATACTGGCTCGTCGCTTTCGAGTTGGATGGTGTTCATCCGCGACGTGATCGCTTCGGCGATGGGGCGCACCGCCCTGGTGGCCCGCGCGATCACAACAAACTCATCTTCGTATTCAGCAAAGACAAGCTCCGCGACTTCCCTTGGCCGAAGCCCAAAACGAAGCTCGATACGCTCCAGGTCTTCAGCACCGATGAACTCTCGGACGATGGGGCCAAGAACGGGCGACGCCATCAGCTCGTCGGGGCGTATGTGAACGAGCAGTGATGGGTTGGGAGGAACGACCGACAAAAGATCGAGGGGCGCTTCAACTTCGACCGTGACGCGTTCTGGGAAACCACCGCAGCTAGAGGCGAACGCCAATGCGAACAAACAAGCCGCGCTCAACAGGGGGCGATGCATGGAGGCGGATCTACCCGATATCACGTTGAAGAGCCACGTTATGGGCTCTGCTCAAAACGAAATAAACGCCCGGGGCGGGCTACCGTCCTCCCCGGGCGTGTCTTTCGT
>JBLHKB010000338.1:0-7762 GCA_047619315.1 Polyangiales bacterium
TCCGCGAGACGGCAGCTTCGCCGTCGTCGAGGCGCCGCTTCCAGCGGACCTCCTTCGTGTTGGCGAGAACACTTTTCAGGTGCGCGTGAGCGAGCTCGGCCGCGATGAAGGTGTCCGAGCAGGCATCGCCCTCGAGTGGATGCGCCTCGACGCGCCGGACGCGGTCCTCGACGACGCCGACCTGTTTCCGCGCATGGCGCGCGCCGGTGAAGAGGTCACGCTACCGGAAGGTCTCTCGATGGCGTGGGCCTTCGATTCTTGGCCTGCGGCGAAGCTCGCCCTTGAGAGCGAGGGAAGGGTGCGCGTGACTTGGCAGAGCGCGGAGGAGACCCGACAGATCGGAGTCAGCGAAGGCGGCACAGCACGCTTTGCCGTCCCTGAGGGGTTCGGCGAACTGCGCTTGCACGCCGAGGAAGACCTCACGCTTCGCCAGCTCCGCATCGAAACGCCCAGCGGCGCCGCCGTCGCCCCTGAACGAGAGGCGCCGGCGCCCACCAACGTCATCGTCTTCCTCGTCGACACCGTTCGCGCCGACAAGCTCCATCCGTTCAATCCCGAGTCTCGTGTCCAGACGCCGGGTCTCGACGCGTGGGCGCGACGCACCGCCGTCTTCCAGCAGGGTCACACCCAAGAGAACTGGACCAAGCCCAGCGTCGCCACGCTCCTCACGGGCCTGTTGCCCTGGCAGCACACCGCAACGAGCGGCGAAGCGGTGCTCCCTGACTCGGCGAATATGCTCTCGGAGCGCCTCGGCGACGCCGGCTTTCAAACCGGCGCCTTCATCTGCAACGGTTATGTGTCCGACAAGTTCGGCTTCGAACAAGGGTGGGGCAGCTTTCGAAACTACATTCGCGAAGGCCGGCGCACCCAGGCGCGCTTCGTCGCCGCCGATGTTCTCGAGTGGCTCGACGCGCGGGACGAAGAGAAGCCCTTCTTTCTCTACGTGCACACCATCGATCCCCACGTGCCGTATATGCCGCCGCCATCGACGCTCGCCCTCTACGATCCCGACCCCTACGAAGGGCCCATCGACTTCGGTCGTGACCGGGCGCTCCTCGAGAAGATCAAGAGCGGCCGCCTTCGCACCACTGCGCGGGATCGCGTTCGACTTGAAGCGCTCTACGACGGCGAGATCACGTATCACGACGTTCACTTCAACTCGATCCTTGAGGGGCTCGAGCGGCGCGGCCTCGACGACAACACGATGGTCGTCTTCACCGCGGACCACGGCGAAGAGTTCTTCGACCACGAGTCCTGTGGGCACGGCCACAGCCTCTTCGAAGAGCTCCTTCACGTTCCGATGATGATCCGCGTCCCCGGGCGCACCGACGCTCGCGTCGATGTGGACGAACCGGTGGGCCTCGTCGACGTCGTGCCGACGGTCCTGGAGGCGCTCGGCCATGAGATCCCTGCAGACCTTCCAGGCCGCTCGCTGCTGCCCCTCATTGAAGGCCGCAGCGGCGACGCTCCCACGCCGGTGGTCTCCGGGTTCATGGAAGGATGGCGAAGCGTCGTCGTTGGCCACTACAAGCTTATTCAGCGCACACACCGCCGCCTCATGGTCTTCGACCTCGAAGCGGACCCCGGCGAGCAGGAGGACATCGCCGAGGACAGGCCGCTCTTGGTTCGCTATCTGCGGGCGATGCTCGGCCTCCGCCTCGCCGGCCGAACCCGTCCACGGCACCAAGCCGAGCGAACGGAGATCGACGCTGAAACAGACGAACAGCTACGTGCCCTGGGGTATGTCGGGACGCAGCGCCCCGACTGACGATTGTCTAAGCGCGTAGACACAAGAAATCGCAAAATGTGCGCCTGATCAGTCTTCTATTGTACGCAAAAAAGACGTGTTTGGCTGATTTTGCGCAAAACAGCCTGCATCCCCGCGTTGGGTTCTGCGATGCGCGCGCCTCGACAACGCGCCGTGCGCGGACCTATAGCCCCGGCATGAGTGCCGAGGTGAGAACCAGCCCTACCGCAAACCGATACAACGGACGCAAGGTGGCCATCGGCCTCGCCAGCATCCTCGCCATCGGGGTCACCACCGCCGTCACGTTGTGGCACCTGGGCAAAGACCCAAAAGGCCCGATCATCGCCATCGCGGGCATCGACGCGGAGAACGCGGCGGTGCTCCGGCGTGGGTACGAAGAGCGCGGCTACATACACCTTCTCTCCTTGAACCGCGACGGCGACGTTCGCTGGTCTGGCGCGCTCTTCGGACTGCAAGAACCAGAGGTCCTCGCCGTCAGCGAAGGCCGCGTGTTTGTTCGCGTCACCGAAGCCCGCGGCAACCCCGCAATGCACGCCTTTGACGCGACGACGGGCCAGCACGCCTGGTCCATCGACTCCGCGCGCCAGGGCAACCCCATCGCGCCACCGGTCCCGCCCCTGCACGCACGCGAAGTGGTTTGGGAGATCGCGGATCGCGATCCGATGATCGTCAGCGTCATCAGCGTCGACGGCGACCTCATCGGGCGGCTCGAGTACATGCCGTCGGAGACGCCGGATGCGTTTTTGGTCGACGCCGGTCTCGCCCTGTCGACGCAGGACGGCTGGGTTGTCATCGCCAGCGACGGGAGCGCTCGTGAGCTTGAAGATGCCCCCGCGGCACCGGATCGCACCTCACGCCCCGGCGAACTCTGTCCCCCCTCTCACGTGGATGGCGTGACGTGGAGCTGTCTCGCCACGGATGCCTTCGTTCGGGACTAGGTTCCTTTCGACGCCTCCGGGGCAGGGCTTCACCCCAAACCTGGGCCGATTTTCCCCAAGGAAAGGCTGCCCTGGTGCCAGCGCGAGGACATCTCCGCGCGGCTGCTTCATGCGCCGCGAAGTCTCAGGCACGGTTGGAACAACGTCTTCGACAGCGTGTCGCTTTTGAGCGTCATTTTGCCCTCGGAGGCTACATCCGATCGAAACGCCAGCAAGAATCGATGGAAAAGAAGCCGAATCTGGGCCCATTCTGTGTTTTCGCCGAGAATGCGCTCACCGACGCTTGACCGCTCGTGGGATCGTAGGTCATACCGCCGGTCCCTACGGGCCTTTCCGTGGAGAAGTCGGTGCTTTCTCGAGCAGAGTAGCCCGGCCCGTTTAAGATTTTCAGGAGTTTGACGAGATGTCGCGTTACACAGGACCGCGAGTAAAGAAGATGCGAGCCCTCGGGATCGATCTTCCCGGCCTTTCACGCAAGACCATGTGGGACCGCGCTTACCCGCCCGGCGACCATGGTCCCAAGAACGCCCGTCGACGCAAGGAGTCCGACTACAAGAAGCAGTTGATGGAGAAGCAGAAGCTTCGATTCAACTACGGTCTGACCGAGCGTCAGTTCCGGCGCGTCTTCGTCGAGGCCAAGCGTGACAAGGCCCCAACGCCAGACAAGCTCCTTGAGCTTCTCGAGCGTCGCCTCGACAACGTTATCTTCCGTGCCGGATACGCACCAACGATTCCCGCCGCGCGTCAGCTCGTGCGTCATCGTCACATTCGAATCAACGGCAAGCGCGTCGACATCCCGTCGTACCGCATCAAGGTCGGCGACGAGATCACTCTCCGCGACAAGAGCAAAGAAATCGCCATCGTCGTCGAGACGATGGGGAAGCCTTCGCTTACGCGCCCTGAGTGGCTTCGTTTCGACGAGGGCAACAAGTCCACGAAGATCGCTGAGATGCCTACGGGCGCTTCGTGTCCCTTCCCCGTCGAGTGCAACCTCGTCATCGAATACTACTCGAAGAGCCTCTAGCTTCTTCGAGCCGTCTCCCTCCTCTCGGAGGGAGGGCAAAGAGTCCCGCCAGCTTGCTGCGCGGGGCTTTTTTTCGTTTTGGTCACCGTTCGTTTTGGCCACAGACTGGTGTGTCGGTACAGAATTTACATCTCAACGGGCGTGTTCCTTGGAGTGTTGCTCTGACGCGCGTGATCTGTGCGTTCTCCCGGTTGACATCGCTCCCCAGTGGCCACTAGAACCCTCCCACTAACGCGCGTTCTAGCGACGCGGAAACAACCACTAAAGGAGTATTTTTCATGCTGACCATTGGCGACACGCTTCCTGAGTTTTCCCTGGAGGCCGTTGTGTCTCGCGAGAAGGGCAAAGAGTTCAAGACCATCACGGAGAAGGACTACGAAGGAAAGTGGAAGGTCCTCTTCTTCTGGCCCATGGACTTCACCTTCGTCTGCCCAACAGAGATCGCCGAGTTCGGTCGCCGCAACGGTGACTTCAACGACCGCGACGCTGTCCTCCTCGGCGGAAGCACGGACACGCACTTTGTTCACCTTGCATGGCGTAACGACCACGCGGATCTGAAGGATCTCCCTTTCCCCATGCTCGCCGACACCAAGCACGAGCTGTCCACGGCGCTCGGCATCCTTCACAAGCAAGCCGGCGTCTGCCTTCGCGCGACGTTCATCGCCGACCCAGACAACATCATCCGTTGGGTCAGCGTCAACGACCTCAGCGTCGGTCGAAACGTGCCAGAGGTTCTTCGTGTCCTCGACGGTCTCCAGACGGACGAACTCTGCCCATGCAACTGGGAAAAGGGCGACGACACGCTCTAGGTCTCAGGCCCACGGGCGATGGGAAGAGGGTCTCCGAACGCGGGGACCCTTTTTCGTTTAAGAGACCGATTGCGAAGAAGCCCCGCAACCAGAGAGGCGTCGTTTCGAGAGGCGCGCATGCCAGAACCGATTCAAGCCTCGCGCCCTCAACCTCAAGCTCCGGCGGGAGCCGCCGCGCCATCCCCGTCTGCAGCAGAACGTCGCCCATCGGCCAACGACATTGGCCAGGCCGCCTTGGAGCAGGCCCTCGACGACGTTCAAGGGCGTCGCGTCGCGCACAGTCGACAAGCGCTCGGTCGATCTCGCCGAGCGCCTCCGCCGGCATCCGTTCCGCTCCCGAGCCAACCCGGGGAGGTCGGCATCTACCTGCGCTCCTTTCATCCGGAAGAGTCGTTTGACGGCGGCTTTGAAGGCGACCGTCGAGGCTTTCAAACGGACGGTGGGAGTGCCCGCATTCATGGCGGCGTTGTGCTGAACGACCAGCTCGAGATCTCTGAGAGTGATGCCTTTAGTAGCCCCTCGCGTCACCCTCTCCTCGGCTCCCGACGCGGTAGACCCCGCATGGTCAGCCGGGCGAGCCGTGTCGGCGACACGGTGACTCTGCGCCTCGACTACAGCGGCAATATGCCGCTGATCCCACTTTCCCCGGACGCAGACGCGCACGCGGTGTTTGAGCTCACGGAGCGCTCACCCACCGAGCTTCATATCCACGCGCAGGTCGAGGGCGACGCCTTCCCCGCGGCGGAGACGTTCATTCGCGACTCCTCGGGGCAAGCGGTCTTCATCGGAGTGCGTGCCATCCATGAGGCACAAGACGCAGTCAGTCTCATTGGAGACGGTCACGTCCCACTGATAGATGCCGAGCTTACGGTCATTCGCGATGAGGAGAGCGGGGTCTTCGAGGCCGTCGAGTACAACGGAAACCGCTACACCGTTGCCGCGTGGAACGAACTCTTCGAAAGCATCCCCGCGATGGTACCGAGCCACTGAGTTCGCGCGGGGATGGCCTCCACTGGACGGAACATGGACACCCACCGCGAAGTTCGCGCGAGCCGACCTCATCGGCCGTGAGGTTGCCGTCGTCAAAATCGCCAATGGGGCCCGGCGAAGAGTGCGAGATACCCCGGGGCAGTTCAGGCACGAAATCGTCGTCGCGGTTGCGCCGTGGCCTTTTCAGGTCAGCCTTCCGTCCATGGAAGCCATCGACGCACTTCGCCAGCAGATCCCGGACCACTCCAAGGATCTGAAGCTCAACCTTCAGTCGGTTCTGACGCAGTCGAAGCTCTCGCCCGCGCGCCTCTGGGGATGCGCGCTCGCCAGCGCCATCGCCCTCAAGAGCCGCGTACTGACGAACGCCGTCGCCGCCGACGCGAAGGCCGCCGGAGTAGAGGACATCGTCCTTGAAGACGCCCGCGCCGCCGCGTCCCTGATGGCGATGAACAACGTCTTCTACCGCTTTCGCCACTACATGAAAGACAGCGACTACCCGACGATGCCCGCGCGTCTTCGAATGAACCGCATCGCAAAGCCGGCTGGCGAGAAAGCGGACTTTGAGCTCTTCTGCTTGGCCGTCAGCGCCATCAACGGCTGTGAGATGTGCGTCCAGTCGCACGAAAAAGTCGTGGCTGACGCGGGCCTCAGCAAAGACGAGATCCACGACGCCGTCCGCATCGCGGCGACCCTGGCCGGAGCGGCCACGGCTTTGTGGCAGGTCGACTAGCCCGGAACTCGAACATACATCGCCTGGCCCGCTGGGCACTCGAACTCAGATGATCAGCACGCCGCAGGGGAAGGTCGCCCGAAGCGTCGCGTTCATGTCCATCGTGAGGCGGTCGCAGGCTTCGCCTTGGAGCTCGATGTGCGATTCGTCGACGGCTATCCAGCCGTCCGGGTCATCGCAGACGAGGGGGTTTCCGTTGAGTTCGACTTGCCCGGAGCAGGCCTCAGCCACGTCGATGCGTCCGTCGAGCTCGATGGTGCAGCTCAACGCGCCGCCGATGATCTCGCCCAAGGCGTCGCGCAGACCTTCGTCATCGCCCGCAACCCAGAACTCTGCGTCGGGCCCGCCGGATCGACCAAGACCGGCGTTGGCCATGTCCGTGAGGTGAGCTTCCGAGATGTCCGTGCCCACGCTGATGACATACGTGCGAATGTTATTTTCGTAGGCGCGGCGGACGGCGGCGAGGGCCTGAGGTTGTCCGTTCTGCGGGTTGGGTTCGGCGCAGGTGTCCGGCTCGCCATCCGTCGCCAGGATAAAGATCGTGGGGTTGTCGTTGCGATCCGGCGCGCCGAGGAGTTCGTTGAGAAGCTCATCCATGGAGTCGCCCGTTGGTGTCTCGCCTCGGACCTCTTCGTCGTTGTAGACCTCGGCGATGGGGTCGTAGTTACTGAGCGCTGAAGGCACCGTAGTGAGAATGGGGCACATGCCGCCTTCCTCGCCGCTAAAGAGCGCAAGACCAAAGATGACCTGGTCCTGAAGCGTGTAGATGAAGCCGTCGGGCTCCGCGAGGAGGGAGTCGCGGAGCGCGTCCCAGCGGTTCGAATCGCCAAAGTCTTCGTCCATACTTCCAGACTGGTCCACCACGATAATGACCTCGGGCGTTGTACGTCCCGCGGCGACTTCCTGTTGCGCGCACACGGAACCATCGCTGAGCGGTCCATCGTGGCCGACGGCGTCGAAGGGGATCGGCATGACGGTGCATCGACCGTTGTCACCGCACTCGTAGCCCACCTCACAACTCTCGGCGTCGATGCACTCGACGTCACATTCCGCGACCCCGTTGCAAAAGAACCCGAATGAACATGGGCGAGCCAAGCTGCAGCGCTCGCCGCACTCTGGGGGCGGCATCTCGTCTGCGCAGAGCCCCGCCGGCCTCACCGGGTCCGAGCTACAATCGCAGGCCGCAAGGAGAGCGCAGAGGAGGGCAACGCGTTTCATGCACCCATTGTAGCACCGAACGGCTTTGTTCCTTGAAAACGTCTTTCCGGGGCAACCGCTCACCGACCTCCTCACGTTGCATGCGTGCGCGCCTTTGGTAAACCCAAGGGTGACACAGGGCCCCCTCGACGAGTTGTTCCCCGGCTGGCGCGACGATGCGCCGGCGAAGAAGTCCGCGGTCCATGGCCGCGTTCTTGAATCCCCCGTGGGCGAGGATGGCGCCGTCGCCTTCGTTCTCGTCGTCTGGGAAGATCCGGGCGGCGCCGCCGCGCTCCACGCCGCCAT
>JBLHKB010000339.1:0-7751 GCA_047619315.1 Polyangiales bacterium
TCCTGAGAACTGCCCTCGCCTCCGGCGCAATCCACTGGATGCAAAAGGCGATGAACGAGAGCTCGGAGGGAGGCACGAGGTGCCCTCCGGGGACTAGTCCTCCTTAGCTTCGCTTGGTTCCACGTCTTTGCGGTAGTCGGCCTGCATGCCGTCGAGGAAATTGCGCAGCACTTGGTCCAAGCACTCGCGGTAGTGTTTGTGATCGGGCTTGCGGAACAAGGCGCTGAGCTCGTGGCGGCTGAACTCGAGTTCGTCGCTGCAGATGAGCTTCAGTACGTCGTCCGCCTGAAGTTTCAGCGCGATGCGCAGCTTGACGAGGATGAGGTTGTTGTTGAGCTCTGACTCGGCCTTCGGCTGGGGTCCTTCGCGGCGCCCACGCCGTTTGATGATGAAGCCGTTCAAGAACGTCGCCAGTCCGAAGTCGTCGAGGGGTACAAACGCCTCGTCGTTGTCTCGCTTGAGCCAGTCGCTCACGTGAGCCCGTGAGACAGTCTGACCGCCGAGCCCAAATACGCGGATCATCTCCGCGTCGTCGAGGTCGAAGGTGTAGCGGACGCGTCGGAGGACGTAGTTGTTGTTGAGCTCCATGGCGGTGCACTTCTAGACCACCCGCGCCTCGAAGTCAGGTCGGCGTGACGAAAGAGCGGAGGTAGGAGACCTCCGAGTGAGGAAAAGAGGGAGCCCAGAAGTCACGAGGACGTCGTTGTGACTTCGGGGCTCGTATCGAACTTTTCCCCGTGAGTACCCAAGGATGTTTTCGCGCGCGGGTCTTCCATGCGTCGGCGACGCGGGTCTCGGCGCGAAGGAGCAGTGATGGGTCGAACGAGCGTGGTGCAGTGGGTGTGGGTATTGGCGATGCTGGGATGTCTGGGGGCACCGGAGCAGAACCCGGCGAACGCGGAACTTGGGAGCGTCGAGGCCCCGGCCTCGGCCCCGGCGACCTCCACTCCAGCAGAAGAGCCTCTAGCTGCGGAGCCAGCGGCGCTGGCGAGGCCCGACCTTCAAGAGGAGGCGGAGCAAACAGCGGTGATCGACGACCTGCTGGCGGGAGCTCTCGGCGGCTCATCAGGGCATGCCGCCAACGACGAGGCCCTGCACGAAGCGCGCGCACGGCCACGACGAAGGAGATCGTCCACGATGCACGCCGGTGCTCCCGGCCGGTCGCGCGGGAGACTCGTGGATGACTGGGACTCCAACACCACCTCGACGCACGCCGCGGCGCCGGCTGCCGCGCTGCCCCAGAACGGAGTTCTCGCGTCGACGTTCGTTGGGGGCAACGGCGCCAGCGCACGTCTCGACGACCTCCTCGACCGCGGGGTCATGGTGAGCGGCGAGCGCATTCGGCTTCAGGCCTTTGAGGACCGCGAGCCTCTCCCATACCCGCGTCCGGCGCATGACGCCGTCGACATGTTCGCCGAACTCGAGCGGACTCGCCTCAACTCAGGGGGCGATCGGGTGCACCTTCAGATCGCGCTTATCGGACGCGAGGGTGAGGCGCCGGTTCGGCCCTCGATGGACGTTCGCCTGGTGCTCGACCGCTCGGGTTCGATGAACGACGGTTCGAAGTGGGAGCACGCCAAGGCCGCAGCGCACGCGCTGGTGGATCGGCTCGAGCCAAACGATCATTTCGCCCTCGTGTCCTACTCGGATGACGCGCGCTTGGACATCCCGGCGCGGCGCGTTGGGAATGGGGTTTCGGCGCACAGCACTATCAACACGATCCAGCCCGGTGGCGGCACGAACATCGAGGCCGGTCTGCTGATGGCCGCGTCGAACCCGCCCCGGCGCGGCGCACGAGACCTGGGCATGGTGATCCTCATCAGCGACGGCCAGGCGACCATCGGTCAGACGGCGCCGAGTGAGCTCGCGGCCATCGCGCGCCGGACCTTCGATGACCACGGCGTTCTGACGACGGCGATCGGGCTGGGCACGGACTTCGACGAGCGCACGATGCTCGAGATCGCTCGAGAGGGCTCCGGCAGCTACCATTTCGTGCGTCGCTCCCAGGATGTCGAGCAGGTGCTTCAAGACGAGCTTGAAGACCGCGCGCAGGCCGTGGCGCAGGCGCTTCGCGTCCGCATCGAACTGGCCGATGGCGTCACCGCTCGCCGAGTGTATGGCTCACGCATGCTCGGTGAAGCGGAGCACGCCGCGGTTCGGAACACGGAGCGTACCACGGACGCACGCATCGCCCGCGAGCTCGGCGTCACGCAGAACCGTCGCCAGGAGGAAGAGCGCGGACTCCGAGTTCACCTGCCGACGTTCCGGCGCGGCGACCAGCACGTCATCCTCATGGAGCTCGACGTTCCCCGGGGGACCAGCACCGCGGACATCGCGACGGTGACGCTCGACTACAAGGACCTCGTTCGCGAGCGTAACGGCCAAGTCGTGCGGCAGGTGACTGCCGAGCGCAGTCGCGATGCCGACGCTATCGTCTCGTCGATTCGGCGCCCGGTCAAGCGCACGGTCCTGGCGTTTCAGGCGGGCGAGGCGCTTCAGAGCGCGGCGAGCGCGTTGACGCGAGGCGACTCCTCGAATGCGCGCCGGCTTCTGTCGGAGCAGCGCGAGCTTCTCGAAGCGGCAGCGTCTCTCTGGCGTGACCCGGCGCTCGGCGTCGACGCGCAGCGCCTGGCTCGCTACGAGCGAGTCCTCGGCGGCGCGTGGGACGGCTGGGGACAGGGCGAGCAGCGCACCTTGGTGATGGCGATGAACTTCTTTGGTGATCGGCGGATGCGATGAGTCGCGCTTGGGTGGTCACATTGCTAGTCCTCGCCGGCGTCTCCACGGCCTCCGCCGATGAGGAGCACGTGCAGGTCGAACGCATCGTGCTCTCCCTCGACGGGGCGCCGGTGGCCGTGTCCGCGGGGGACGTGATCACCATCGAAGGAACACTCAGCTCGACGTACGACGGTTCGGAGCTGGACGCCTTCAGCCGCCGGACGGACGGCCTCGACTTCGTCGACGCGGGGCCCTTCATCGATGTCCCACAGGGAAGCGAACTCATCGACGCAGATGCCGCGTCGCATCGCTACGTCGTGCGTATCGGCCAGGACGGCGTCGTCGCCTTCGCGGTTCAGAGGCTCGCGATGAGCCAGCTGGTCACGCGGAGCGAGGCAGCGTCGCGCTTGCGCGGGGCCCTTGAGCTTGCACGCCCAGTGACGGTGGTGGTGCCCATCGCAGCTGCGGGAGCGTCTGTGCTTAGCGACTCGGTGCCGGCGAGCACTCCCTGGTGGCCGTTCGCGCTCCTGGCGCTCGGGGCTGCCGCTGCGATCCCTCTAAGCCGTCGGCGCAGTCCCTTCGCGCCGCTACTGCGCCGCGCGCGGCGAGCCCAGAAGGCGGTGGCCCATGAGGCAGCGCGCCTCGGCCCGGCGTTCAACCCTGTCATCGACTCCGCGCGTAGCCTGGCGGACTCCGTCGCGTCCTTACGCGATCACGTGGAAGAGACGAAAGCAGCTCAGGCGCGGATCCGCGGCGATGGGTCTGAAGCGGCGGCGAAGCGTTCTGGCCTCGAGGAAGAGGCTGCGGGATCTCTGGTTCGGGCCGCGCAGCTCGTAGACCGCCTCGAGGGCATCGCGGCAAATATGGCGGCGGCGGTCGCTGACCACGCGCGCGCCACGGGCGTCGACGATGCCTTAGCGCTTGCGGCTGCGGACCTCGACCTAGCCCTCGACGCGGACGCCATCGCCCGCGCGATGTGAGCGTCCGTGTGGGCGGAGCTGGCTCTGACCTGCTCGGACCAGCTCTGCACGGGGTTCACGTCACCAAGTCATCGTGGAGTCAACATCATCGACTCCGTCCCCATGACTCTGGGGTAGAGTGGGGACGAAGGAACGCGTGGCAAAAAAGCCCAAGAAAAAGTCATCCAAGAAGTCTCGTCCGCGCACTCTGCGCCGCGTTGAAGAGAAACGACTTCGGAAGCTCGTGGCGGAACGCCTCGCCCTCGCGGCTGTTGAGCCCGGTGGGAACGCGGCTCGGCCGCTCGAAGTGAGCAGCGCGGCCATCGTGGAGTCCCGCGCGGCAGCTCTTGGGTGCGCCGTCTGCTCCGGTGCGCTCCGTTCGCGCCCCCATGGAGCGCTCACGGTGGATGGGGTTGCGCTGCGCAAGGTGCAGGCGCGTTGTGTGGAATGCGAGAACGAGCGGACCGTGTGGGTTCGAATCGTTGTGCCGATGCTCCACTAAGCCAGCCCGTACGCGTCGCTACTCAGAGCACTCGTCCGCGCCGATGTCCGTCGCTCCCACGCGCATCGCTCCGTCGAAGTCGTCCGTTGCGGCGGCGTCATCGCCAGCATCCACGACCTCTGTGATCCCGCAGCTTGCGAGGCGTAGGTTACCCGACGAAGCATCGGCAAACCACTCGGCGCGTGCGTCCGTGACGTTCGCCGAGAGCTCGACTTCGGCGCCATCCCGCGCGCGGATACGACGATTCGTCAGGTTGTTTCGGATGTCCACGTTGGTCGTCGACGCGTAGCGGTACTCGATGGTGCTTGAGTACGCGTCGTCCGAGGAGAAGAACACGGTGTTGTTGACGACGGAGGTGTTGTGGGCGCGCTCGACGGAGATGCCCACGTCGTGCTCGCGGCTTCCAGGGAACTCACTGAAGATCATGTTGTTGCGAATGGTCGTGCCGTAGGTGTCGACTCGAAAGCCAAGGCCAATGCCACGCGCACAGTTGATGATCTGGTTGCGTTCGATGAGGTGGCCGCTTCCTGATTCACTGTCCCACATGTGGATCGCATGCTCGGACAGGCCGCCGCGATAGGTCTGACCGCCGCGCGTCTCAGGATTGACGCCGTGCAGTGGGCGCATGACGCCGTCGGCGGTGCAGTAGATGCCATTGAAGAGGTTGTCGTGAACGTGCCAGTCGCGCGAGTCGTGGCTGTCGATGCCTCCGGTGTAGCAAGTCGTGTTTCCAGATGACGAACCATAGCCCCACACATTGTCGCGGCCTGCGTCGGTCATGAGGAAGCGGCTGCAGCTGATCTCCACATCGTCTACCCGCGCGTCGCCGCCGGGGCTGGCTTTGACGAACTGCTGTCCGCCGTCGATGAGGGTGACGTTGTGCACCGTGGCGCCGTCGCCGTCGGCCCAGAAGTGGATGAGGTGGTAGACGGAGCGCTGTACTGTGAAGTCCGCAAGCACGGTGTCAGCGGCGGCCACGGTGATCGCCGCGGAGCTGTTTCCGTGGTCGACGTACGCGGAGTCGAGAATCACGCGGGACGCATCGCCGCTCGCCGAGCGCATAGTGATGCCAGGCGTCGTGAAATAGAGGCCGGTGAACGTGCCGTCGCCGCCCTCGGGGAACGTGTAGGTGCCGTCGGCGAGCAAGATCGTATCGCCCGTTGCGGCGCCTCGGACAACGTCTCGAAGGGTGCGCGTTGCGCCGCCGACGCTCACCATGCCAGGGCCCGCGGGTTCGACGTCGATGGTGGCGCCGGTCGCGGCGGCGATGTCAGCGCTCCGGTCCGCACAGCTCGACGGCACCGGCATCGCGCCGCTGTCCATCATCGGCGCTGCATCGGCGGCGTCAGTGACAGCGGCGTCGGTGACGGCCCCATCCGCGACGTCCGCGTCTTCAGGAAGCGCGGAGTCCGGAGAGCCGTCCACTTGTACGTCGGCATCCAGGGAGCCCGGCCCCGCGTCGAAGGCCTCGCTGTCGTCGCCACAGCCGAGAGAAAAAATTAGGATTGTGGCGAGGAGGGACGTGTTGTGATTCATGGGGGTCTTTGTCGGGTGAAACTGCGAGCTCACCCATCGGTGTGCAGAGCGCCGTCGAGTTATGACATCTGGGTAGAATAAGAAAGCGAAGCTTCCTCGAAGCCTCGCCGCTGCCTCCAAAACAGGGCCGCAAAGCCAGATCGCGGTACTCAGGAGCCCATGTGCCTAAGTTGGCTGCAAACGAATAAAGAAGAGCCAAAGTCGACGGTTGAGTGCAATGCCTAGCCCGCGAGACGGAGTTCCCGCGCGGGAACTCCGTCCATGTTTCTAGGGGTTTTTACATCCGCTCGTCGTAGACGCTCGTTGAAAGAGAAGTCGCTCTGCGCCGTGACTCACGCAGTTGCCGTCAGGTGGCTATTCGCTCTGGACCTCTAGGCTGCCCTCAGGTCAGCAGCCCGTTCGTTGCGTCAACGAACGGCGTAAGAAACCGGCATGTTGCTCGCCCCGGTGTCCGTTTCTGGTCCCAGACCCACGTCCACGCGTACTAGCTTTCGATGATAATGCTGGTGCCGAGCGCATAGAGAATGCCGTTGATGTCGGGGAGGAATGGCGCACTTTCTGGATTCGCTGGAGTCGGTCAAATTCCTCTTCCGTGTCACTCAACGGACGGCCGCCTTCGCAAACTCGATGAGCTTTTTCATCGCTCTCACGCAACGCTTTGTCGCGTCCGCGTTTGGGTGGCTAAATCCGTATTGAGCCTTGTTCTTGCTATCCAGGAGACTGCGAAGTGCCTTCGCCGCGTCTACTCCGACGCCATGGACATCCTTCAGCAACGCGACCGCATGTTGGTGCTCGGAGCTAGTGGAGTACTCTCCAAGCCGGCAGCAGCAGATCACATCCGCTGCGGCAATCCCGGCCGAGACGGCGTTGCTGACACAAACGGAGCGCTCGTTTTCATCGCTGGAATCAGCGAACAGGCCGGCGGCTTCCGCGAACGCAAGGGCCGCCTTCAGGCGTCCCTGCGCGTCACTCTTGGTACATCGGGTAGTCCTGGGTCACAAGTCACCGTTCAAGAGTGAGATCGCGTCCACCTTGAGCTGAGAGGCTAGAGCCGGCGCTGTCTTCTCGATTTGCTCATACTCGGTTTCTGACATCGCAAAAGGTTCACACGCGTTGCCCGTAAGCGCTGTCACCTGCGCCGAGATCTCGGAGACGTCGCGCTCATCCAAGTCCACATCGTCGGGCCACACGATCAGAACATCAACGTCGCTTGTTCCGCTGTCGTCACCCCTGGCCACCGACCCAAACAAACAGGCATAAACCGCACGCGGAGCTTCTCGTCGAATGATCTCGGAGATCTTTCGAACCACGACATCACGTAACCCCACCACCTGCTCGATGAGCGGCGCCAGAATGTGCTGGCGATTGAGCGTGTTGACCACAGCTCGGCCAACCCGCTCCTGGTGCACCAGTCCCGAGCGTGCGAGCTCGTCGAGCGCGTTCTGTACCCCTTGGGGACTCGCAGGTGGCCGCACCAAGCGATGCACGGCTCGGCCAGAGAGCGGCTTCGTCGTGTGAGCGAGCACCTCGAGAACTGGTCCGGCAAGGGTTGGAACGAGTGTTTGAATGGGGTGTGAAACGAACACACCCAAAAGATACTACGACTTATGCCCATAATTCTAGTCATATGTCTACAATTCTAGTCATATGACTAGAATTATAGTCATCGGTCCGCTTTTGCTTTCTGATTTCTTCCCATTCGTAGTAGGCCCGATGCCGGGTGGGGATCCTAGATGAGAGCTGGGCCAGCAAGGCTGACGGGAGACCGGCGTGGTTGCTATGGGGCAAAGCGAGGCCCGATGGAGATGTCCCCGCACACCCGCTTCTGTGTCACATGATCGATGTGGCCGCGGTCGCCGAGGTGCTCTGCCGTGACTGTCTGCCCAGCTCCACACGGGACGCGCTGCTGGCCCCCTTCCAAAAGGCTGAGGACCCAATGGGTTCGCTGATGCTGTGCGTTGCGCTGCACGATCTTGGCAAAGCGACACCCACGTTTCAGCAGATGACGACGCCTCCACCTGCGTGGAGATGAACGG
>JBLHKB010000340.1:0-7678 GCA_047619315.1 Polyangiales bacterium
ATCGTCTCTCGAAAGGCCTGAACTTCAGGCGACCGCAGCACCGCGTTGCACTCATCCGCGTGGGCCATCGCATGGTCGATGTTCAGACATGGTTGATACGTCGCGGGCAGCCGGGCGCACTCGGTTTCGAACAGCTCTCGCGGCACCAGCGGGGGGATGCTGGGATCTTGAGTTCGGATCGCTTCGACCATCTCCGCCGCCTTGTTGTACGCGACTTCGCACTGCGTTGGAACATCCACCATGTCGGACAAACGCCCGATCACGCAGCACTCTTCGTCGGGGCTTGTCTGCGGATCACTGGCACGCCCTTCCGCGCCGTCCGAGTGTTCTGCGCCGGGCGCCCCGCCACGTGCGCTTGTCGCGGTGACAGCGACGGTCGTGGAAGGTTCCGGCAAAGCGCACGCGAGCGAGAGAGTGAGAACAGCAAGCAAGAAACGGTTCACTCGCGTTTGAGTCAGGCACATATCCCCGACATTAGAGCTGAGCCCTTCCGGTCAGCAAGGCGCACCCTCAACGAGAACAAAAACGAACCCTCCCCTTTTGCCAAGCGCCGAGCCCACCGTGGAGGAGGTCGAGTTGCAGTTCCGCGAGCTGGGCAAGCCCACCGTAGAGGTCGCGCAAGTCGCGGCGTAGGCCCACGCGAGTCTGCTTCACGTGCCTAAACGGCATGGGCGAAGTCTTGAAGGTGTGAGTGATGTCGACTCCTTCGCAAGCGACCAGCCCGTGCTCGCGTCGTGTTACGGCGCGTCCGCTGCCGACGTTCAGTTGCTCGGCTCGGCGGCGGGCAACTCGTCCGCACACTCCGCCTTGTGCGTGGCACGGGTGCGACGGCCCTGGCCGAAGTCGGCGGCGCCACCTCGAGCGCGTTGTCACTAGAATCGCGTGCCGTTACATCGCGCGACCGCCGCTCTCCCTTGCGCATGCGCATTCGCTTCAAGAGCGCGTGGAAAGACGGCCCTCGACTTCATCAGTCGCTGCGTTTTAGGAAACACCGTGCGCGCTCATCCCGCCGCCGCGTTTCACAGGCTGCGCTACCACTTGTTGTTCAACCGCACTGTGCTCGCCGGCCACACTCGAGACCGCGCGGAGGTCGTGCCGCAAGAATCGGCGAAGGACGAGAGTTCACCGACGGGCGACGCGCAGCAGCTCTTGTTCGAGCTCACGCCTCCGCTTCAGCCGCCTCCGCCCCCCTCACGTCATTCATGGGCCTGGCTCCTCCGACGCGTCTTCGCCATCCACATCATGACGTGTCCCAAGTGCCAGGGCGCCATGCGCGTGAAGACCATCGCCACCGAAACGGGCGACATCCGCGCCGTCCTTGGCATCGCCTCCCGGGCGCGACCTCCGCCCACTTGGCGACAGCTTGATCTCGATTTCGCGGCTGCTTGAGCGCTGTCTGTGCATAGGTGCGGCTGCTGGAGTGATGGAGAAGTTCTCGCACGGCCGGAAACGCTGGGCTTCGTCTGCGCACCGTTTCACTTAGCCGCGTTTTCACTGAGCCACGGGAGCGCAATCGCTTTCCGGTGGTGGCGGGACGGCGAGCGAGGGCGTCGCTGCGGTATCGATCTCAAGGGTCTGTTCGTCGTACCAGTCGACGTCGCCGCAGTCGTAGCGGTGAGACTCTGGGGTATGCGTGTTGCGGCAAACACCGAAGCGCACCTCCCACTCACGTCGCCCATCGCGAACATCCACCGTGGGTTGCCGAGCGCCATGACCCGAGAAGGTTCGGCGCATGGTTGTGTCGCCGGAATTCATCTCCACGACGATGGAACGTTGAAGCAAACTCTCCGCGCAATCGGGCAAGCCCATCACGGGGACTTGGGAGAATGTGCTGACGTTATCGCACGCGGAGATCGCGCTGAGAGACGCTGCGCCGAGACACGACGCGCTGATCACCCACGCAAGACGGCCAAACGACCAAGTCACTGTCCCACCATCACCTCAGCATCGTCCACTTGGCCCGATACATCAACAGCACAAGGGCGTAGGCGCATGTGCACGCGTGCATGTTCACACGCGCACGGCCGCACACCCCCAAGTGCAGCATGAGCGCATTCGTCACCCTTTGATGGGGTCAAACGACCACTATTTGGGCACGAGTGGGCTAGAGCGGACTCAGCGTCGACGACTCTTCCTAGAACGCTGCCTTGGCACGCTCGTTGCTCCTATCATTGGATATGTCCGTAAGATTCTCTCCCGCCTGTGACAAGTTCACACGCCCTTCGCCTCGAAAGCGCCATCTCTCCACGGACGACACCGGGCTGACCACCGTCGAGTACATCATCATCTTGGCCCTCATCGCCATCGCCGCCATCGGCGCATGGAACGTCTTCGGCGGGAGCGTTGAAACGCAAGCGCGGGGCTCAGCCACGACGCTGGGAGGTCTCCCTCGATGAAGCAGCTACTCCCGGTTTCCCTCTGTCTAGTCGGCCTCGCCTGCGCCGCGCCGATCCCTGAAGGTCCAGGCGCTCGTCTCGACGACGCCTCCACGACGCAGGTCGCTCGCATCACGCGTGACGGGCGTACCACGGCCATTCGAGGAACACTGTTCAGGCCTGACGACCTGCACCCCCTGCGCATCCAACGGCTTCTGTGAGTGGTGCTCCGGAAGCGGCTGCCACAACACCTATGAAAACGCATGCGAAGAGCCCACGCCTGTTCTGGTGTGCAGCATCGAAGAGCTCCCGGACTGAGCCCGAGCCTGCGTTCGTCATGGGCTCGGCCTGCCCGGTGTGAGCCCTACGCGAGGGCTTCCTGCCACGCTTCGAGGACAAGTGTCTTGAAGGCAGCGGGCTTGTGAGAGGGCGCTGTCTTCCCCTTGGTCTGTTTCACCTTGAGCGTTTTTTCGTTGATGGTGGCGTCTGGTTGCAGCGTCGCGATTCGCTTCATCGCATCCCACAGTGAGAGTGCTTCAAGGTCTTCTCCCGCGAAGAAGGCTTGCCTCTGCGAGCTGTTGGTGCCGTGGTCGAACTGGTAGAGGGCACACTTCGGTTTCTTGGAGCCCGACTTCAACGTCACTTCGATGGTCACGTTTCTGAATGTGGGCGCCGCGAGGGAGAGCGCCGTGAGCGCAGGGCCCATCGGCGTCGGTGGCGCGTACGTGGTTTGCCGATCCGGCGACGGCAAAGAGCAGGAGCGTGGTCTTGTCGTTGAGCTTGTCATCAAACTTCGCGCCCTCTTTTGCGAGGACCTCCATGAGATCGTCTTTTCGCAGGTGCTCGAGCGTCCGCTGAACGCGATGCGTTGACCTTTGAAGCGTCGCGCAGTTCCAGGCAGCTCGGAGGGCGCCGTAGTCTTCGTGGCTGCCTTCTTGGCTGGCGCTTTCGTCTTCTTGGCCACGCTCTCACCCGCCACCACGTAACCCTTCTTGGCTTTCTGGGCGGCCAACTTCTCCGCGGCGGCGTTCGCATCCGCCGGCGAGTTGGTGGGAGCGTCCTATCCGCTGGACGCCGCTGCTCCCTTTGCGCGACGCTCCTCCCATGAATCACTGGATCGCGCCTTGTACTCTCTTGCTCCTCTTCGCGTGCGACGGAACGTGCGGCGGCGCCCCCGCGGAAGTCTCGCCGCCTTCGGAGCTGGGGAGCGCGCAGGCACCTGCCGACGAGCACGCATTGGGCGAGCCCTCCGGAGCATCGAGTGATCCAGCGCTCGCCGCTGAGGTGGAGGCCGCCAGCCCGCCGGCGTCCGGCTACGATGCAGACGCGCACCGACGCTACGACGAGCTCCTCGCCGAGGGGCGGCGGGCGACGCGAGCGCGTCGTTACCCCGACGCGATCCGCGCCCTTGAGGGCGCGTGCGAGATCGATCCCGGCGATGGACGCGCCCTCGGCGAGCTCGGCTGGGCGCTCTTCCAGGCAGGTCAGCTGGATGAGGCTTCCACGCGCACCCAGGAGGCGCTCGTGTCAACGTACGACCCGACGCGGCGCGCGATGCTGCTCTACAACATGGGTCGTATCGCCGAGGCGTCGAACGCACCCGAGGCGGCAGCCGACCTCTACCAGGCGTCATTGTTGCTACGCGCCTCACCCGCCGTGGCCACCCGCCTGCGTGCCAGTGGGGGCGCCGCGGATTTCACGGACGAGACGCGCTCATTGGCGCGGTATATCTCTACATCGGTGGGCTCGCGGATGGAGCAAGAATCACCGTGTCCCGCGCCACCCGACGACGACGACAGCAGCGAGGATGACGACTACCTCGAAGACGTGGTCGAGTGTGACATCGATCCCGTCGAAGGAAGCTCCGAGGAGCTACAGTGGATGCTCGTGACGACGACGACGGACCTCGCCACCGAGACGGTCTACTCGCTCTGGGCGCGAACGCGCAGCGGGCTCTACGAGATCGGCCAGCTCGCGCGCGACTGGCGCGGGATGTGGGCCGGCGAGCTGGTGAGCGGCAGTGTTGAGATGAACGTGGCGCAGCTCGTTCCCGGCGGCCCCATGGAGCTCGTGGCCGAGGCCGAAGAGGAAGGGGAGGATCCCGACTGGTGCGAAGGATGGGCAGGCACCACGAGGACCACCACGGTGTGCGGGCTGGGCGCTGGCGACGTCCCCGTGTGCTGGGCCCACCTCACCACGTACCAGCTTTCCTACACCACCCTCGGCCGCGTGGTGGAGATGATGGAGAACGCGGAGAACGACGAGGATGACGAGGACGTCGCACGCTGTGCGATCACACCGGCGCTCCTCGCCGCCGCCGAAGCCGCAGCGTCCGCCGCCACCCAGGTCGCCGACCACAGGTCCTTCACCGTCGATGTGGGGGACGACGGCTCGCTCATCTGGGGCGAGAACGCTCCGCCGTCTCTGAGCGGCGTCCGGCGCGCGGCCGAGCTGGGATGCTTGCTGCCCAACCCGCACGCGGCGCTCGGATGCACACCACTCCCTGCTGCCCCCAATCTCTAGAACCACTTACCAGGGGAGTGGGCCGACGGAGGGCTGTGGGCAGCGTTCACAAACGAGCAGACCTATTCTATTGGCCCTCGCGCTCCAACTGATCCTGCTCCGCCCGCCACAGGCGGACGATGCAGGACTTGGCGACTTCCTTCCTAAAACGTGATCGAGATCTGACCGTCGCCGGCACGGACGCCGGCCGTCGTCGTGGAACCTGCGGCGCCGGAGAAGTCGGCACGACTTGAACCACCGCCAGCGGAGCAGTGGGCGCCGCCGCCGCCGCCGTAGTAGCCGCCGCCGCCGCCGCCGCCGCTGGCTGCGCAACCAGCAGCGGTGCCGCCGAGGCCGAGCGTTCCGTCCATGCCTTCACATCCTGAGAGGCAAACACCACCGCTGCCACCGGCCACTTGCGTTCCGCCGGCCCCGGCACACGTGGCGTTGCATCCGCCGCCCGTTGGGTTGCCGTCGACGCCAACGAGTCCGCCACCGTCCCCCGCTTGTCCACCGTAGCCCCGGCCGCCACCGCCACCGGCGACGATGAGGCGATCACTCAGAGCATTGGCGCCGCGTCGCACATCGCTCGCGCCGCCGCCGCTGCCACCCATCCAAAAGTCACCGCTCGTAGTGAACTTGTCGCCGCCGCCGTTGAATCCACCAGGAATCATGCCCGCGGTGCCGCACTCACCAGCGCCGCCTACGTTGAGCTGTAGCGTCTCGCCGGGGGTGACTGCCATGCGCGCCGATGCGCTGCCGCCAAGTCCGCCGCGATCACAGCCACCGGCGGCGCCGAGGGCGTCTACTTGGATGGACGTGACCCCCCGCGGCACCACATAGCTTTCTGGAGCGCCGGTGTACGTAAACACACGCGTCGAGACGCACACCGAGTCGACACACGCTGCCGCGCAGACGACGCCACAGCCGCCGCAGTTCGCGGGGTCCGAGCGCACGTCCGTTTCGCATATGGGCTCGGCGGTGCAATCGGCAAACCCGTCGACGCAGACTGCTCCGCAGGTTCCCGCCGCGCAATAGTCGGTGCTGTTGGGACCACTCGGGCACGCCATTCCACAACCGTTACAGTGAGCAGGGTCGACTTGCGTATTGGTGCAGGCGCCGCCGCAAAGTGTTGAGCCGCCAACGCAGCTCAAGACACACATGTCCATGCTCGTGTTGCAGATATCGCCGTCGGTGCAGGTCGTCTCCCCAGCGTCACAGCGGTCGGACGATTCATTGCAGGTTTCGCTGCCATTGCAGGCGACGCCGTCTCCGCAGTCTCGCGAGCTTCCGGAACAAACGCCCCCACCACACACGTCGACGTCGGTGCAAAAGAGTCCATCGTCACAGCGCGCGCCGTCGTTGTCGGTCCAAGTGGTTCCGGACTGCGTGATGTTGCAGACGTTGCAGGTGTTCGTCGGATCGACCTGACCGTCGCCGTAGCAGACGCCGCCGATGCGGCAGCCGCTGCACGTCGACACGCAAGAATCCGCTGGCAGATCGCAGATCTCTCCGTCGGCGCAGGTTGTTGTTCCCGGCGCGCAGAGATCTCCGTCTTCGTCACAGGTTTCATCGCCATTGCACGCGACGCCATCGCCACACGCTCGAGGACCACCGCCGCAGGTGGTGTCGGTACAAACATCCATCGTCGTGCAGAACAACCCATCGTCGCAGCTGGCGCCGTCGTTTGGGCTCCAGTCGGTTTGCGAGGCCGCCGCGTCGCAAACGCTACAGGGGTTCGCAGGGTTTCGCTGACCGTCGCCGTAACAGCTGCCTTCGATGGCGCAGCCAGTGCACGAAGCGACACACGAATCTGCAATGGTGTCGCAGAGCTCGCTACCGACGCAGGTGCTCGTGCCACGTGCGCAAACGCCGGCGGCTTCGTCACAGGTTTCGTCACCGGTGCAGGCAACGCCATCGCTGCAATCACGAGCGCTTCCGCCGCATGTGGTGCCGGTACACACATCGTCCGTTGTGCAAAAGAGACCGTCGTCGCACGTCGCGCCCTCGTTGGCGCTCCAAGCCGTGGAGCTTGCGGGGTCGCAGACTTCGCATCCATTTTCAGGATTGCGGTCACCTTCATCGTGGCAGTCCCCATCGATGAGACAGCCTGCGCAGGTTGGACCCGCGTCGTCGCCGGCATCGGGGCCAGCATCCCCGCTCGTCGCGGTTTCTGGGCCTCCGACGTCGCCTGGATTGGCGTCACTCGTACCGCCATCGAAGGCGGCGGAGTCATCGCCACAGGCGGTGAGGGAAAGAATCAGACTGAAGACAATGGGCCAGCGAAGGGACATACGACTCTTTCTCCTCGTTTGAGGCGGAAGAACCATATTGCCGGAAGAATTCCGTTATGTGTAATAAATTCCTAAGATTCACATCAGGCCAATCGTGGGGCTTTCGTCTACTGGGTGCGAAAAGCGGCCGCGGCGTCGCTGCCAAAGCTGCCACGAGGAACGCTTCGTCCGCGGCGACTCAGCAGGAACCGGAACAGCCAGGGGAGCCGCATCCGCTTCTGGAGCAGGACTGCAGGAGCTGGTCCTCGCAATAGTCATCGGGCACGAGCCACGCGAGCCACACGCCTTCGCCGCCGCGTGCTTTCGTCACGATGGCGCTGCCCGACGTACGGAGTTCGCGGGTGAAGAGCGCTTCGTTTTGCGGACCCCCCCTCGGCGCGTCGGCGCCCGGCGTTCGAATGGAGAACCACTCGCCTTGTTCGGTGACGACTTCCCCCACGTCTTTCATTTGCTTCTCACCAAACGTGGCGTCGAAGGTCCACTTCGCGTGCGCCAGTGAAAAAGCAG
>JBLHKB010000341.1:0-7677 GCA_047619315.1 Polyangiales bacterium
CCGAATCGCGAGCCCTTTTCGAGGATTCGCTAGGCCGCGAACGGGTTTTCCTCGCATTTCGAGGACCACACACACGCCTGCGAGGCGACGAGAGGGCTAAGAATGAACATTCACGAGTACCAAGCGAAAGAGATCTTCCGGCGATACGGGATCCCGACGCCGAAGGGCATCGCCGCCATGAGCGTCGATGAGGCCGCTGCTGCGGCCACCAAGCTCATCGCCGAGACCGGTAACGAAGTCGTTGTGGTCAAGGCACAGATTCACGCTGGCGGCCGCGGAAAAGCAGGCGGCGTAAAAGTGGTCAAGGGAGCGGAAGCCGCCAAGGAAGCCGCGGCTTCAATCTTCGGCAAGACGCTTGTGACCCATCAGACGGGTCCTGAGGGTAAGAAGGTCCACCGCCTCTACGTCGAGCAGGGCCTCGCCATCGAGACCGAACTCTACCTCGCACTCACCGTCGACCGCGAGAAGAGCGCCATCGCCATCATGGCGAGCACCGAGGGCGGCGTGGAGATCGAAGAGGTCGCCGAGAATCACCCCGAGAAGATCCACAAGGTCTGGATCGACATCGCCACGGGCCTCATGCCTTTCCAGTCTCGTCAGCTCGCTTTCGCGCTGGGTCTCAGCAAGCAGGCTCAAAAGGGCTTTGGCAAAGTCCTCGCAAACCTGACGCGCTTCTTCATTGAAGAGGATGTCTCCATCGCGGAGATCAATCCGCTCATCGTCACCAAGGACCAAGAGGTCATCGCCCTCGACGCGAAGGTAAACTTCGACAGCAACGGCAGCTTCCGCCACAAGGAATGGGCGGACATTCGGGACCTTAGCGAAGAAGCACCCACGGAGATCGAAGCCAGCAACGCCGGCCTCAGCTTCATTCAGCTCGACGGCAACATCGGCTGCCTCGTCAACGGCGCAGGCCTCGCGATGAGCACGATGGACACCATCCAGCACTTCGGCGGCAAGCCCGCCAACTTCCTCGATGTCGGCGGCGGAGCCACCAAGGAATCGGTCACCACAGCTTTCCGCATCATTCTCCAGAGTGAGAGCGTGAAGGGCATCTTCGTGAACATCTTCGGCGGCATCATGAAGTGCGACATCATCGCCGCCGGCGTCATCGCAGCGACGAAGGAGCTGGGCCTCAAGGTTCCGCTCGTGGTTCGTCTCGCTGGAACCAACGTTGAACTCGGCAAGAAGATGCTCGCCGAGACAGACCTAAACATCACCCCGGCGGACACTATGGCTGAGGGTGCAAAGAAAATCGTTGAGCTCGCGAAGGGAGTCGCCTGATGTCTATTCTTGTTGGCAATGACACCAAACTTATCGTTCAGGGACTTACTGGCTCGGCGGGTAGTTTCCACGCCGGTCAGTGCATGAACTACGGCACCAACATCGTCGCCGGCGTGACCCCAGGTCGCGGCGGGCAGAAGTGGGAAAACCCAGACGGCTCCGGCGGCTGCAACATCTACAACACGGTTCGCGAAGCGAAAGAAGCCACCGGCGCCAACGCCAGTGTCATCTTCGTTCCGCCTCCGTTCGCTGCTGACGCCATCCTCGAGGCCGTTGACGCGGAACTCGATCTCGCCGTCGTCATCACCGAAGGCATTCCAGTCATGGACATGCTCAAGGTGCGCCGCGTTCTCGACAGCGGTCGACACACCCGCGTCATCGGGCCCAACTGCCCCGGCGTCATCACGCCAGCAGATTCGTCCGGCAAGGGCTGCAAGATCGGCATCATGCCGGGTCACATTCACCTCGCTGGCAACATCGGCGTCGTGAGCAAGTCCGGTACGCTGACCTACGAAGCCGTCGGCCAGCTCACCGCGCTCGGCATCGGTCAGAGCACCGCCGTCGGCATCGGTGGTGACCCCATCAACGGCACGAGCTTCATCGACATTCTCAAGCTCTTCCAGGAAGACGAGGACACCCACGGCGTCATCCTCATCGGCGAAATCGGCGGCAACGCTGAAGAAGAAGCCGCGGCCTGGATCAAAGAGAACTTCACCAAGCCCGTTGCGGGCTTCATCGCCGGCGTCACGGCACCTCCCGGCAAGCGCATGGGCCACGCCGGCGCCATCATCAGCGGCGGCGCGGGCACCGCTGAAGCGAAGATCGCAGCTCTCGAAGCCGCCGGCGCGAAGGTCGCACCTACGCCTTCGGATATGGGAACCACCCTCCAAGCCTTGATGAGCTAGAGACTCTCCGCTCAGCCCACTACATGCAAAGGAGCCGCCGCCCTACTCTGGGCTGGCGGCTTTTTTCGTTTCGACGGCGTTCCTGCGGCGTGACGGATTGCGATAGGCTGCGACACATGTCTCTCAAGCGAATCGCCATTCTTACATCCGGCGGAGATGCGCCGGGCATGAACGCCGCCGTTCGAGCCCTCACGAAAATCGCAGCGTCGCGTGGTGTTGAAGTCCACGGCGTCGTTCTTGGCTACGACGGTCTCATCGACGGCGAATACAGGCCGCTCACGGAAAATCACGGCGTGGTTGATGGGAAGGCTGACCTGCGACCTGTACCCAGCGTCGATCGCGCCGCAGGCCGCGGCGGAACCGTCCTCGGCTCGGCGCGCTCGTCTCGTTTCCGTACGCCGGAGGGCCGCGCCGAAGCTGCCGCAAAGATCAAAGCGCTCGACGTGGACGGCCTCGTCATCATCGGCGGCAACGGCTCTTTGACGGGCGCGCATCTCTTGGCGAAAGAGCATGGTATCAAAGTCGTTGGACTACCAGCATCCATCGACAACGACATCGGCGCGACGACGACCTGCATCGGCGTCGACACCGCCGTCAACACCATCATCGACGCTTGCGACCGCATCTCGGACACGGCGAGCGCGCACCGCCGCGCGTTCATCGTCGAGGTCATGGGGCGGGAGTGCGGCTACCTTGCGATGGCCAGCGCCATCGGTGCCGGCGCCGATGCTGTGCTCTTTCGGGAGCAAAAACGAACCGAAGAAGAGGTCATCCAAGCCGTCGAAGACACCATTCGAAACGGCTTTGCCCGTGGTAAACAGCGGGTTCTCATCATCAAGAGCGAGGGTGTACCCTTCCCTGGCACGCGCCTGGCGCGCGAGGTCAACGAGCGCATCGACGGAGACATCGTACGCGCCACGATCCTCGGACACCTCGTTCGTGGCGGACGTCCCTCGTTTCAAGACCGACGCGTCGCAGCACGAATGTCCTTCGCCGCGCTTGGAGCGCTAACGGATGGACGCGATGACACGATGGCGGCGTGGCGTTCGTCGAGTCCAGACGCCATGAGCACGCTCGACCCAGCGGTATCGCTGGTGCCGCTCAAAGCCGTGCTCACGGAAACCGATGCGCTCCTTAAGGGCGAGAGCCCCATCATGAAGTGGCGTCTCGCCATGATGGAGCAAGTCGCCGGAGTGCTCGGCGTTTAGCCGCTTTACGCGGCGCCGGTGGAACGGTCGTACATCCACTTCTGAACATCCGCCTGACGCAGCACCCAGACGGTGAAGCCGCAGCGCAGCGTTGACAGCGCCAGGGCGACGACGGCGCCAATGGCGACGAGCGGACCTGCCAGCATCGTGATCGGCAGCGCCAAGAGCGCAAGCACGGTAAACAATGCGAAGACGACGAAGCCGATCGCGGAGCACCAGAGAATGACACTTCGCATTCCCTCGTGGCCTTTGAAAAGCGCGCCTGCGATGACCGCTCCGACGCCGGCGCTCAACCAGCTCTGTGACACAAGGTCGAGAACAACACTGACGGCGTAGAGTCCGAGGACGACCTTGAGCTTGTTGGGCATTTCCATGTGGATACCGTACCTCAGCACTGTACGTACGAACAGCTCAGCCCCGTGGATGGTGGTTTTTTACGGTTTCGTGGAGGCGTTCGCTGGCCACGTGCGTGTAGATCTGCGTGGTGGAGATGTCCGCGTGGCCGAGCATGGCCTGCACGGCGCGAAGATCGGCGCCGCCGATGAGCAAATGCGTCGCGAAGCTATGGCGAAGCTTGTGCGGGGAAACGTCTTTCGTGATTCCAGCCACCAGCGCATATCGTTTGATGTTCTTCCAGAACGCCTGCCGGGTCATCGGCCCGCCGCGGCTCGTCAGGAACGTATGGCGAGAAGCGGGCTTGGCCCACTGCGGGCGAACTTCGGAGAGGTAAACATGAAGGTGTTCTTTCGCCGCCTCGCCAAGTGGCACGATCCGCTGCTTCTGACCCTTTCCAAACGCACGAAGAAAACCGGCTTCAAGGTGCAGGTCGTTGAGGTCGAGGAGCACGAGCTCAGAAACGCGGAGACCCGCCGCGTACATGGTGTGGAGCATGGCGCGGTCCCGGACATGGGTCTTCTTCTCCGTCGATGGCGCGCCGAGAATTCGGACGACCTCGCTCGGCGAGAGAACCTGCGGAAGGCGACGGCCCAACTTGGGCCGGTCGAGCAGCTCCGTCGGATCATCTGGGCGGTGTTTTTCGTCCACCATCCAGCGGTGAAAGCCACGGATGGCGCTCAGGGCACGCGCCTGGGAACGCGCGCCGACTTCCCGTCTTGAAAGTCGCAGCATATAGGCGGCGGCGGCGGGCAAATCCGCGTCGTCTAGCTCGATCTCCGCTTCCTCAAGATGCACCAACCACTCCCGGAGGTTGTGCGCGTAGGCCTCAAGGGTGTGCGGGCTTAGGCCCCGTTCTACCTTGAGGTGGATCAGGTACGCATCGAGGAGGAAGTCTGCGTGCACGCCCTAGTGTGCCTCTTCGTCGCCGGTTGCGCCCAATTACGAGGACGATGTCACTTCGTGCCGAAGAGTCGGTCGCCGGCGTCGCCGAGTCCGGGCAAAATGTAGCCCTTCTCATTGAGCTTCTCGTCGATGGACGCCGTGTACACAGGAACATCAGGGTGCGCCGCGTGGAACGCCGCGATGCCCTCCGGGGCGGCCAGGAGGCAAACAAACTTGAGCGACTTCGGCTTCATCTCCTTGAGACGATCCGCCGCGGCGATGGCAGAGTTGCCCGTGGCGAGCATGGGGTCACAGAGAAGAAAGTCTCGGTCCGGCAAATCACCGGGTACCTTGAAGTAATACTCAACGGGTTTGAGAGTTTCGGGGTCACGGTAGAGGCCGATATGACCGACGCGGGCTGAAGGCAGGAGCTTGAGCATGCCTTGGACGATGCCGTCGCCGGCGCGCAAAATCGACACCAAGACCATCTTCTTGCCGTCGATGGTGGGTGCATCCATCTCCATCAGCGGCGTCTCGATGCGCTCCGTTGTCATCGGCAAATCACGCGTCACTTCGTAGCCCATCAGCAGGCTGATCTCTTCGAGGAGCTGGCGAAACGGCGCGGTCGCGGTGTCCTTGCGACGCATGATGCTGAGCTTGTGCTGAACCAGCGGGTGATCGATGACGTGTACTTCGCTCATGGTGCTTCCTTCTTTCCCGTCGGCGTATCGGCCTCCGGCGGGCATGGCAAGCCATCATCGGTGCATGCCTGGATGAAATCGGAGGGCGGCGGTGCTTCGAAGGTCTTACCCCCGAGACGAATGCGGGCGCAGTGGAGCATCGCTCGAGGCGCCAGCTCAATATCTCCGTAGAGATGGTCGCCGTGAATGGGGTGACCAAGCGACGCGATGTGCACACGAATTTGATGGGTGCGACCGGTCCGCGGCATCGCCTCCACCAAGCTGCTCTTTGCCCCTACGCTGAGCCGGCGGAATCTTGTGTCCGCGTCTCTTCCATGAGGGCCCGTGACGACCTTTCCGGCTTCCGGCACGTAGCCGATCTGGCTCTGAACGCGCTCCTTTTGCCAGGACACCTGGCCCTGGCAGAGAGCCCAGTAGCTTTTCTGACCCGCGCGTAGGTTCTTTTGCCAATGCGCGACGAGGTTCTTCTTTCGCACCATGAGAAAGACGCCGCTCGTCGGTTTGTCGAGCTGGTGAATCGCCCAAATTCTCCGCCCAAATGCCGCTTCGACCTGAAAGCGAACGCTTTCCGGATCGTCCAAGGTGTGACCCGTCGAGGGCCAGTTCGACGGTTTGGCCACGACGATGAGGCCATCCGCGTCGTGCAGGAGAATTTCTTCGAGAGGGGGGAACTTTTCCACGCTGGCGTACCCTAATGGAGGCACGCGGGATTTGCGTTCGATTTCGAAGCGAAACCCACAGAGCACCTCTACCCTGTACGTTCCCCACAACCCAAAGGTTCCCTGAGAGATGAAGAACGCGCGAAAACTACTTGGTGTGAGCGACAACGCCTCCAAAAGCGAAATCCGAAACGCTTTCCACCGTGTAGCCAGCCGTCTTCATCCTGACGTCAACACCGATCCGCGTGCCCCCAAAGCCTTCGTCGCGGCCGTCGCCGCGTACCGAGCGCTGATGGGGAGAGTCCCTGCCAAGGCCAGCGCAAAGCGGAGTCGTCCACAAGCGGTTCCCGCCGAGTTTGTCTGCCCCGCTTGTCATGACGGGTACACCCAGGCTGGCGACTGCCCACGCTGCGAAGTCGAGGTCCACGCGCGCGCTGCGGGTCCCATTCCTGCACCTCCGTACGACCGCACCGTCGAAGCGATGATCGAATCCCTCGAAACCCCCGCGACGCCGCCATGGATCAGCATTCATCCAGCGGCCCGCGTGCCTCTCATGGTGTCGGCGCTCGTTCTGTGTGGGCTCACCCAGGCTGGCCTCGGTCTATGGTTTCTCGCGATCATGAGCGTCGGCTTTGCGGCGTTCGCGTTGGTCACCGAAACCCACGATCGTCTACGCAAACCAGCGTGGGCCAAGAGCGAGTAAGAGCGGGTTCACGAGGAACGTTGCCGTCGCCTCTTCGTCACGGAGAAGGCGAGCAGAAGTTGTTGCCTGGTATGTCGTGGCAGTAGAAGCCCGTTCCGCAGCCGCCATCTGCACACACACCATTTGCCCCGCACTGACAATTGCAGCGATTGCCGCCTTCGATGTAACAGGTGGCCGCGGAGTTGTAGATGCCCCGACAGGTCGAGCTGTAGCTGCAGCTCGAGCACGCGTATCCGCCGTTGTCGGCGGTGCATGGAAGTGCGCCGCAGTTGACGCGGCACGCCCCGCAGGCGCTGCCGTTGTTCGCCAGGTTCGTGCACGACCCACCGCAACAGCGTTGCCAAAAAGAGCCACAGCTCGTTCCATCGCTGACGCTTCGGCCACAGCTGCGCGTCTCCGGCGTGCTCGTGGCCTGGCAAGAGGAAGATGAGCACTGGCGGACTGTCCGTGAGCGCTGCTGCGATCCGCTGGTGTCGCACGCATTGGCAAACCCGCCACAGGCTCCCCAGCCACCGTAAGTGGTGGTTCCGCAGGTGATGCCGTTCGTCGCGCGCGAGCAGGAACGGCTTTGGCTGCTGTTATTCGTTTGGCAGGACCCAGACCCGCACGAAAACGTCGACACGTTTCGTGATTGTGTTCCCGTCGTGTCGCATGTGTTCGCGAAACCGCCGCAGCTGCCGTAGCTACCCATCGTCGTCGTACCGCAGGAGGTGCCATCGGTGTTGCGCGAGCATGTTCGCGAGTCCGTCGTCGTATCAACGCCACAGGCGCCATCACTACACGTTGGGGTCATGATGGTGCGCGTCTCCGTGCCCATCATGTCGCAAGGCCCGTCGAACCCGCCACAGCTGCCCCACGCACCGGAGACGACTTCGCCACAGTCGCTGGGTCCCATACATGCTTCGCAAGCCATCGTTGATTCGTTGCAAAACGCCTCAC
>JBLHKB010000342.1:0-7671 GCA_047619315.1 Polyangiales bacterium
GAGCGACCCCGCGAATATCGATGGCTGGGGACAGCTCGTCATGAAGCACACAGGCGATGTTCTGCAGATCGTCACCGAAGCGCCGCGCACCGGTGTGTACAAGCTCCTGGCCGATGGGAGCGCGGAGTTCGTCCGAGAGCAGACCCACAGGCGCACCGTCGAACGCGAAGACCACGGCTTCTTTTTGCGCATCAGCAAGCCTGGCGATTGGTTCTACGAGGGTGCTGATCTTGGCATCATGATCACGCCGGGCCGACTGATGACCGAGGAGTTTGCGCTCAACGATCGCGCTCATACCTGGATCTCCGCCATGCAGAAACACTACAAGGCTCATGTTCCTGAAGGTCCAGCACCGATTCCTCCGCCTCGCATCGAGCCGGGCAACTTCAAGTTCCTCTAGAAAGGGGCTAGGCAACACGCATGCAACGTAGCCTTCGGGCAATAAACGAGAAAGAGCCGGGCGAACGCTGGGCCGCGGTCTTCGCAGAGATGTGGCCGAGTTATAAGAACTGGTTCCTTCGCGAAGGAGGCGCCGCTCGGCCCACCTACGGCGCGTCCATTCGCGCGCTCAAGAAGCACATGCCCGAGTTGGTTCCGACGTACGAGAACCTCGTCGAGCTTGCGGGCGGCGGGGACCTCGTCGCTCGCTGCCTCTCGCTCTACTGCCCCACGCCCTACCTCACCGGCTGCACGCAAGCGGTGTGGCTGCGTGATCGGCCTCTCCTTGTCCGCAACTACGACTACTTTCCGAACGTATGGGAGGCGCTCATCTTGCGGACGAAGTGGACCGGCACGTCCGTCGTGGCCATGAGCGATTGTGGCTGGGGCGCTCTCGACGGAGTCAACGAAGGAGGGCTCTGCGTGTCCCTCGCCTTCGGCGGACGCAGAGTCGTGGGCGAAGGTTTCGGGATCCCACTCATCGTCCGCTACATCCTTGAGACCTGCGAACGAACCGAAGAAGCCGAACGCATCTTGATGCGGGTGCCGAGCCATATGGCGTACAACGTGACGGTGCTCGATCGCTTCGGTCAACATGTGACCGCCTACGTCGCGCCGGATCACGAGACCAAGTTGTCGCGCGATCGAGTGGCGACGAACCAACAGCCCGGCGGAGAGTGGTCGAGGTACACCGTCGCGACATCGAGCGTGGAACGCTTCGACGCCCTCAACCCACGCGTCGCCCACCCGGAAGAGACGGCGATGCGCTTCATCGAGCGCTTTCGGCAGCCCCCCATTCATCAACCCCTCAACTCGCACGGCTGGGGCACGCTCTACTCTGCGGTTTACGATCCGGAGAACGCGAGCGTCGACTATCGCTGGCCCACGACGTCCTGGCGTCAGGGCGTCGAGGCCTTTGAGGAGGGGACGAAGAACCTCCACTTCCCGCGGGCGTCGAACTGGTAGCGGACTCCTCGGAACACGCCACCGACGACGTGGAGTTCGTCGTCGTCAGCGGTTGCGGCGGCCTAGCTGATGTACAGAACGGTGGCCGTGTGCAGATCGAGGAGACTCTTGGCCTTCAACAGGACGCGCTCCTCTTCACCGATGTGGATCTTTTGCGCCTGGCGTCGAAAAGTTGATGACGCGAGCCCAATCAGGGTCGCCATCGAGCGCTTCTTCAGCACCACCTCCTGGCGTTCCTCGCCAAACTGAAGAACGAGAGGCAGCGGGGGGTAACGGGAGAACGGCAGCTCGCCGTCGATCTCCAGCTTTTGACCGCGCTCCACGAGCGCTCGTGCGATGCGCGCGATGTTCCGGCAGTCATCGATGCCTCGGTGGTGTCGTCCTTCGAGCTCGAGGTCGAGGGCCTTCAGCATCCCCAGCATGCCGTTCTTGACCGGTGTGCCATTCCACGCTGCAAAGGGCCGCTTGATGTTGATCCAGCGGCGATACGCGTGGGGAACGAAGCCGATGGGAGGCTGCGTGACCGCGAGCTGCGATGGCAGCATCGTCTGGAGATCCCAGTCTCCGCACGTCAGAAACGCATGCGAGAGGCTCTCTCCTGGTGGCGGTGAGGCCGGCAGGTCATGAGACTCGAGCCACGCCTGGTGCGCTTTGAAGACCTCGGGAAACGCCTCCGCGGCGTCGACCTGAGATTGCTCGATGCCCGTGAGCTCGGTGCAAAAAGGCGTCAGCGTCGGATGATGCGTGGGTCGAACAAACGACTCGAACTCAGCCTTCGTGTCCATGCCGGCGGCATCCAGCAGAACCGATGGAAACTCAATGATCTCGTGAGGTTCCGGCGCCTTCGGCTTGTCGCAGGTCGCCTCGAAATCCAGGACAACGTAGTGGCGGAGGGGTGCGTCTTCTTGAGCCATGCCCCTCTATAGAGGGAGGAGCGCGACATGTCAGCCAGTCGCAAGCGAGGGAAGGCGAAACTCGACCGCTCTTTTCGGAGGGCCATCGGTCTCGTAGGTCACGGCCGTCGAGCATTCTCAAGTTCCGCGCTCGGCTTCAACGGCCACGATGCCGTGCAAAAGTCGAATATCTCGCCTCGGGAATTGCGGACCAAGCCGTCGAACGCGATGAGCGTCCCGCTGGGACAGCTCTTCGATGACGATATCGCCGCCTTCGCCGGCGTGGACAAGCGTGTTGATCTAGGGCAGGTGCCTGTCGAAGTGAACATCGACGACGGTGCCGCACACCGCGACGACAACGCCGTGTTTCGGCGACTGATGGTTCCCGGCCCCGCGATGAGGGGAATCGCCAGCGGGAAGATCGACGGATCATTGTCGGGTTCGAGGTGGTCGCTGGTGTTGCCCTCCCGCCGCGACTGTCGTCGTTCGAAGAGCATATCCAGCGCCGTCAAAAATAGCAGCGCGCCGCCTGCGATGCGGAACGCTGGCATGGAGATCCCGACGAAGTCCAGGAGCGCCGTACCGAAGATCGCGAAGAGAAGCGCAAGATGATGGCCACGCCGCAGGCCCTCACCGCGACCGCCTTCCGCTGCTCATCCCTTGGGTGACCGCGATGAAGAGCGGCGCGGTTCCGATGGGAGCGATGATGATGAACAAAGCGGTAAATTTTGAGCGCTCTGGGGACCTGGGACGGGGCGTACTTAAGTGGCTACGCCTTGATCCAGTCTTTCGCGACGGAGAGATCGTCGCTTGCGAAGACGCGGACCTTCCCGTTCATAAGTGGTGAAAAGACTCTCGCCGCTTCCTTGAACCCAGCCGCGTCGGTGACAATCGCACAGCGGGTAAAATCGCTGAGATGCCTCAAACCTACCTTCGCGTCATTCCACGCTGCGCCGGTTGAATGGGCCTCAAACTCTGGGCCGAGCTGTACTAGGAGCTTGATCGGACCGGTGACTCGTTTTTCCGTCGTCGGGATGATGTAGCTTTCAAGCTCATCGTCGGTGAGAGTACCGAAGACGCGAAAGCCGAGGACATCGTCGGGCAAATCGTCGAACCGCTCTACGGCGCCGACATGATGAGTGCTGGCAGCATGAGTGCCATCCGCAGCCCAGGACTTGGCTTCTTCGAGTCGCTGTTCTGAAAAGTGCTGCAGCTTCGTAACTACAAATTGATTGGCCAGCTTCGGCACCATCGACATCGCCGCTCCGTCGCTAACAATGGCCACCTTTGGGATAAGGCGGTGATGGTCACGCACGAGACGGAGGTGATGCATCAGCGCACTGAGGTCCTTCCAACCGTGAAAGCGCGTCGCGTGGAGGACCAGTGAGGGGATCGCTTCCCGTTCGTCGATGTATTCACCGATACACTGTCCAAGGTCGAAGAGATCTTCTTCGAAGAGAGCTCCCGCGGGCTCTACAATGAGCACGTTGCGATTCGTTTCTTGTCTGAGGAAGAGCACTTTTTTTCCTTTCCGAAGTTTGAGAACGCGCGAGAAACGCTACGCCTTGATCCATTCTTTCGCGATGGGCAGCTCGCTGTTTGCGAACACATGCACTTCGCCTTTCATCAGGGGCGCAAAGAGTGTCGATGCCGTCCTGAAGCCCTCCACGTTGGTGACGATGGCCACGCGCGTAAAATCGCCCATATGCATAAGACCGACCTTCGCATCGTCCCACGCGGCACCAGCGGTGTAGCCCTCGAACTCAGGGCCCAGCTGCACCAAGAGTTTCAGGTGAGCGTGCGTGGCGAGGCGCGTTTCGATCGCGGGTATGATGTCGCGTTCGTACACGCCGGCAGTGAGGGTGCCCACAGCGCGAAAGCCGAGAACATCGTCCGGCAGGTCGTCAAACCACTCGACGGTGCCTAGGTCTTTTGCGGAATTCGCGGCCCAAGACTTGGCTTCCTCTAGGCGGTCCTCGGAGAAGTGCTGCAGCTTCGCACTCACGAACTGATCCGCGATCTTGGGCAGGATCGTCATGGCCGAACCGTCGCTGACGATGGCAACTTTGGCGATGAGGCGATGGCGATCTCGAACGAGCTTCAAGTGATGGGTCAACGCGCCGACGTTCTTCCAACCACGAAAGCTCTTCGCGTGGATGACCAGTGAGGGGAGCGCGTCCTCTTCGTTGATAAACCCATCGATGCGTTTTCCGAGGTCGACGACGTCGTTCTTGGAAAGGGGTCCACGGGGTTCGACCAGGAGGAGGTTACGATTCGTTTCTTGAATGACGGTGAGCATGATTGGTTCCTTTTCTTGAAGCTGAACGGCGAGACTGAACGCGTCCGCTTTCATTTTGGTTGATGCGTTCTGTCCCAGCTCAATGAGGGGCGAGGAATCGCTACGACAAGTCCAAGGAGTCCGAGGGCCACGAACGTAACGAGCGAGAAGAGTATGTGAGCGTGCATGGGAATCTTTCTGTTCGAGTTGTCTTCCTAGAGGAAGCAACGGCCATGCCATTGAGCGACGCGCCAGGAGACCCGTCGTCTTTTGCCCGACTGGTTGGGCAGAGGGACCAAGATACCTACGGAGCCAGTCACAATGACGTCGCGCTGCATCATTGCGAAGTGGGTGCTCAGAGTATCTCTCAAGTGTCAGTCTCTTCGTGACGTCGGTGAATCAATGGTCTGCGAATTGCACTCACGTCAGAACGGACTCGTTGAAGCGAGGCTCTTAAAGAAAGATACAATGAAGATTCTATCACTCACTCTCGTCGTCGCTGGAGCCGTTGGCGCTCTCAGCGGCTGCAACGACGAATCGCCACTTGGCAACCTCGCCGAAGAACTCAACAGCAGCGGAGGACCCGTGGAGCAAACGCGACAGGCCGTGGGGGAGGCGGCGGACGAGACGGCAGCAAACATCGAAGACGGGGTCGACGAGGCCCGGGAAGAAACCGCGGCAGCGGTGGAGGCGGTGACCGTCGAGGCGGCAGCGATCGAAGAAGCCGTCGAGGGGACCGTGCACGAGACGGCCGCCGCTGTCGAAGAAGCCACCGCTGTCGAAGAAGCCACCGCTGTCGAAGAGACCGCCGCTGTCGAAGAACCCACCGAATAGGTTGGTGCAGCCAAAGGCGGGTCCCGCCGCCGAGGTGTTCGTTGTGCGCGAGGGACACGAGCCAACCCCACCAACGCGACGGCCCGTAGATCGCGTTGCTCACGCAAGCTTTCCTTGGCCACAAACTCGTGGGTGCCGCGCTTCTGATGACGGCGACGATAGGCGCGCTCATCGTCGCGAACTCATCGTGGGCCGCGGAGTGGCGGCGGCTTCCGGGTTTCAGCGGCCCTGAACGCGCAGGTCCGCCCCCGACGAACTCGAATGTGCCAGCAGAGCGCCGTCATGAGCATGCCGCCGAGAGCCGCGATGGCGGAGCGCTGCCATCGTCGACGACATTGGCGCGGTGCTCGTCATCGCGTTCTTCTGCTCGATGGCCCACATCACCGCGTCGTCGCTTTCGTCGAAGAGCTCGGCGCACATCGCGGAGTTGTGATCCACGCCGAGCATGAGCTGCGTCAGGTCGTTGGAGCGAATGCAGATCTTATTGATACCTAGCTTCGTGTATTCAGGGATTCGATAGATGACGGACGGTACCTCCGCCATGATCCACTTCAAGAGCTCAGCCCTGAGCAGCCCCAATCCGTCGACGGGAAGCGTGGAGAGTTCCTCGGCGCGATCAGAAGCCCAGCAGTCGACGATGCGCTTGAATAGCTCCTCTTCGCCGGAGACGTTGGTGAACGACTCGTTGATCCCTGCCTGTCGAATCATGAGGTGTTGAAGGTCGGCGCGCTCCTCGAGGACGTCCGTGTCGTCCGACGTGGCACCACTACTGCCGTCGAGCAACTTGGTGCGGATGCGCTTGGCGTCGAGGGCGCTCAAGTAGGCAGGGGCGGTGACCACGAAGCCTGGCGGCACCTGCTGTCCTGCGCGAATGAGCTCCCCAAAGTTGGCGCCCTTTCCGCCTGCGATGGCGACATCGGCACAAGAGATGTCAGAGAAGAGGCGGACGTCGTCGCTCGCGAACGGAGTGGAATCGGACCGTTTTTGAGTCATGGGCATGTGCGCAGAAGTGATGCACAAAACACGCCATCCAGAGCTTGTTGTAAGCAAGACGTCCAAGCGGCGGCGACCGGTCGAGCTAGAACTTCCCTGCTCAAGCTTTGGGCGCGACATCCATGCGGACTCTCAGAAGGGAGAGGGTCGAAACGCGCGCTCGCAAGCGCGGATACTCGCAAGGTGTGCTCCGAGCGCGGTCGCGCCGCTTCCGACGACGGCTCCGAGCATCCCGCCTTCAAGCATCCCGAGCAGTACCGAGCCGAGGGCGCCGCCGGAGAGAAAGACGCCGACTCCCGGAATGCAAAAGAATGCCGGTGCGAAGAGCAAACCAAAGAAGCCGCCCCAGAAAGCGCCTAGCTTGACGAAGTCCGCGACGCTGCAGGAATCGACGACGTGCTCTTCGCTTCTATACTCCGCGCGATTGAAATCTGCGCGACGGACTTCTCGGGTGGCCGTGTTGGTGAGCGGCGGGCGAAAACGAGGACGCATCAGCTGAGCGCTTTCAGCCCATGCGCCACGATGGTGTCGGGGTTTGCCCGAGTGAGTGCTTCCCGTGCGACTTTAAGGTCCGCGAACTTACTGGCGTGGGCCACGATGACTGTCTTGCCCGACTGCAGCGCCGTCTCGTATTCGTGCGCGTTCTTCGCGTGAACGCCATAGCCGACGAGCGCGCTCGCCATGGAACCGACGACGGTGGACCCGACGGCGATAGCGGCGAGGACTGGCGCGAAGGGGCCCAGTCCGACGAGAGCGGCCATGAGCGGAATCGCCACGACGCTCCCTCCGGTGGTCGCGCCAACGATGGCGCCCCACTTTGCCCACTGACGCGCGATCTCCCCGCTGTGCTTTGAGCTGGTGTCCAGCTCCGGGGGGACATCGACCTTTGCGTAGCCGGGGCCGATGACTGAAACTTCTCGCATGTCGAATCGCTGCGTCAAGAGGCCTTCGATGCCTCGGTTCGCGCTAGACACCGTAGGAAAGACAGCGATGACGCCGTTGGGTTCAGTGCTGATCATATGGCTCTCTTGAACGTTCGATGGGCGGCGCAAAACACGTCGCGGAGTTCGTCCCACTTGTACGTCTGCATTTCGCGTGCCCGCCGCTGTCGGTGTGGTGGCAAGTGTTTGTGTCTTGAGCCCCGTCCTCCTCCATCAGCCTGATGCGCCCTTCATCGATTTGAATCACAATACGATTGCCGGCTCGACGCTTGCTCGGAGAAGGTTGTGCTGCGTCCAGGGCCCGGTTGACGTCTGGACCAACCCAGAG
>JBLHKB010000343.1:0-7667 GCA_047619315.1 Polyangiales bacterium
AAGCCCAAACGTGGCGAAGGGCGTCATGAAGTTCGGCTTCAGTGCGCACTCCAAGGAAGGTGCTGTGAAGCCCTGCGCCGCTCACCGCGTTTTGGTCCTCGATGGTCGACGACGAGCGCACAGCGATGGCCGGCGTTCCGTCCTCGAGGAGCTGCGCCAGAACGTCGCGCAGCTGTACTCGGAGCATCTCGGGGATCGGGAAGGATGTCAGCTTCTGACGGATCGCTCGGAGCTGATCTTCGCCCAAAGGACCTCCTGCACGGAGCGCGCTGGGGAGCTCGGGGGGAGCGAGGGCGAGGTGATAGAAATCCGTGGCGGCTCGACTGCTAAGCGCAAAGCCTTGGGGGACCGGGAAGCCTTCCCGGACCAAAGCGGCCAAACCAATGGCTTTTCCGCCGAATTCCCCGGCTCGTCGTGGGGACAGGGTGCGTAGTGGATGAAGAGAACGGGTCATGGGGGCGCCGGAGCATAGCGTGGAAAAGGCCCAAAAGGAGGTCAGAGCGGCAGTTTGCCGCGGAGCCCCCGGGAACCTATAATGATGGCCGTATGCGTGTTCAGTTTTCGGGTCTCTTCTTCGTTTGTGTTCTTATCCTTGGCGGCTGCGCTGATGGTGGGGGGATGCAGCCCGGCGACGCGGCCACAACGGACTCCGGACAGCCGGACATTCCAGGCATGGACGTTCAGGGACTCGACGCACCCACGGCGGACATGGGACCCGACTTCGATGCGGGCCCAGCTCCCGATGTGCCGGGCGTAGACGTCGGACCCGGAACAGACGCTGGACCGGGAACCGACGCCGGACCCGGGCCGAGCGACGCCGGTCCGACTCCCGATGTTCCCCCGGATGTCTTCGATGGTGGCTGCAGCAGCGACCCGGACTGTGACAACGGAAACCCCTGTGACGGCGCCGAGCAGTGTGCCGGTGGGTCCTGCGAAGACGGCACCCCCGTTGTTTGCAACGACGGAATCTCCTGCACCGTCGACTCTTGTGTTCCTACAACGGGTGCATGTCAGGCGACGCCAAACAATAGCATGTGCGCCAGCCCACAAATTTGCACCACGACAGGCTGTGCCGCTCCGGGCTGCGGGGAGTCTCCTTGCCGGCTCGTGTCGCCTCAGTGCGGATGTCCCACGGGGCAGAGCTGTTACATCACTGGTATGGATGACCGTATTTGCGCGCCGGAGGGCAGCGCATCTACTGGGGAGTCCTGCAACGGCAGCGAAATTTGTGAGAGTGGAAACGTCTGTATCGACCTTGATGGAGCCGGCGGCGTCACCATGTGTCGCGCGTTCTGTGACACCGATGTGGACTGCCCCGGCGGCAACGGCGCACTATGTTTGGTGACCGTCACGGGCACGACGCAGAATATCTGCACGACGCATTGCAACCCCGCGACGAACATCGGCTGCCCGGCGGCCACCGGTTGTTCGCTCTTCACGGACATGATGGGGCGGCGACTCACCGATTGCGACGTGACGGGCAGCCTAACCCAAGGTCAGATTTGCACCGAGCGTGCGGACTGCGCGACGGGCTTTGATTGCTTCGACACAGGGAGCCGTATGGAGTGCTTGGCCACCTGTCGTCGTGCGAGCCCGGTGGGGAACGAATGTGCGGCTCATGCCGGCACAACCTGTGTGGCTCTCGCCGAGCCGCCGGGACTCGTTTTCGACGGAACTGAATACGGCGCGTGTCTCTGACGGCGGTTAGTTAGCAACGGGAGCTTATGCGAGGCATATTCCTTAGCCTCATTGCGTTCCTGCTCTTCGGAGCGTTTCCACAAACGGCGAGCGCTCACCTGGGGAGCGTCACGTTTGTCGACATAACGCCGCGCGATGACGGCGCCGATTTCGTCGTGGATGTCGAATGCGTCGATGCCGCGATGGAGTTGGGTCTCGCAGACGACGCGAGGGAAGATGCGATACGTATTCGCAGACGTGCCCTTGAAGCGTGGATCCTTGAAGGTGTTGTGCTTCGGACCCGTCAGCCATGTGCGCAAACGATTCATGGCGTCCGTTTCGTCGATCGTGAGCTGGGCCGTTACCTCCGTTTCGAAGGCACCGCGGAGTGTTCCCCCGGGCCACTTCGGCTACGCGATGACACGATCTTTGATGACGACCCCCAGCACGAGACGCTCGTGCGTGTGGTCCAAGGAGGCCAAGTTTCAGCCCAGGTCCTGCGCGGCGGTAGCCGTGAGGTCGCCATCAAGCCCCTCGGAAACGGAGCACTCTTCCTCGAGTTCTTGAAACAGGGCGCCTTGCACTTTGCTCTGGGGTTCGACCACATCCTGTTTCTTCTGACGCTCATTTTCGGGGTGGCGCTCGGCTGGCGGTCCAAAGATAGCAGCGCAGCCGCACTGCGTTCACTGGCGTGGCTCGTGACCGCCTTCACCCTGGGTCACAGCCTTACGTTGGTGTCCGCGGCCCTGGAACTGGTCTCGCTGCCGATTCGGCCCGTTGAAGTCGCCATCGCCGTGTCCATCGTGGTGGTCGCTGTATGGAATATGACTCCCTACGGACGACGCCACGAACGTCCCTGGGCGGCGTTCGGGTTCGGCTTGATCCACGGGTTTGGGTTCTCCAGCGTTCTCGCGGACGTGGGCCTTCCTGGCGGACGGCGCGCCCTGGCACTCACGGGTTTTAACCTTGGCATCGAAGCGGCCCAGCTGGCTTTCGTGGCTCTCTGCTTTGGTCCCCTGCTTTGGCTATCGGGGCAAAAGAGCTACCAGCGTATCACTCGGGCGGTCTCGCTGATCGTCGTGGTCTGCGCCACGTACTGGGTGTTCGACCGCATCTAGCTAGCGTTTCTTCCGTGGAGTTGACGGGGATTTCCGTGCGTTGGACTCTCCGACTGATGGAATCGACGACGCGAAGCGTACGAATTGCGGCATGGGCTCTGGCGGCTGCAATTTCTTTGGCAGTCCTGTGGGCGCTTCGGGCTGTTGTGACGCCCATCTTTTTCGCGTTTCTCATCGCGTACATGTTGGACCCGATCGTCGACCGACTCGAAGAACGCAAGCTTCCAAGGGCCGCCGGAATCGTGGTGCTCCTTGTGACCGGGATCACGGTCATCGCCGGTTTTCTTCTGATGGTGTTGCCCGGCGTCGTGCGAGACGTCGCGGACTTTGCTGGCGAAGTCCCTGGCGCGCTCCAGCGTCTCTTCGCGGAGTGGGAACCGGTCTTGACCAGCTACGGTGTCAGTGTTCCTCATTCACTGGGTGACCTCTTTGAGCGTTTCGGCGATGACGCCCAGGGCGTCGCTCGTCAGGCGGTGGCGCCAGCCACAGCAGTGCTTAGTTGGATCGTCGGTGGAACTGCAAGCGTGGCTGCCTCTGTCATCCACTTCTTCTTAATCCCGGTCTTTACATTCTACCTCCTCTACGACTTCGACCGCATCACGGCAGCGATGCGCGACCTAGTTCCATATCGCCGACGGCCCCTTGTGGTGAAGTTGGCGGGCGAGGTCGACGACGTCCTGGGACAGTTCATTCGTGGCCAGCTGCTCGTGATGTTGGCGCTGGCTGTGCTCTACGCAATCGGCTACTCGATCGTAGGTGTTCGTCTCGCCATCCCCATCGCCATCGCCGCTGGGCTCGTCTCGTTCATCCCCTACGTGGGCGGTGGACTCGCGCTCTTCCTCGCGCTCGGCATGTGCTTCTTTGACTGGCACGGATGGGACCCGATCATCGGGGTGCTCATCGTCTACGGCATTGTTCAGGTGCTTGAGGGCTTCGTCATCACTCCCGCCATCGTTGGCGACAAAGTCGGCCTCTCCGCAGTTTGGGTTCTTATCGCGCTTCTCGCGTTTGGTGAACTCTTCGGGTTTCTAGGGGTGCTTCTCGCGGTTCCGGCCGCAGCCATCGCGAAGATCTTCGTGGTCCACGGCGTGGCTCGGTACCGAGTCTCGGAGCTCTTCCTCGAAGGGAAACCCATCGATGAGTCAGACATCGCGGAACAGGAACTAGGGACGGACACGAACGAGGCCACCGACGACGAAGCCGGCACTGAGGAGCAAGCTGCCCTTGAGGACCAAGCCACCGTTGAGGACCAAGCCACCGACGACGAAGCCGGCACCGACGCCGCCTACCCTGAAGAGGAGGTCGAAGTGAAAGAACACTCTCCGGAAGGTGAGGCGCCAGCTTCGGAAGTGGACGCGCCAGAGTCATCCGCGGACAAGGAGGAAGAGTAAGGGAATGTCCGCCGTGGATGGCTGTGTTGAGAGCAGCATGAGCCTCCTCGCTGCCGCTCTTTCTTCTGCTATACGGCCCACGTGATGTCTCGAGAAATTCGCGAAGCCGCTTCCTTGGCCCAACAAGCGGATCCGAAGCTTGCCGCCCTCGTCCTAGACGTGGTTTCGCGCCAGGCTGAAGGAAAGACGCTTTTTGCTGGGGAAGAGTTCGTTGACGCAAAGCGAGACGCACACGGTGTGGAGGACGGGAAGCTCGGCGATCACGACGTGCTCGCTTGGCTTCGCCGGGGTCCCGGTGATTCCGAAGGGTATGCACTTCTCATGGCGCTTGCCATTGAGGGACTTCGTCCTCACCTCGACGATGAGGAGCGGGTGACCCGTTTTTGCGAGCACGCCGACTGGCTTAGTTTCGCCACGGACTATCCAGCTTACGAGCTTGTGGAGCCCGTGCTTGCGAAAGACGCCACTTATGTGTGGGCCGTGGTACGCCGGGGTCTCGTGCGTGCGCCACGCACGATGCGTGAGACCGCGGTTCAAGCGCTACGGCGCGCAGCTCTTGACGCATCCGCGCATGGGTCTTCGCCGAGCCAAGCTCCGCCTCCACCCGCTGAGTCACTTGCCGGTAAACTGGAGCGGGTACCTAGAGAAGGCTTCGTTGCCTTGCTAAGGCTTGCAAGCGGCTGGGCGCTTTTGGAGTGGATCGGGCGCGCTGTGCTTACGCTCGTCGGATACCGGCGGACGGGGACCCTAGAGCAGACAAGCACTGGGTTGCGTTTGGAGCACACCACACAGGTTATGGGGCGGGCGATGGGCTCAAAGAGTGAAGAGGTGCCGTTCGCCAGCGTGAGTGCGCTGGCCGCCTGCACGCGCTTTCCCCGTCTCGCGCTTCTCCTTGGCACGACGTGTTTTGCCCTCGGTGTGATCGTCGGTGGGTTCTGGCTCTTCGAGGGTGTTCGAAGTGGCGAGACGTATCTGCTCCTTGCTGGCGCGGTGGTCATCGTCTTAGGTGCAGGGCTCGACCTGACTCTCACAAGTTTATGGCCCGGCCGAAAAGGCGAGGTGTCCCTTGAGCTGCATCTCACGAAGCGGCGAGGGTGGCGTTTGTTCGGCCTGGAGAAAGAGGCCACTGAGCGCTTCGCGACCGCCGCCGCCAAAGCTGGACAAGCACGAGCCGCCGCTAGTCGTCACGTGGTCTGAGTCGCTCGGGCGCTTGCTCGTCGAGTAAACCGATCAGCTCGTCGATGCGCCGAGCGTCGAGGTCGAAGGCGATCTGAAGGTTGGTGCCCTCCGTTTCCATCACGACGGACCGAAGCGCGGGGCCAAGAGGGGACAGTGCCACGGCAAACTGCCCGGCCCATTCATCGCGCAACATTCCCAATCGGGTCTCAAGCGCCTGTGCGTCGGACGTGGACTCGAAATTCGCCACGGTGCCGACCGTCAGCCCTCGTGTGACCCGAGCGCCAGCGACGACAAACTCAGGTGCGCGCTCTTGTGCCACGCCTTGGTCTTCGAGCATCGTTTCGAAGGCATGCTGCCAGCGAACATCCAGTTGGAACGCTGCACTTAGGTGTCGCTCGTGTGAAACAAGGCCAAACGCAGCGCGGAGTGCGGGCAGGTCTGCAAGGCTCTGTTCTTCGCCCTTGATGGTGCGAATGACGGCGCGAAGCGCGTCGACATGCCCGACGAGAAGCGCACCATCGTCGAGCACGGCGGCGTTGTACTGGCCCGCGGCGAAAGCTGGAACGCCGTCGATGTCGTGCGCCTCAAGTTCGCCGGTGGATGGTGGAGTACAGGCCACCATTCTCTCGAGTTGGAGTGGACCCGTCAGGATGAACGCAACATGTTCCGCCAGCATCTCGCCCTGTTGAGGAGATGTGTGGGCGAAGGCCGTGACGGTCACAAGGTCCGCGGACCAGTCGAAGCCGCAGTCGGCCTCAAGTGCGCGCAGCGCTCGGTCCCCATCGCGGGCGACGACGACATCTTGCCAAAGTCTGGAAGCCCGCAGCTCTGGCCAGCGAACGTGTACAACGCCAAGGGCCGAGGCAGGCACATTGGCTAGGAGGTTCTCATGCAGTGTGACCCGGCTTGTCCACCACCAAGCGACAGCGACGCCGGCACACAAGCAGAGCGCCAACGTCGCGACGCGAACTTGGCGCACGCGTCCGGGTGTCATTCAGACCCCGAGAAGGGCCCTTCGATCCAGGGAGTGGTCGAACGCGACTCCACAGCTTGCACAGCCAGGGTATCGGCCAGCTCGTTGAGTTCATGGCCGGCGTGACCTTTTACGTGGTGAAGCGTCGCGTTCTTTAGCGTCGCCATGGCGGCGCGCACCTCCGCCACGAGATCTTGGTTCGCCTTGGCCTTCCATCCTTTTTGCAGGAGTCCGATGCTGTAGCTGCTGTCGGTGTAGATGTGGACGGGACAGGTCTTGTCTTCGATGGCTTCGGCGATGCGTTGGATGGCCTTCAGCTCGGCGATGTTGTTGGTGCCGTGGCCTAAGAACTCACTGAGTCGCCGCTCGGTGCTGCCAAAACGAATCACTGAACCAAGGCCTGCTGGACCAGGGTTGCCGCTACAGGCGCCGTCGCAGTACGCGAGAACTTCTCCTTTTGGGGGAATGGTCGGAGCTGGCGCCGAGGACTTCGCTTTCGCCTTCTTCTTCTTGGCAGCAGGCTTCGCCTTGGCGGGCGCCGCTTCGGCCAAGGAAAAATCGTCATCTGGGAGGACGTCGCCGGTCGTTATCTCCAAGTTCCGCGGAGCTGCCCCGTAGGCCTTTCCACTCTTGCGATAGCGTATTTCGACGCGGCCGGACTCGACCATGAGTTCACCGCTTTCGTCGCAGCGTGCAAAGATCTTTGAGCCGCGAAGTAACATCGGACGAAATGGCATTAGGCAGCCGCCTGTTGTGCTGCAGAGTTGAGCGTCACGAAGCGGTAGCCCGCTGCCTCCAGTCGTCGGACGACGACGCGAAGGTTGTGCAGTTTGTGCTCAGCGCTTCGCTTGAGTTCAGGAAGCCGTCCAGCGAGGGGACCGATTCCATCCACGACGCCGTCGCTCGCGTCGATCCCGTGAAGTTCAAGATTGACGAATGGGCGGCCGATCATCGAGCGGGCCAGTCCATCTGCGACGGAGGGATGAGGAAGCACGACGCTCGTGCCGATGAAGGGCAGGCGGCCCATTCGCGTTACGCCAATAGGCATTTCGAGGAGGCCTTTGCCCGTTTTCCAGAACGGAGTTCCGATGCGGTAGGGGTCCGCGGGTGCGCTCAGCATTTTGGGCGTATCGATGATGGAGTGACTTGGGTTTCCGCGCCCCAGCCGCGCACGCAGGCTGATGGATGTGATGGCAGCAGCTTTCGCACCAAAGTAGGCCGGGCAAGGAAAGACGCTGGAGTCGTAGGAGACGCCAAGCTCCGAGAGGACCTCGAAGACCGTGTCGTTGATCGTGTAGCCAGGTGCACGAAAGCCGGTGGGAGCGCTTC
>JBLHKB010000344.1:0-7635 GCA_047619315.1 Polyangiales bacterium
TCGCCATGGAGTACGTCGATGGGCTGACGCTTTCGGAGCACGTCAAAGAGCACGGGCCTCTTTCACCAGAGGAAGGCGTGCACGTCGCAAAGCAGATCGCGAGTTCTCTCGTCGACGCACATGGTGACGGCCTTGTGCATCGCGATCTAAAGCCTGGAAACGTGATGATCGTAACGCAGGGCGGTGATCCGCTCTTCGTAAAGGTGTTGGACTTTGGGCTCGTGAAGCTCGCTGGCGGGACCGACGAACAGAAGAAAAAGCTGACTCAGTCCGGTATTCTGATGGGCTCGCCGCGGTACATGGCCCCAGAGCAGGTCCGTGGGACGGACGTCGACGCACGGACGGACATCTACTCCTTCGGCGCCCTGCTGTGTTTCATCCTCACGGGTAAGCCACCCTTCTCGGCGGGTTCACAATTCGAAGCGATGCGCGCTCACGTTCACACGCCGGCACCTTCGCTTCGGGATTTGGCGCCTGATATCCAAGCAAGCCTTGGTCTCGAGTCAGTCGTCGGCCAGTGCCTGGCGAAGGACCCAGCGGAACGCTTCCAGTCGATGTCGGACGTTTTTACGGCACTTGATCTACTCAACTCCGAGACTCGCGTTTCGGTGCCCAACCCTCGCCCCACAATGCTTCAGGGTGGAGCGAGCGGTGGAGGCGGAGCGGACTCGATCGAGGGCACCAACTCGTCGATCACATCGTTTCTGACCGCGGCGATCGTTAGCCCCGGCAAGTCCAAAGCAAAATGGGTTACGCGGATCACGCTCATGTGTCTCGTTGTTGCGGTGGGCGTGTCACTTGCGGTGCTGGTTCCGAAAAGCAGCCAGCCGACGGCGACGACATTACCACCGCTGGAGAACGAGCCTGAGACAGCTGTCGCGGAACCCATTCTGCCAGCCGTAGAAGCCGTAGAAGCCGTGGTCGCGCCGGTTCAAATTCGAGTCGAACCACCCTCTGCGGACATCACGCGAGATGGTGTGCTGCTGGGAAGCGGAAATGTCACGCTGAACGTGCCTGCTGGTGAGCGCTGGGTGCTGACGCTGGAAGCTTCAGGATTCGTGGCTCGGACGATCACAGTAACGAGCCAGTCGCAGCCACTCGCCATCACCCTTGAGGAAGTGCTCGAAGACGAGCCTGAGGCACGTCAAAACGACGACCGCGACTCAAGGCCTCGAGATACGTCCATGAGTCGAATGCGGCCAGACATGGAGCCGGCGACAACGATGATGGGGACGCTGTCCCCGATCCGTGATCCCTGGGACTAGTGGCCGTAGTAGCGAACCGTAGCGCTTGAACACAGCGTAGCTACGGACGACGCCCTCGCCAGAATCGGCGCCGCTCTTGCGATTGGGAGCGGCTCCCTCCTACGCTTAATCTTCGGCTGCTGTCACTGTCAGTCCGTCGATCCAGGTCTGAACCACGAGGGACCCGTCATCGTCCACGAACTCGGTGCCGATGGGCGGCATCTGCAGACCCACCATGCGCGACTGCATGCGCCGAAACGCGACGCTTTGACCCGAGTCGCCGGGGACGATGCGAACCGTCGCGTCTCCGTCGACGCGCAGGCTTGGAGCACCTACGGCGGTGATGTACGTGGCGGTTTCGTCCACGAGGTCGATGCCAACATCCACCCACATAGAAAGACCCGACGGCGCACCACGATTCCCGTGGCAGTTCCCACAGTTTGCGTGGAGATAACCGAGGGCTTCGGATTCTTCCGGAGTACCGGGAATCACGGCGTCCCGGATGCTGATATTCTCGGAGAGCCAACCTTCATCGTTGAGTTCGGCGAGTGAGAACCCGGCATCTTCATGATTGAGCTGGATGGCGGTAAAGCTCGTCAAAAAATCGTCGCGACCGGTCTGACCGTGGCATTGAATGCACATGCCGCGGCTGGGAATGTCGTGGTCGGTTCCGAGGGCGTTTTCCCGTCCGCCGACCACTTCCTCCACGAAGTCTTGCTCTTCATTCCAGGCAAAAGTCTGCGTGTTCCATGAATCAAAGCCAGCACCCTCTTCGTATTTTTCGAGGAGGCGGGTTTCAATGCGCAGTCCCCCAACAAGGAAGGTCTTCCAAACTCGCGTTCCCACCGGATAGATCCAGTTGTTTGGATCGCTCGTATCGATCAATCCACCTTCTGGAAGTGAGATGAAGCGCTCCTTGTCAGCGCCATCGCTCCACAGCCAGTAGTTCGGGCTATACGCGCGAACGCCGTCGGCAAGCTCCGTGCACCGGGGCAATCTGTAGAGACCCGGCGGACCTTCGCAGGCCGGACCCGCGTCGAACACGTCCGGTGGGACGTCGGGAGGAATGTCCTGCGGGACGTCCATAGGCACGTCCTCAGGGCCGCCATCGAGCATTGCTGACGAATCGGCGGTTGCTGCGTCTGAGCGGCCGCCAGCATCACTGGGCGAGTCATCATCACCACAAGCGAGGGAGAGCGTCAAAAGAAGGAGTCCTGTGCAACGAATGAACATGTCGGCCAGGAGCATAGCAAAAGGCGACAGGCTTCGTCACAGGCGCTATGATCACGGCAGCCATGATTCGTTCCACGACCCTTCTCTTAGCCCTTTTGTTGACTTCTTCTGCCTTCGCTCAGCCACAGAACGGCAGAAGATCGCCCAACGTGGACGCCGAACTCGACGACGCCGCGCGGATCACTTTTCAGCGAGCTCGGGTGGCGTTCGATGCCGGCGAATACGAGACCGCACTCTCTCGATTTCGGCAGGCGTATGAACTCAGTCCACGCCCGCAGCTTTTGTACAACATCGCGGCCACCCTGGACCGGCTTCGACGGGATGTAGAAGCCGCGGTTGCGCTGCGCGCATTTCTCGAAGCCTCGCCGGAGACCCCAGACCGCGTCGAAATCGAAGCGCGGATTCGGGTCCTCGACGGGATCATCCAGCAGCGTGAAGACCAGGATAGCGCCGTGCGACAGGTGGAGGAGCAGCGGCTAGCAGACGACGCCCGTCGTGTCGCAGAAGCAGAGGCAGAGGCAGCGGCGGCGGCGGAGGAAGAGCGGCGGCGTCAGGTTGCCGCGCAGCCGGAGCCTTCGTCCGGGCTTCATCCAGCGATTGCGATTTCGGTGGGTGGTGCGGCTCTTGTGGCAGGGGGACTCATCGTTTGGTCGGGCCTCGACGCCAGCAGCCGAAACGACACCTTTACCGAATATGCCAACGCGGCCACGCCCAGTCCTTCAGCCCGCGTCCAGGGGCAGCGGCTCTTTGATGAAACGCGCAGCGCTGAGAAGCGCACCAACGCGCTCATCGGAGTTGCTGCCGCGCTCGGCGTGGCAGCAGGTGTGCTCTTCGTCTTTACCGACTTCGGCGGCGGCGACGACGAAGAAGACGGTGTCGTGCTTCGTGGAGGCGCGACGCATCAGGGCGGCTCAATGATTCTTGAAGGAACGTTCTAATGCTTATTCGTACCGCTCTTACCGCTTCGATCGTGCTTCAACTTGGATGTTCGCTCGCGGACCCAGCCCTCTTAGAACGACTGGGTCCAGAAGATGCCGGGAGTTCCGACGTCAGGGTCGTCAGCGACGGCGGCGCGGATGCCGTCAGCGACGCCGGGCCCGCAGATGCCGGCCAACCCAACTCTGCTTCCGATCGCTGCGACGACCCGGAGATCATGGTCATCGACGAGACCACGGAGAATCTCTACGTCAACACCTTCGTCCTCCAGCCGGACGTGAACGTGACCGCACGCTGTGGGGTGGAGAGCCGCGGATCTGACGGCTTCATCGCTATCGACGTTCAGGCCCTCGACACCTGGCACTTTCATCTGCAGGTTCGCAACACGACGGAACGAAACCCGTCACTCTACTTGTTGCCGGCGAACGGCGCTGGTGGCTGCACAGACACCGCGTGCGAACAACTCTCAGACTCGTGTTCGGGTCCCGGCGAGGAGCACTTCTCCTTCGTGCCGACGGAAGATGGACGCTGGTACATTGGAATCGATGATGGCGAGATGGGCGGCGCCGAGTATTTGCTGAGCGCGTACCGCACCTTCTGCGACGGAACCCTTGAACACGGCGAGGCGTGCGACGGGGGTGGCAACTGCACGAGCGACTGCCGTGTTCGCTTGAACGATGAGAACACGAACATTTTGACCAGCCAGCAGAACTTTGTGGAAGCGGCAGAGGTTGTGGTTCCGCCCTCGGGAAGCCTAATGATCACAGGGCGTATCGGTGACACCCAGGGTCTGTGCGATTACCCAGATGTCTTTACCCTCCGCATTCCAGCCGGCGGCGCAGAGCTTGTCGTGCGCCCTGGTGAGTGCACCAGCCGGGCCGATGCGCGCTACGATTTCGCGCTGCGCAGCGCTGGCGGTAACACCCTCGCCACCGGAGAACGTAACGCAGACGGGTGTCCCTTCATCAACCGAACTGGCGCACAGCGTCTTCCCGAAGGTCAGTACTTCGTTGAAATCGACTACGACCCCCTCGATCCCACCGACGTGACGAACTACGACATTCTCTTCGAGGTCACGCCATGATGGGTCGGCGCTTCGCCCTCCTGGCCGCACTCGCGATCAGCTCGGCGCCGGGCCAGGCGTTCGCCCACGAGTTCTACGCGCAGTACGTGCCAAACCGCGCGACGGCGATGAGTACAGATGGCATCGAGAAACCGTGCGTCACTTGTCACAACAACCCCGATGGTGGCGCTGGCTGCGTCGATGATGGGGGCACGCGGCCCTGCCTGAACCCCTTTGGCCTCGCGTTCCGGAGTGCAGCGTTTGTCTGGGGTCCAGCACTCGCAAGCCTCGACTCCGATGGCGACGGCTTTACGAACGGTCAAGAACTGCAGGACCCCACGGGTAGCTGGAATGGCGTCGATGCCTCACCGGGCGTGGCCGAGTACGTCACGCGGCCTGGATTCCCGAGCGACTCTCCCGGCAGCACCGACGGAGATGGCGATGGCTTCTGTTGGTTCGGGGCGGACCTCGACAAGAACGGCGATTGCCTCGGCACCGGAGAAAACACTGGTGCTCTCGACTGCGACGACGATGACAACAGCGTCAACTCTGGCGAAGCGGAGCGATGCGAAGAAGCCAACGATGCCGACTGCAACGGTCTTGGAACGCTCGACGACCCAATCTGCGCAGCTGTCGTCGACCGTGACGGGGATGGCTACTGCCCGATGGGCCGTGACATGAACCGCGACCGAGACTGCATCGACAGTGGCGAGATGACCGGAGACGTCGACTGTGAAGACGGCAGTATCACCGTGTTTCCGGGCGCTCGTGAGAACTGCGTCGACTCCCTCGACAACAACTGCGACGGAGACACCGACGCCGACGACATCATGTGCAACGGCGACAACGACGCCGACATGGATGGATATTGTCCGATTGGCCGGGACCTCAACGACGACGGAGACTGCCTTGACCCAGGCGAGGCCGACGCTGGCTATGACTGCGACGACGGGGACCCGCTGGCCAACCCCGATGAAATCGAAGACTGCAGCGACCTTATCGACAACGACTGCGATGGCCTGCCGAACTTCTTGGACGACGAATGTCGGAGCGTCTTCGACGCCGACATGGACGGTCATTGCCCGGAGGGTGAGGACATGAACGACGACGGTGACTGTGCGGATCCCGGCGAAGGAGATGGAGTACCGGACTGTGACGACGAGAACCCGCTCATCAGTCCGAGCGTCGCGGAGATCTGTACGAACATGGAGGACGACGACTGCGATTTAGCAACGAGTCTTGCCGACGACGACTGTGTGACGCACCTCGATCAAGACGGAGACCGTTACTGCTTTGTTGGATTCGACATGAATCGTGATGGAGACTGTGCGGACACCGGTGAGCTCGGAGGCGGTACAGACTGCGACGACGAGAACGAATTCGCTGCGCCAGAGCTGACCGAGATGTGTCTCAACGGCTTCGACGACAACTGCGATGGAAGCCCGGATGGTCGAGACCCGGTCTGCTCCGCGGACTATTTCGACTTCGACTTTGATGGCTATTGTAGAATCGGCCGAGACCTCGATGACTCGGGGACGTGTGATGGCGCTGGCGAGCAAGACGGTCCTGGAGATGCCGCAGGCACAGACCCAAGCATTTACCCAGGGGCGCCGGAGAACTGCATCGACCGCAAGGACAACGATCAGGATGGTCTTGTCGACATGGCTGACGAGTCCTGCACTCGGGACGTAGACGCGGACGCGGACGGTTACTGCCCCATTGGCCAGGACCTGAACGGGGACGGAGATTGCTTGGATATCGGCGAGAATATTGGCGTTAGCGACTGCGACGACAACGACGCCGACCGGAACCCAGGCAGTGAAGAGATGTGCCGAAATCGCGGCATCGATGATGATTGTGATGGCGAACCCGACCTATTCGATGAGGACTGCGCGTTCTTGCTCGACCGCGACGGAGACGGGTTCTGCGGCCTCGGAATCGATGACAACGGCGACGGTGATTGCCTCGACGCGGACGAAGATCGCGGTGGCGCGGACTGCGATGACAACAACGCGCTCGTTCGTCCGCGAACTCGTGAAGTGTGCGACGACGGGCTCGACAACGACTGCGACGGTGACATCGACGTGGTCGACAGCCAGTGCGATTGTGACGATGACGCTCTATGCGACGATGGCGACGAGTGCACCATCGACCGCTGTGACGCAGACGCAGAGAGCTGCGAGTACGTGCTATCGCCGATGTGCGGCGGTGATGGCGGTATGGTGATGGGCGATGCAGGCCCCACCATCGAACCCGGTGACGCGGGAGGCTGTGGCTGCACCGCGGTGGGCGCATCGCGAGGTGGATATGCGTTTGGCCTCGTCCTCTTTGGCGCTCTCTTGCTCAGACGACGTCGTCGCCGGTAGGCGCCGTCAATGAGCGTCGGCCCAGCTCGCGCCGACACCGATATCGACGACAAGGGGAACGCGGAGCTCGACCGCGTTCTCCATCGCGTCTTTGACCAGCGCTCGAAGTGATTCTATTTCATCTTTGGGCGCTTCGAAGACAAGCTCATCGTGGATTTGAAGCAGCATCCGGGCCTGCATCTCTCCCTCGCGAATTTCCTTGTCGATGGTGAGCATCGCCAGCTTACAGATGTCGGCGCCGCTTCCCTGAATCGGCGTGTTCGTCGCGATCCGTTCGCCGTAGGCGCGGTCAGAGAAGTTGTTGCTCGATAGCTCTTGGATGTAGCGACGGCGGCCCAGGATCGTTTCGACGAAGCCCGTCTCGTGCGCCTTCGCGACGGTGCTCTCGAGCCACTCTTTCACTCCGGCATAGAGTTCGAAGTAGCGCTCGATGTAGCTCTTGGCCTCGGCCCGCGTGATTCCTAGACTCTGCCCAAGAGCATTTGCGCCCTGCCCGTAGATCGTCGCGAAGTTCACAGTCTTGCCGGCGTTCCGCTGCTCCGGGGTCACATCCTCGAAGGGCACGCCAAAGAGCTCGGCGGCGGTGCGCCGATGGATATCCGCACCCGTGCGATAAGATTCCGTCAGGACCGCGTCGCCGCTGATGTGCGCCAGGATTCGGAGTTCGACCTGGCTCCAGTCGGCGGAGAGCATCTGCCACCCTTCGCGAGGCAAAAATGCTTCGCGAATACGCTTGCCGTCACCCGTACGAATGGGCGTTCGCTGAATGTCCGGGTCCGTTGTGATCAGGCGA
>JBLHKB010000345.1:0-7606 GCA_047619315.1 Polyangiales bacterium
TATGATCTTCTTGTTGTCGGTGGGGGCCGACTCCGAAGCGCTCCCGTAGGTCGAATAGAGGTAAGGCGTACTCGCCTCGAACTCCGCCGCACATGTGTCGACACGTGCAAAGTTCGCGCGGATGCCAGCGCTCCGCCGTTGCTCACGCACGGCGACGGTTGTCTGGCCTGTCAGCAGCCCGATGCTCCCATCCGAGAAGCCCATCTTCTTCGCAGCCATCAATCGATCAGCGTCGGCGCCTTTGGCTTCGAGCTCGCGCTCCATTTCGACGATCTGCGCAAACTGGTCGAGAAACCAGGGGTCGATTCGCGAAGCGTCGTGCAGCTCCTCACAGGTGAGACCGGCTCTGAGGCCATCAAACACGGACCAAAGCCGGTCGGCGAGAGGCGTCTGGACAAGTTGACGAATTGCTTGGCGCGCTTCTTCGTCCGTTGCCGCAGGAATATCTTCGGACGGCTTTGCGCTGGGCGGCATCGCCTCACCATCATCCTGAAGTCGGCGCACCTGTCCCGCGAGTTCGCGGTAGTCCACTTCACCCCGCCGAGTGTCGACGCCGTCTCGACCGATTTCCAGAGAACGCGCCGCCTTGAGAAACGACTCTTTGAATGTCCGACCGATGGCCATGGCTTCGCCGACGGACTTCATCTGCGTCGTCAAACGGGGGTCTGCTCCGGCGAACTTCTCAAACGCAAAACGCGGCCACTTCGTCACCACGTAGTCGATAGTCGGCTCGAATGCCGCGCTCGTGCCCGTGATGTCGTTCTTCAGCTCGTCGAGCGTGTACCCTATAGCCAGCTTCGCCGCGATTTTCGCAATAGGATAACCGGTAGCCTTCGAAGCAAGCGCCGAGCTACGCGACACGCGCGGGTTCATCTCGATGACGATGAGGCGGCCGGTGGCCGGGTCGACTGAGAACTGAATGTTTGAGCCACCAGTGTCCACGCCGATCTCGCGGATGATGGCCCCAGCCGCATCGCGCATTCGCTGGTACTCGCGGTCGGTCAGCGTCATCGCCGGTGCCACCGTGACGGAGTCACCGGTATGAACGCCCATCGGGTCGATGTTCTCGATGGTGCAGATCACGACGAAGTTGTCCGCCTTGTCGCGGATCACTTCGAGCTCGTATTCCTTCCAGCCGAGGAGTGACTCTTCGACCAAACACTCGTGCACGGGGCTCTGAGAAAACGCCCAGCGGATCGCGCGTCCAAACTCTTCGTCATTGTAAGCGACGCCGCCGCCACTCCCGCCCATCGTCAGCGAGGGACGAAGGATGATGGGGAAACCAATCTTCGCCGCGGCTTCGTTTGCCTCCTCGACTGTCCGGCACGTGTAAGCGCGAGCACTCTCCAACCCGATCTTGTCCATCGCGGTCTTGAAGAGATCGCGCTCCTCGGCCTTACGGATCGACTCAACGGTTGCGCCGATAAGCTCACATCCGTACTTCTCGAGGACGCCGTTCGCGTCGAGGGCGAGGGCCAAGTTGAGCGCGGTCTGGCCCCCCAAAGTGGGCAACACCGCATCCGGCCGCTCCCGTTCGATGATCGCTTCGACCACCTCTGGAACCAAAGGCTCCACGTAGGTGCGGTCGGCGAACTCGGGGTCCGTCATGATCGTGGCTGGATTCGAGTTGACGAGAATTACCTCGTATCCCTCTTCCCGAAGCGCCTTGGCGCCTTGGGTTCCAGAGTAGTCAAACTCGCAGGCCTGTCCGATAACGATCGGGCCTGAACCAATAAGGAGGATCTTCCGAAGGTCGTCACGGCGCGGCATGGTTAACAGCCTCGGTTATCAGAGCCGCTCATGACCTGCAAGGTGGCCATGGCCTAAGCGTTCCCGCTTCCGTGCCCGGCAGCCCGAAAAACGACGCAATTTGCGGCTAAACTCAGGTTTCGGCGATCGCCCTTGCCAGCGGCCCGGCCAGTTCAACACGCCGTGCAAACTCACCCGCCAAGAAGATCCGAACAACAAGGTCCGCCGGGCCAAGTTCATCGATAAAAGCCGTCCCCCACTCCACGAGTCGGACGTGAAGATCGCTCTCCAGGCCGAGGTCCTCCAGCGGATCTCCCGGCGAGAGCCGGTAGAGATCTGCGTGAAGCAGCGGTGGCGTCGACTCTGGATAATCATGCACGAGCGCGAACGTCGGACTCGTCACGGGGAGATCGTCAGGAACCCCAAGAGCGTACGCAATGGCGCGCGCGAGGAACGTCTTTCCGGCCCCCAGGTCACCTTCGAGAATCACGAGATGTCCCGGATCGAGCGCAGACGCGATGCGCGATGCCAGGGCAACCATCTCGGCCTCACTCTCCACATCCACACTCTGAGAGTCTTCTTCCACGGGTGCGGACCATAGCCGTCAGCCGGCGGCCAAGCTAGGGTCGCCTGTGGTGGCCCGTTTCTTCATCCTCGTCGTGTGCGTCATCGCCCAAAGCGCCGTTCAGGCGAACGCGCAACAGGCGCCCTTTGCCTACGACCTGCGCGCGGAGCTCGTCCCGTCGGAACACCTCGTTCGCGGTGAAGGCTCCATCAAATGGACGAATACATCATCGGTGCCCATCGATCGGTTGGTCTTCCACCTCTATCTGAACGCGTTCTCGGACGAAGAGAGCGTATTCATGCGCGAGTCTGGCGGTCAGCTGCGAGGGGACACATTTCACGGCGAAGGATCCATCGACGTGGAGGCCCTTCACATCGGTACCACCGACCTCCTCGATGGCGCGGAAACGGAGCTCGTCGAGAACGACCGAACTCAGCTTCGGGTCTTGCTCCCAGCGCCCGTCGCACCGGGCGCGAGCATCACCGTCGAAACTCAGTTCACGTCCCGTCTTCCGCCTGTTTTCGCGCGGAGTGGTTACGCCGGGGAATTCCACATGGTCGCCCAGTGGTTCCCCAAGATCGCTCGGCTCGAACCCGATGGAACCTGGGCGTCGTTTCCCTACCACGCTCACGGAGAGTTCTACGCCGACTTCGCTACCTACGAGCTTGAGGTACGCACGCCGCTCGGCTGGCGTGTTGGAGCAACCGGCCGCGCCGCGCCGCCGGAAGAGGACGGCGACGCCCTCGTCCACCGCTTCTCCGTCGAGCGTGTCCACGACACCGCTTTTGCCGCCGCTCCTTGGTTCGAAGAAGACGAAGCCAACTGGGAACTCGACGGACATTCTGTGTACGTTCGCGTGCTTTCGCCGCCGGGGTACGGAAGCGCCGTCGCGCGACATCTTCAAATCACGGAAGCCGCGATTCGGCGCTATGGGCGCCTCTTCGGACACTACCCTTACGACAGCCTCACGATCATCGTTCCACCTGCGAACGCCCCTGGCGCGGCGGGCATGGAATACCCCACGCTCTTCGTCACCGCCGGACCGTGGTGGACGACCGAAGGCATGCCTTTCCGCGCGCCCATTGGGCTTCAGGCGCACGTCACCGCGCATGAGCTCGGCCACCAGTGGTTCCAAGGAATGATCGGTACAAACGAAGTCGATTGGCCCATGCTCGATGAAGGACTGACGGAGTGGGTCACCTGTGACTTTCTCACGGCACGCTACGGCAACGCTTCCGCCGCGGCGCTTCCTTTCGTACGCTTCCCGGCCTTCGAAACGGAGCGCGTATTTGGTTTCGGCGGCGCACCTTCTCCTCCGCCGGGACGCCCAGTGCATGCGTTTCACGGCAGCGAATATGGACGCAGCGTGTACGCGCGCAGCACCTCAATTTTCGAAACAGTGGCACGGACATGGGGGCGGCGGCGTTTCCAGCGAGCCCTTGGTCGCTACGCCCGCCGGCACCGCTATGGACACCCTGGCCCGGAAGACCTTTTTCGCGCCATGGATGAGGAGTATGGCGCGTGGATGAGCCGGCGCGTCATGCGACCCGCCCTTCTTCACGGAGCCCAGGCCGTCGTTCACGTCGAAGTCGAAGAGAACGAAGATGGGTGGCGCCTGGACGCACGACGCTATGGAGGCTTGCCACTCCCCTCGCACATTCACGTCGAGACGGCGGCGGGAGAATCCACGAGTATTCCCTGGCCCGGATCATCCACGCGTTTATCTCGTGACTTCGCCGAACGCCCACGTCGTGTCCTCGCCGATCCTCATCACCACAACCTCACGGATCCTCGGCGCGCAGACGATGGAATGCTCGACGACAACGGAGGCTACTTCCCCCGCGCGCTCTGGGTCGTGCAGAACTTCCTCAGTGCGGCGGTTGGACCGTGAACACGCTCGCATCCCGAGGACACCTCGTGCGCGTGGCGTTCCTCATGTACTTCGTCGTTTCGCTCATCGCCGTTCCTTGTGCGGACTGGCTCGCCGAGCTGATGCGTTCGGCCGCCGGCGCCGGCGATTTCCGCGATGGCGCTTACGTCCTCGAGAGCTTGGTGGATGGCTCCATCGCCACCTTGATCCTGCCGGTTGGCTTTGGTGCCCTGGTCCTCTTCCCCTTGGCGACTCCTCTTCGAATGACCTGGCTCGCCGCGATCCGTCATCCCAAATGGACGCTGCGAAAACAGGTCGGCTTAGGACTACGGCGTACGCCTGCATCCGTCGGCGGATACCTTCTTCTTCTCGTCCTGGGGATCTTCTTTTTGGGGTTACTCGCCCTAAGCGCGTGGCTCGTTCACGCATCGTTCGAGGGTGATCCCAATCCGCGCCGCGCCGCGCTCTGGACATTTCTCGCGCTACTTCCGCTTTTTACGACGGGCATCTTCCTCCTCTCGACCCTGGATCTCGTGAGCGCGGCGAGCCTGCAGACCGGTCCCTTCGACTCACTTCGCAAAGCTGGTGCGAAGGCGCTCCGAGCACTTCCGGCTTATGTTCTGTACAGCATTGTATGTGTTGGCACCCTGGCCGCCGGCGCCTCCCTGGAGGCGGCGCCATGGCTTCTGCTGCCTACGCTCCAAGCCTTGGTTTTCATGCGATATCTTGCGCGCTCGTTCTGGCTACGGGAGGCCCTGGCCAGGATGACAACCCCCGCCAATCACGCTATGCAGGCGCCATGACGCGTCTGATGCCGGTATTCCTCCTCTGCGCCATCGCGTGTGGTGATGACAGTCGCCCCGCCATAGACGGTGGCCCGATCACGCGCGTCGACTCTGGAACACTGGATACAGGCGATACCTTCTCCTGCGAGGATCCCTACGCCAACCTCGTCACAATTAGCGAGGCGAACCCCTCCGAGATGATTCTGCCGCGCTGCGCCACCGCGACCGCACAATGCGCCGTCGACTGTCCAGACGGCGACAATGACTGCTTCGACGCCTGCCTCCTAAACGATCCAACAACACCTTTCGTGGACGGCACTACCATGCTCAACTGCGACGACTGCTTCACGCTGCAGTCTCTCGCATGCTTGGACAACTTCTGTGGCCTGCAGTTTGCGGACCTACGCTGCTGCCTTGAGGCGAACGACTGCGATGCAGCGGACTGCCCAGCATGCACAACAGATTTCGCCGCCTTTGCGACTTGCCGTGACGGCGACAACGTCATGTGCGGGGACTTCATCGGCCCCTGCTTTCCGAACTAACGATGCCAACTAACAATGACTTTGAAGGAAATACGATGACACGACTTGGATTGATTCTCATGCTTGCCCTGGGTGTCGCTTGTGGCGACGATGACGGTCGAATGATCGACAGTGGCCCTGGCAACACAGACGCCGGCCCCGTCACATTTGACACTGGCCCCGCGACGGACAGCGGCCTCTCGCTTGTCGACAGCGGCGCTGGCGGAACAGACTCCGGCCCAGGCGGTACGGACAGCGGTCCTGCCTGTACCCCACGTCCGGCCACCGCGATTCCAGCCGCTCTGCTCCCACGTTGTGCGATGGCAACGTTGCAGTGTCTTATCGACTGTCCTGCCGGAGACGCTGCGTGCCAAGCCGGGTGCTTCGACGCGGACACGATTCCTGCCGAGGAGGGCATCGACTGCGAAATCTGCGCCCAACAACAGCAGCTCAGCTGTGCGACAACGATGGGTTGTGACTCTCAGTACAGCGCGTTCGATTGCTGCGTTCAAGAGAATGCGTGTGCGGACCAAGCATGTGTTACCGCAAACTGCGGCGCACAGTCGAACGCATTCCAGACTTGCGTGAACGGCGTCGCGGCGGGCTGCATGCCTGCCATCCAGATGTGCTTCGCCTCCGAGTAGATTGAAACGCACGCTCATCGTCGGCGATGTGCACGGGTGCCTCGAAGAACTCGAGGCCCTCGTGAACAAAGTGGGTCTCCGCGACGAAGACACACTCGTGCTCGTCGGTGACCTTGTCGCAAAAGGCCCGGACTCTGCCGGCGTAGTTCGCTACGCCCGAGAGCGCCGGGCTTTTTCCGTTTGTGGTAACCACGACGCTCACTGGCTTAGAGCGCGAAGCGACGGCAAGGGCCGCTCGCTCTGCGATGCTGATTGGGCGTATCTTGAGCAAGCCCCCGACTTCCTGCGCCTTGACCTGAATCCCCTCTACGAAGGTGTTCTGCGACGAGCCGTCCACGTCGTCCACGCAGGCTTTGTGCCTGGCATCGAACTAGAAGCACAAGACCCTCATTTGATGCAGAACCTTCGCACCCTCCATGATGGCGCCGGCTCTTCCCAACGAAAGGGCGAGCCGTGGGCCGGTCAGTGGCCCGGCCCAGAGCTTGTCATTTTCGGGCATGACGCGGCTCGCGGGCTTCAACGCCACGCCCACGCTTTGGGCCTCGACACAGGCTGCTGCTACGGCGGGGACCTGACTGGAGCCCTCATCGAAGGCGAGAGCCTGCAGCTGGTGTCAGTCCCTGCGAAGGCCGTATACAAGGCCATCTCATGAAGTTCCGCCTGCCAACGTTGCCGGCTCAAGGTGAATGCGTATCCGTACCGATGGGCCTCGATGAACGAGGACTCCCAGTAGACGGTCTCGTCGTCAGAACCGCAGGTGGCGAGCTCCGGGCCTACATCAACGTCTGCAAGCACATCCCAATCCCCATCGATTCAGGGAGCGGAGAGTACCTCACAGAAGACGGCACCCATCTCTTCTGCGGCACACACGGGGCTCTCTACCGCCTCGAAGACGGGAAATGCACCGAAGGCCCATGCCGCGGTGAGCACCTGGACCCCGTGCTGGTCGAAGAAGCCGACGAAGCCACTTGGCTCGTCTGGCCCGAAACCGAGGAGCAGGTCTAGGACTCGACGGGAGCTTCAAGCGCGTCATCAAACGCTGCCGGCGCCGATAGTCGACCGAGCTGAGCCCAAGGTTTGTCTTCGCTGTTCTTCACGATCGCTGGACGTCGCGTCAGCACTTCGCAGCCCGTACGCGTGACCACGATCGAATGCTCAAACTGAGCCGTGAGCGAGCGGTCCGCCGTGAGCACAGTCCATTGGTCTTCCAAAAGCTCGGTCTCATATCCACCAATGTTGATCATCGGTTCGATGGTGAAAACCATGCCTTCGCGCATTTTGCGGTTGGTCAGACCTTCGAGCAGCCCGACGCGCTTATCAGGCTTGTAGTGAGGAATCTGTGGCGCCATGTGGAACTTACGCCCCACGCCGTGGCCCACGTAGTCACGAACGACAGAGCAGCCCTGTCCTTCTGCGTACTCCTGGATAGCAGCCCCAATATCCCAAATGCGGGCCTGATGACGCACTTGTTC
>JBLHKB010000346.1:0-7599 GCA_047619315.1 Polyangiales bacterium
TCAATGGCTGCAATAGTCTTTGCCACGTGCGTAGTTTCGCGAGTTGAAGAGTGCGATGGTGATGAATCCTGCGCGAGTTAATGCAACTCTCTATACGTGAATCATTCTGCGCGTTCTCTATCTCTCCTCGTGATCATAGCTCTCGCTGGTTGCGGAGACGACGACTCCGGCTCACCTGATGCCGGAAGCGTGGTCGACGGCGGACGCGACACCGGCATCCAAGATGCTGGGGCCCCAGACGTGCAGCCTGATGTCCCCCTCGACGTGCCCCCGGACGTACCACCGGAGGACGCGGGCTTCGACGTCGCTCGAACGCCGGTCACGTTGTACACCGAGGTCGAACTGGACGACGCAACGCTCGCGAACGCAGCGTTTGAGATTTTGGGTCATGAGACCGAAGACCGTCGCTGCACTCGCTGCCATGGTCTGAGCGTCAACCGAGTGCGTGAATGGGAAACAGCCACGCGCGACGCCCTGACGTGCATTGGCGCGAACGACCCGAACGTTGACACAGAGGCACAGGCGATTCTGGACTGCTTCACCGTCGATGGTGAGCCACGTCCGGATGGAATGGGCTTTGTGACAGCGACCCTTGGTCTCGACTGGTTTACGCGTACGTTCAACGTCGCTCACGGTTTCGACGGCGAGGTTCAGCAGATTCGCTACCGCGGCGTGAGCGAGATGCCGAAGCCTCCATCGATTCTCCTCGATCAGAGCGAAGTCGACGTGTTGCTCTCTTGGGCCATGCGCGGGTCGCCAGGTTTGCAAGCGCGTTTGGGCAACCCAGGCGGTTCCACGTGCACTGACGAAATCCGTCGACCCGTTTTCGACCACGTCGAAGCCATGGAAACCGAGGGATGGGCGGTCATCAACCGGGACAACAACATCCGCATGTTCGGTTGTGCGGAGGGCGAGGTCGGTGCGGACTGTTTGACCGGCTATCCGCTGGCAAGCGAGCGCCCTTACGGTGAGGGATGGGCAGGTTCCTCCGAGACACTTCGTGTGCTTCACGAGTACGGATACCGCTCCAGCTTCTGGACGCGAAGCTCGGCAGACGGTCGCTTTGTTTCTCACGGATCCAGCGAACGCGGTGGTGGCGCGACCATCGTCGACCTCGAGCGCGGGGCTCACATCTACGCGCAAGCGCTCTACGACCCCGGCTTCTTTCCCGACAACTCAGGCTTCATGCTCCAGGGCGGCGGTGGTCACATTTGCCAACAGAGCCTTCTGTTGACGAATCCCATGGAGATCAACTTCGGTGAGCCGGAATGCACGAACACCAGCGCCGTTGGTCTCTACCAGCACATGGCGGCGACACGTGGCGGCGACTACTGGACGGTGTTTGGTCAGTTCGTCAGCGACAACGGCGGCTTCGGCGGCGAAGACGGCCCATTGCCCGTGAGCTTCGACCGGAATTCCGAGATGAGCTTGGTGCCCTTTGTTTATGACGGTTCGCGCTACATTGACGGCGCGCAACTCAGCACCACGACCTCCTACGAAGGGGACGCTGTGCTTTCTCCGTCCGGTCGCTTGGTCGTCTCACGAGCTCAGGGCGAAGACGGTGATCAGAGCGGGTTCGTCATGCGCTCGATCGAAACGACGCCCAATGGCGACAGCTTCGACCTTGAGACACGCATCGTTGCCAACTATTGCGTTCGCGGCACCAAGGTCAGCTTCTCCTTCGACGAGCGCTACATGACCTATCATCGCTACGTTTTGCCGGAGGACGCCGTGGAGCTTGGGTTTACCGGCCCCGATGACCCGGCGTTTGCCGACTACGCGCGTCGTGGCGCCGCCAACGTCTTCGTGCTCGAACTGACGACCGGAGAGAGCACGCGAGTGACCACCATGCAGGCGGGACAACACGCGCTCTTTCCACATTTTCGGTCCGACGGCTGGCTCTACTTCATCGTCCGCGACCGAGCCGGGGGCGCATCCTCTGAGTACGTAGTGGCGAGTGATATCGTCCTCTAAAAACGTTGCGCGTGCAGCGCTCTCGTTCCTCTTTACCGGCGTACTCGCTAGCGCAGGATGCACAAAGCCGTCCACTGCCTGTCCTGAGGTTGGCACTGAGGAGTCAGGGCTGACGGCACCCGCGCGGTACGTCCTCGGTCAGGGCGCGCCTTGGCCCGCGGAATCACAGCGGGATGAGGAGGCCTTGCTCCGTTCGTCTCTGGGGGAGCGACGTGCGCTCGGGTGGCATGTCGTTTCACGACTCGTCGAAGAGGTCCCCGTCGCTTCACCATCCGGCGGGCCCGTCTCACTGCCTCGTTTCCAGACCTGGTACGACGAGGAAGATCTTCGCCGCGTCGTCCAGCGCCTTCATCAGAACGGCGCTGAGGAGTACACGGGGCCGGCTATCGATGAAGCCTTCGAATGGAACAGTCGCGCCGTTCTTGAGTTTGAAGGCTGGCCAGAAGAGCGGCTTGCAGAGTTTGTGGAAGGCGCCTCGGAAGGCGAGGGCGCACGTGGACTTGGCGGAATCGAACGAGTCGTCTTCAGCCCGGCTGCTGCTCGCCATCTGATCGAGAGCCGTAACGAGATCACGGGCTGCATCCCGCCCACGCCTGAGGCGGATTTGCCTGCGGGTTTCCGCTCGACGGAACACGAAGAGAGCGTGTGGCTGGATGGCTGCGGCCCGCAGCGCCTCGGACCTTATACCGTCGCGGACGGAGGCAGCTTCGTCATGGAAAGCGAAGACCCGGTCACGCTTCGAGTGAACGGCGAAGAGTGTGAGGGAAGCTGCCAAGTCACAGGCCCAGCCGAGGTATATGTGGACGTCCGGGCGCTCGAGCGTGGCCGTGCACATGTTCAGGTCCGCTATGACGAGCCCGTCGCGCTCTGGACTCCGTGTCTCGCCAGTGAGTTTCCGGATGGAGCTGCGATCATCAAGACGGAGTACCGCCGTGTTGGCTTCGATGTGAGCGTAGGTGCTCACGACACCAGCGTGGTCGGACTTGAGTCGGTTTTCGCCGACGGCGAAACATGGACTGAAGGCGAAGCTCAAGATCCTCGAGAGGATTCCATTTTCACTCTCGAGTTGCCAGGTGGCGCGCGTTACCGCCTCGTCGCCATGCACGCCATGGTCAAAGAGCTGGATCACTGGGTGTGGTCCACCATGTGGTGGTCAGACTCCCCGGGCGAAGACTTCGGGGAAGACCGCCCTCCCGAGTTAGAGGCCCCTTGGGACCAGTACAAGATGTGCGCGACGACCTGGTTTGAAGAAGAGGACTCTGCCTTCACAGGTGTCACGGAGGAGATTCGTCGCGCTTCGACGCTCCGAGAAACCGAATCATGGTGCTCAAACCCGTTCATTGAAAGCGGCGAAGGGGCCGCGGCCACCAACTGCATCGGCTGCCACCAGCACGCCGGTACGGGCGTGCTTTCTGAAGGGATTCTAGGCGGTGACCTGACGGCCACGGAGCGCCCCGGCCGCTTCCTAGAGCGAAACAACTTCCCGACGGACTATGTGTTTAGCGCTGGGATTATCGACAGGCTCGTCCGGGCGCTCCCGGAGCGCTAGCGACGGTTTCCTAGTGAATGCGCAGTCGTGGGTCGAGGGCTGCGAGGGCGATGTCGGCGAGTAGATTGCCAACCTGAACCGTCACAGCGAAGACCAGCACGACACCGATGATGATCGGCGCATCCTCTTGAACGACGGAGAGGATGGCGAGGTTGCCCATGCCGGGCCACGCGAAGATGCTCTCCGTGATGATGGCGCCGCTGACGAGGATGGTCATGCTGAGGCCCATCAGCGTGACGATGGGCAAGAGCGCATTGCGCGCTGCGTGGACAAGAACGACACGCCAGCCCGGAAGGCCCTTCGCGCGGGCGGTTCGGAGGTAGTCGCTGCGCAAAGTGTCGACCATCTCGCTGCGCATGATGCGTGCGTAAGTGGCCGCGCCGACAATGGCCAAGGTGAGTGCAGGCAAGATGGCGTGATAGACATGGTCCCACCCGTCGACGCCGTAGCCCCCAACGGGGAACCATCCATAGAGGAAGGCGAAGAGCCACAAGAAGAGCGGGCCGGTGACGTAGGTGGGCAGACTGATGCCGAGGAAGGCGATGCCCATGAAGCCTGTATCGAACCAAGTGTTGCGTTTGACGGCGGCGAGAATTCCGAAGGTGATACCGATGATGAGCTCAAATACCAAAGCCATTCCGCCGAGGAGGAGAGTGCGGGGAAGCCGCTGTGCGAGAATAGCGGAGACCGGTTCGTTGCCACGGTAGGACGTTCCAAAGTCGAGCTGCAGGGCACCGCAGTAGCCTTCTCGGGCGTACTCCGGGGAGGCTTGTCGCACGCAAGGGCTGGTCCCGAGACGCGAGGTGTATTGACGCCAAATGGGTTGGTCGAGACCTTCCTTGCGTTCGAAATCTGCGATCTGCTCTTCGCCGGCGTTTGGGCCAAGGGTCGTTGAGGCCGGGCTCCCGAGGGCAAAGACCAGCAGGAATACGAGGGTGAAGACGCAGTACACCGTGAATACGGCCCAGAGCAGGCGCCGAAAAATATACGCGGTCATCGCCAGGTCCCTCCGAATCTAGATCGAGGAAGAATATCGAGGGCTGCGGTGGGTGAGCGAGAGGGGCGATTCCGTTGCTTGGGTAGGTCAAGCCAGACCTGGCGATACTCTTCGGGCCAAACCGGATGTGGCTGGTAGCCGCGCACGTAGGGCTGCCAAACTTCGAGCATCGTGGGGTTGAAGACAAAAGCCCAAGGCGCGTCGCGATTCAGCATGTTGGAAGCGTCCCGGTAAAGAGAACGTCGGGCTTCACGGTCGGTCTCGGCCCGGGCGGAGTCGAGGAGCGCGTCGAACTCAGGGTTGTTGTAGAAGGCTCGGTTTTGAGAGTGCTCTGGGTGAATCGAGTCGGAGTGAAAGTTCGGATCGAAAAAGCTCGCCGCATCCGGGAAATCAAGACTCCATCCCCAAAGCATCGTCTGAAGCGTGCGGGGTTTGCTGCTCTCTGCGATGAGCGTTGGAAATGACAGGGGCCGCAGTTCCACGGTGATCCCAATCTCCGCCATGTCGCTTTGAAAGAGCTCGCCATAGATACGCGAAACGTCGCCCTCGCCAACGGCAAGTTGAATGGGCTCAGGGAGACCGTTCGGGTAGCCAGCTTCACGAAGTTCGGCCCTCGCGCGCTCACGGTCGAGGTGGTGTTCGCTCTCCAGGTTCTCTGCATAGCCCCAGATATTTGGCGGCACGAGCTGGCCCGTCGCAGAGATGCGACCGCTCCGGGCACGAGACCAACTCTCACTATCGATCCCGTAGGCCACGGCGCGTCGAACGTGAACATTGTCGAAGGGCGCCAGCTCGGTGTTCATGATGATTCCCCAAGTAGACGCGTTCGGGTGCTCATTCATGTAGGGCTGCCAAGCTTCGGCTCGACTGAAGAAAAGGTAGTCCTGCGTCGACTGCCGATGGATAGCGTCGAGATCACCATTTCGAAAGCGCATGACCGCTGTGCCACGCATCAACGTCTCCACGTAGATCATGCGGTCCGGGTGCGCGTCTTGTTTCCAGTAGTGCGGATGGCGGCGAAATTCGATTTGAACGCCGCGTTCCCAGCGCTCGAAGATCATGGGGCCTACGCCTGCAGGATGACGTCCGACCTCACTGCCCCAGCGACCCACGCTTTCTCGGGCGATGGGGTAGGCAAAGGTCATCGCCATGGCGTTGAGGAAAGTCTGGTCGGGGTCGTTCAGCTTGAAGTCGATGGTGTATCGGTCGATGAGCGTGATGCCCTCAACGGACTCGGCATCGCCGGCGTGATAGGCGTCGGCCCCAACAAGCGCCTTGAAGAATGGAAACCCCGGCGAGCCCAGCTGCTGACCCAGCATGCGGTGCATGCTGTACATCACGTCATGCGCCGTGAGCTCCCGCCCCTCGGGAACGCCTGGAAGTGGGTGGAACTGCACACCCCGTCGAAGCCGAAAGCGAAAGCGGGTACCGTCCTCACTGATCGTCGGCATGGTCTCGGCGAGGCTGGGGATGAGCTCTCCCTCGGCGTCGTAGTCCAGAAGTCCGTCGTACAAGAGACGAAACGCGACGGTGGATAGCTCGTTGAAACCAAGATGGGGGTCGAGGGTGTCGACGCCTGATTCGTGGTGAAAGACAAACGTCCCACCACTCCGGGGTTGATCGTCGCCCGAACCGTACATTCTTGGGCCCATTGGCTCGCTTGGGCATCCAACAAGAGCCAGCAGCAGAATGCTAATCTTTGGGGTCAAACGCATCGCGTAGCCCTTCGCCCATGAGGTTGAAACCAAACACAGTGATGACGATCAGTAGCGCCGGGAGGAGCATTAGCTGCGGAGCGGCGCGGAGCATGTCCTGCCCTTCTTTGAGCATCGATCCCCAGCTTGCTATGGGAGGCTGAACGCCCAAACCCAAGTACGACATGGCGGATTCCGCGATGATCATCTGGGCGACAAGCGTCGTCCCGATGACGATGGCTGGACCGAGAACATTGGGAAGGACATGCCGCAGGAGAATGCGAGACGGGCGCATGCCGAGGGCGATGGCCGCTTGAACGTATTCGAGCTCTCTCACCTGAAGTGTCTTCGCACGAGTGATACGGGCGAGGGTGGTCCACGACAAGAACCCCAGCAACAAGTAGAGCGTCCAGAGCTCTGGGCGCTTCACCACGCTTTGAATCGTAATCGCCAAGAGCAAAAACGGGATCGAAAGGAAGAGATCCACGAAACGCATGCTCACGGTATCAAGGATGCCACCAAAATAGCCGCTCGTGATGCCGACGAGGAGACCCATCGCCACGGCGATGAGCGTCGCGATGAATGCTACGCGTAGGCTGACAGAGCCGCCGTGGAGCAAACGCGAAAGCTCGTCTCGGCCCACGGTGTCAGCGCCGAGCGGGTGCCCATCGATCTCGCCGATTCCGACGGGTGTGCCTTCATCTGTGAGTAAGGTGTCGCGCCACTGTTCTTCCGGGCTGTGAGGAGCCAGGGAAGGGCCCAGAAGCCCTAGAAGAGTCACGAACAGAACCAAGATGCTCCCCACGAGGGCGCCGCGGTTCTTTCGAAAGCGTCGATATGCGCGAGGATCCACGACCTTCTAACTAACGTGTCGTGTGGGAAGGGGTCAACGCCCCATCGCTGGCGTGTTGGGGCTGCTCGATCCACCTTCGGACATGCCTTTCTCTCGCTGGCTGCTCTTCGCGCTCTTCACGCTCCTGCCGGCCGTCGCCTGCGGCGGAGGGGATAAGCCGATGGGCGAGGTCTGCGCGTCGGATAGCGAGTGCATTCAGGGACACTGCGTTGGCGGCGTCGATGGGGATGAACCCGTGTGCACTCGAAGCTGCGCACGCGGCAGCGACTGTCCCGAAGGCTGGTCCTGCAGTGGTGCAACCCAGGATATGGTCCTGGTTTGCGTCAAGGGCGGCGCGATGCCCTTCGGGCCCTGAAACGCGTTTCGCGAACCCTCTGAACTACTCGATGTGGTGCCGGCGAAACCTGGCACCGCAAGCGATGGTGTGTGGGTGATGTAGCAGGATCGCGTGTGATCCATCGAGGTGTTTCGTTTCACGCGATCGCTCCATCAGATCACGATCTTTGGTCACCTCCGAGATCGCTTTCTGGGT
>JBLHKB010000347.1:0-7597 GCA_047619315.1 Polyangiales bacterium
CCCTTCTCTTTCGTTTTGTCGTTTCATCTCTTGATTCCGTTCCCTCCAGCAGCTCCATCGTGGCTCGTCACGCTCCAGCGAACGCACGCGTGCAGAGGTAGCGCTTAAGCAGCCGCAAAACCAAGCTCAAGCTGTTGCAAGAACGGTCGCGGTCGTGAGGCGATGCCAAGGACAGCGTGGATTTTGCTCGCTTCGGTGGCGATGGACTTCACGCGCATAGCGCTCTGGCACTTGGGACACGTCATGATGTCGACGGCGAAGACGCGTCGCAGCAGCCACGCCCACGGATGACGTGAGGGCGGAGGCGGCGGCGATAGCGGAGGCGCGGGCTCAAACAAGAGTTGTTGCGGGTCGCCCGTCGGCTCGACGGGCTCTTCGCTTTGCGCCGCGTCCTTCGGCACGATCTCTGCGCGGTCGCGCGAGTGACCGGCAAGCACGCCATGGTAGCGCAGCATATGAAAGCGCGGCGGCGGGATGAGCGCACACAGACGGCTGACGAAGTCGAGCCGTCGAGCAACACGGAGTGAGTGCCGTCTTTCCACGCGCTCATGAAGCGTATTCGTACTCGACCGTCGGGATGCTCTTCGAGGCGCTCAAGGGAGAGTGGCGGGCGAGCGATGTAGCGGCACGCCATGCAACAACGGCGGCGCTCGAGACGCTTGCGGTCGCGACCGCCCACCGCGGCTTCGGCCATGCCGCTTGAGCACTCGGAGCAGGCTCACCTGCGTCCACGCTGCGACCTAGGCGTTTGCCCATGCCCCTACTGCACTGCTTATGTCCTCGTGTGCCGACTTACTCGTTGGGAAAGCGAGCTCCGATCTTCGTCTCTGCTCGCATCTTCCAATCACTGGTGCGTGGAAACACAGAGAGCGTGGCAAGGCCGGCTACGCCGCAAAGACCCACACAGATCGCTATTGGTGTTCCGGCCCCCAGGTAACCCATCAAGCCAAATATGGCTGCGCTATGGATGACCAGGCAGCGCACCGCGAACCGGTTGAAGACCGAAGTGACGTATTGATCTCGGGCGTTCGTGGGATCGGCGAGCACCATCTCTTTGCCGAAGGCACCATCGACTTCTTCTGTCGGCGATGCGATGTCCGGGACGGGAACCAAGCGCGCGAGGATGAATGCGGTGGGGAGCATCAACACGCCGATTCCCGGGAGGACGTAGGTGAGTGGACCGACGACGCCTGCTTGCATGACACCCGCAAAACCGATTCCCGCGTAGATCAAGCAGCCTCCGCCTCCGCCGACGCAGAGCATTCGCGGCGCGAAGAGGGACGAAGTCCAAAAAGAACCGTCGGAGGTCTGCTGACTCATCTTTGGACGCTCCCCGATAGCGCCTCGAACAGCAAGGCGATAGCGAATAAAACTCGAACTCACGACGATATCGACTTCAAGAGTCGCCGACCGTCTTTTAGGTCTCCGCAACTCGTACGACTGGAACGAAAAGAAGTCCGTGCAAGCTTTCAACAGCACGGGCACACGCCTACGGCACGGCACGGGCAAACGCCTGCCGCGTGGCAGGGAGCGGGCTGCGACATCGCGCCGCGGGCGCGATTTTCAGCAGCCGCCTGACTAGGGGACGACGGTATACTCGATGCAGGACGCTCCCGCCGAGTCGAGGAGCGTCGGCACGCTGTGGTAGCCGATGGCGTAGCGCCCCGCTGCCGGATCCCAGAGCCCGTAGGCCGCGACGGCCGCGCGTTTGGCGTCGCATGCTTGCTGACCGGTGAAGCCATTCTGTCGCGTGAAGGTCCCGACGCCGCTGGTGTGGTGGTAGACAAGCCAGCCGCGGAGGTCGGCGAAGCCGGAGGCGGTTAGGGCGTCCCACACCGCTTGGTGGTCTGGGTGCGCTGTGCCGCCGGCGGCCCGTGGGTCTTCGGCTCCCACGGTCCCTTTTAAGCTCAGCCCACCGGAGTTGTGGGCGAGCCACCATGAGATGCGTTCGTTCACTTCGGCGCGCGTTACGTTTCCGTCGCCAAAGTCCGAGATGTGGATGCCGGTCACGCCGAGGACTGCGACGGCCTGCCTGAACTCGGCGATTCGCGCGTCACCGATCTGGTCCGGGGTTAGTGTATGGTCATGGCTGCCTAGGTGCCAGGGATCGCGGCGCCCGTCGGCGAGGACGGCGCGTACGCCGGTACTCCTTCCGTGGGTCATCAGTTCAACGAAGACGTCACGACCCCCCTGAACGTGCTCGAAGATGTTCGCGGCGTAGCCGATGGTTTCGTCGTCGGGATGGGGCGAGAAGAAGACCGCCGGTCGATCGTAGGGCGGACAGAGGGGCGCGCCGCTGCTCACGTCGACGGGAAAGCCGAGCTCCTCGCCCTCGCAGGCGCCGTACGCTTCCCATGCGCAGTCGCCCCCGCATAAGCGAGTCTGAGTGCCGGTACCGCAGGCCCCACAAGCGCTCGTCTCCGCCGAGCCCGCGCTGCACGCGCAGCTGCCGATGTCGCGTGTTGTATCCGGTGTTGTATCCGGCGCCGTATCCGGCGTTGTTTCGCCGTCGCCGGATGAGCCGTCCACCGGGGCCGTGGCGTCACCGGCGGAGCTGTCCGAGGATCTTGCATCGACGGCGCTGGAATCGCTGGCGGCGTCGGAGCGTGCCGTGATGACCGGCTCTGAGCAAGCGACAAGCTGTGCCAGGCTTAGGGCCGCGAAGAGGATTTTTAACGTATGGTTCATGCCCTGCCACGGAATCATAGCACCCGGCTGACTCGTGGTGGATCGCATACTCAGCTAGTCGCCGCGGCTGAAGAGCGGCCGGTCTGCGCCTTCGCCGGGTCGCCGAGAAGCTCGCCGACCAATGCGACGAGGTCGGCGGTGCGTTCGGGCGCGGTTGGCGCGAGTACTTCGTATTGCTGGGGCACCTGAATCAGCGCGCGCTCATCCCGCCGGTGCCGCCCACCAGTAAACTACGCGCGCTCATCCCGCCGCCGCGCTTTCACATGCTGCGCTACCACGACGTGCTTGCCGGCCACTCGCGGGACCGCGCCGAGATCGTGCCGAACGATGAAGTTGAAACGGAAGAGCCACTCGCAACGGGCGATGACGCGCAGCTGCTCTTGGTTGAGCCCACGCCTCCGCTTCAGCCGCCTCCGCCGCCCTCACGCCATCCATGGGCGTGGCTTCTGCGGCGCGTCTTTGCCGTCGACATCATGACCTGCCCGCGGTGCCAGAGTGCGATGCGCGTCATTGCCGCCGGCCAATGCATCCGTGCGTCTGGTGAGGTGGGCTCGAGTGGTCCCGCTCAACCAACAAGTAATCGATGCGATTGCGCAGGCCATCCAAACGGTAAAGCGAACTGCCTATCGTGGGTGGCGTGGAGTTCGATACGCTCGTCGCCTGCTCGATCACTTTCACGCTCCCGAAGACGGTCAGTGTCAATATCCACGCCTCCGTCGCGGTGGACGGTCGGGACCGACAGCGTCTTGAGCGCGTTGTCACTAGAATCGCGTGCCGCTACATCGTGCGGCCGCCGCTCTCGCTTGAGCGTCTCGAAGCGCATCCCGACGGCCACCTGCGCTTGCGTTTCAAGAGCGCGTGGAAAGACGGGGCCTCGAATCCATCGGAGGTCCTGTTTGTCTCGGTGCCGCACGCAGCCTGGGACAAATCTGGTTTGAAGGATGCGGGTGCTGTGGCACTTGCCGAAGCGTTTCCAACGACGATGAGAGAGTTGCGCCGTGACGTTGGCAGCGACGAGGCCTTTGAGGACTCCATGATCCCGGCGTCGCCGATGCCCGACTTGTCCGGTTTGAAGTCCGCGACGTCGTGGTGCGTTCGCTCTGCCTTCCCCATGGGCGCGCGACGTTGAAGCGGCGAGTTGAACGGCGGCATCCGAGCGATCCACGCTGAGCACATCGGCGCCGAAGCGTTCTGCGAGGCGTACCAAGATCTCCCCGCGACCACATGCCAGGTCCGGTGCGGTGGCTCCGGGAGAAAGCGAGACAGGATCGAAGATGGTTCGTGGTTGGACTAGAACGGTTGCGGCGTTGGACTACCCTTGGTCTTCCTGTATGCCGCGTTTGCTAAGAAGGAGAACAGGATCTTCATCAGCACCGAAAGCACAACCAATCCGGCGAAGGTGGCGAAGAAGACATCGCTCACCAAGGTGACGCTAGGACCGGTCCACGATTCCGGACACTCCGCGCCAAGCGGGCCAATGCAAGACACTGCGTTTTGCGTCGATTCGAAGCCGGACCAGTACATGGTCGCCCAGAGAGTGTAGAGACCCAGACCAACAGCCCAAAGGAGCACGGTGAGCCGGCGCCCCAACTTACGTACGCGGTAGGCGGCCTCCTGCGCCGCTGATTCGATGGGATCGACCATGCGAGTAGCTTCGCAGAAAAGTCCTGGATCCCCTAGCAGTCGCCTAGCGGATAGGACTATGACTGTGTCGTGGCCGCTGGCGGGTGGTAAGGTCAGCTGTTCGTCGGTTTCGAAGAGTATACCTGGATCGGACTTCCCTACGAGGGACCCGAAAGTAATTTCACGACCTTCGGAAATGGTTGCGAGCAGAGGGCTTTCGCGATGTTCCGTTCCCCAAAGTTCCAAAGGCACCGCGAGACGCCGTGCAACGGCTCTGTGAGATGCTGGCGTTCTCCCCAACGCTCCCCGCGTATGTGGGCATCGATGAAGTCCGTGATGCGTGCACCGCGGCGAGTCTCTCAGACTTTGCACCGAGCAAGGGCGCGCCGGTGGCTACGCTCAGCGGCGACCTGAAGACACTCTTCTGCATGCGCTCGTGGGTGAGCACAGGCCGCGATTCCGCGCTGAAGGAAGCACGGCGCAGATGCTGGCGCAGACTCCACAACAACGCGGAGAGTACATGGTGACGGTTCACCAGAACTTCGCGGGTCTGCTTCATAGCGCTGCTGGCGCGACGGCTTAGTTCATATGCCTACGGAATAGCTAAGCGGCTAGCTCTTGTTCGCCGCGGGACATGTTCAGCCGACTCAGAAGCGACCTTCGCGCCTATTGGCCAAGGTACCTCGCCCACCACACGCACCGGAGGAATCGCGCGCTGCACGATCTGGGGGATCTGTCGGTGCTAGCTGGAGTGCTCACCTTCAACCCACTGTTGATCACCGCTGGCGTCGGCGTCGGATACAGCTTTGCGTTCGCAGGGCATTTCCTCATCGAAGGACGAAAACCCGCGACGCTTGAGCACCCGGTTCTCGCCGGTCTGAGCAACTGGAGAATGTTCGCGCTGGGCTGCACGGGGAGACTTGAAGAAGAGCTGACGCGTTACGGGTTGGAATCCGAAGGTGAAGCGAATTTCGGCATGGAGCACTGGCGAGAGCACGTGCTGGCGTGGCGCACGGCGCGGTCGTGACGAAGAGCGCGACGCGTCTTCTCGTGGCGCTGCACGCGGTTTCTACGTCACCGCCGATGCCCAGGTATGAAGAGTATCTCGCCGCCATCGATGAGCAGCGTCCGACGCTTGTTCCGCACCGCGAGCGCGGTGAGGAGCTCACCAACGTGGTCTTTCGCTTGGCTCGAGGGAGGACTTGTCACGTGCGCGCCGTTGCGGCCTTTGACCTCCTCGCGGCTTTGAGCAGCTTTACGGACGACTATGCACTTGAGCCGCCACGAGGGCTCTTCGCCGTCGACATCGCCGTCTCCATCCTGGCGCGGATTCGCGACGAACACTGTCTGTGCTTGCCGGAGCAACTGGATATTGCGCTGGGGTGCGCGGACGGGCGCCCGTTCGAGGCGCTTCTGGGGCTTCACACGGCCACCCGTGTCCTTGCGCGAGGCCGGGACACGCGACTGCATCCGTCTTTTCAGATGTCTCTGGACGAACGCCTTCGGCGCGGCGAGGCCATCGCTCCCTTCCACCCGGACGATGCCCTCGGCGGTGATCCCCTCGGTGACACCTACCACTTCTGGGCGAACGTCGTGGGCGGCGTGTATGCGGCTTGCCCAACAAACCCAAGAGCGAGCCGCGCATTGGTCGGGGGAATGCTCTACGCGGGGCCTTGGCTCATGCACAGCGTCCGAGAGACGCTCTTTGGGAGTACGCTCTTCTGCGGCACTCACGCCCGCATCGACCGTCTGGGCTTGGGTCTCGGGCGCCGGTTTGGGCGCAGGGTGCGAGCCCCCGTTAGTCGCGTTCCACGTCCATACACACCGGGAGTATTGGGACTTGGATGGAGCTCGTCTGTATGGCGTCCAGTGCTTGCTGACCGATCGATAACGCGTTCGTCACCCCCTGCAGGTGACCCGACAAGTTGGCTCGAAGCCAGTCCATCTCGAAGTACTCCTCTGCGCACATGAGGAGCGACGAGTTCGCGCCGCAGGAGAGCCGCTGAAGACGTGACTGATTCAGCACGAGGCCAAAGTACGTTTCTTCACCCTCGTGTTCCTCTGTTTGAAACGCGAAACGCTCGTCACCGAGAATGAGAAGAGGGGAGCAGTCGCACGTATCGGCTCTGCGGCAGATCAAGGTGAGCTTCGTATTTGGACTCGCGTCTAAACCTGAGACGACGACGGTCTCGTATTCGAGCATCCAGCCCGCACTGTAGAGGCCGCCCTGAATGCGTGAGTAGTGTGGCACGACGCCCATTGGGTACAACGGCGGTCCAGGCGGCGAACTTGCGATCGGCGGGGCCTCCTCGTGCGCTTGAATTGGCGAGGACGCCGGAGTTGGCGACGCTCCGCACGAACAGAGCACCATAGAGAGCACGATAAACCCAGGGCGCATGGCCGAGCGTCGCTCGGTTGCTCCGTACTGACCAGATCGGCGAAGGTCAAAGACCCTGACGTTGTCGGCGAAGAGCCCCTTCTTCAACCAGGCCAAGCCTTCGAATACACCGAAGGCGCCATCATCACGACCCCCGTGGAGTCATGCACGGCACCTATCAGATGGAACGCCCCGACGGCACCGGCTTCGACGCGGAAGTCGCGCCCTTCGCCCTCGCGATGCCCTGCTCCCTCAACTGATTGATCCGAGCTACGAAGCGTCGCCGGTCCCCGAGTCCGCGGCGCCGCTGTCCACCCCGGCGTCCGGGGTTCGATCGTCGAGGCAGCCATCGCCGTTGTCGCCAACGCGGATCGCGCAACCATAGGAATCCGTCTGGTCCAGGTAGGCGACATCGCAGCACGCTTCATCGAAGACGCACTCATCACTGGAAGCAGCCCATCCACCGGTGAAGCCGGGGGCTGGGTTGCACCCGAGGCCGATGGTCACGGGACAGCAAATACCGCTCACGCCGCCCGGCCGGCCACGCTGGGCTCATCACCGCATCCTGTGAACGAAAGGACACTAACGCAGAGAACCAAAGCTTGTCGAAAAGTCATGCGCTCACCGTGAAGGCCCCAAGGATCGACAGCAACGTCAAGCCTCCATGAATCTTCACGTGAAGAAGCCGCCCTATTGAACGATGCGCAGAATCGTTCCTTGGCGAGGTCAAGCTCCATGACGTCATCCTGGCCACGCAAGACGTGGGTCGCGACGGCGGAAAAGCGCAACGTCTCACGGTGGGTTCCTTGTTCCACTCGTTGACGCGGCCTGCGCCAAGTGTGCGATCGGACACCCGAGGGAGCCCGCTGCGACAGACTCACGGGCGTGGAGTTCCGGCACTTTTCCTCC
>JBLHKB010000348.1:0-7581 GCA_047619315.1 Polyangiales bacterium
CGAGGCCGTGAACCGGATCACGAAGGATCATTCAGACACTCCTAGGAAACAAGACGCGGTCATGACGCAAAACAGCCGCTTCCCTGAGCGTAAGGCTCGGGAAACGGCTGCGCATGGCATCGTTCGCTTTAAGCGAGGTTGGTGGACGCGAAGTCCCAGTTGACCAGCTTTTCCAAGTAAACGTCGATGAAACCACCGCGATTGTTGCGATGGTCCAGGTAGTAAGCGTGCTCCCAAACGTCGATCGTGATGAGGGGCTTGGCGCTCGTGGTCAGTGGGGTCTCGGCGTTGCCCGTCGTGACAATGGAGAGCTTGCCAGCGTCCTGGACGAGCCAGGCCCAGCCGGAACCGAACTGGCTCCCCGCTTTGGCTTTCCACTCGGCCTTGAACTTGTCGAAGTCGCCGAAGTCGCGCGTGATGGCGTCCGCGAGGTCACCGGTGGGTGCACCGCCGCCGCCAGGCTTGAGCGAGTTCCAGAAGAAGCTGTGGTTCCAAACCTGAGCGGCGTTGTTAAAGTTTCCGCCGCTCGCGCCTTTGATGAAGTCTTCAAGGCTCTTGTCTGCGTCAGGCGTGCCCTCGATGGCCGCCTTCAGCTTGTTCATGTAGCCCTTGTGGTGCTTCTCGTAGTGGAAGTTGAAGGTCTCCTCGCTCATGGCGGGGGCGAGGGCGTCTTTGGAAAAGGGAAGCGCTGGAACTTCGAAATTCATTAAAGTGTCTCCTTGAGAGTTAGTTCGCGGTCGCACAAACACAGGTGCGTGCCGAGAGGCGCGGCGACCATAGATCGCCTGGCTTCATCTAGGAACCCCTAGTGTCGCGTCAAGCCGTGTGGTGAACCAAATTAGCGAAAAATCGTGCTGAAGCGACCATCACGCGGGACATCAAATTCGGTCCCGGCTCGGACCACTGCGACGTTGTGTTCCTGCCAGAGGGGTAAAACAGGCAACTCTTCCGCCAGACGGCTTTGGACGATGGTGTAGGCAGCGCGTCTCAGGATCGGCTCCATCACTATCCGGCCCGCCTCGAGGGCAGCATCCAGGCGCTGGTCTCGAAGTCTCCAACGATTCGCCCCGACCTGGCCGTTTTCTGGGATCCGTTCAGAGGCGAAGAACCAGTGAAGCACATGGGGTTCGAACACCTCCGGCACCTGTAAATAGGTCAGATCGAAGCGACCCGCGTTGAGATCCGCGATCAGCGTCGCGTTTTCACTGGGCTGCACATCGACCTGAAGCCCCACATCCCGAAGCATGGCGGCGATCGCGCGACAGACACTGATGCGTGCTCGGTCAGAGCTGGTCCGGAGGACAAAGCGTCTGCCCTCAACACCACTTTGGATGATCAGCGAACGTGCCAAAGCGGCGTCGAATCGTGGACGCCGAAGATCTGCGTCGGCCCAGTGTCCGGCAGGAATCCACGACGATGCGAGCTCGGCGCGACCGCCGAGCTCGGTCTGCACAAGCAGCTGGGCGTCGATGGCATGGGCGATGGCGCGCCGAACCCGAACGTCCCCAGCGGCACCCTCTAAGTTGAAGCCAAGGTAGCTCGTTCCGATGCCCGGAGCGCTGCGGACTTCGAACGCAGGATCGGCTTCAAAGCGCGGCAGCAACAGGGCCGTCACGCCGTTGAGGGCGATGTCCGCGCCCCCCGCTTCCATGCGCAGCGCGCGCCCGTTGTCATCGCGCACCACGATGAAGTCAATGCGCTCGGGCGCGCCCGCGGGGGCGTTATGCGTTCGTTCCAACACCACATGCGAGGAAGTCCATTCGACGAGGGCGTAGGGGCCTGCTCCCGCGAAGCTCTCACGTTCGAGCGTTGGCCGCGTGGCATCCTCCGCGCGGAGAATCGGAAACTCGAGATCCGAGAGCACCGTCGCGTGAGGCGCCGCCAACACAAGCTCGACGCGGCGCTCACCGAGTGCACGGATGGACGAAAACCGTTCAAAAGTCCCTGCGTATGCGCTCCCAACCGCAGGATCTTTGACGCCCATGAACGTCGCGACGACATCGTCTGCGTCGAGAGTGGTGCCGTCGTTGAAGCGAAGACCAGGCTTGAGCGTGATCTCCAAAATAGAAGGGGTCCGGAACCGATACGATTCGGCGAGATCAGGGACGAGCTCCAAGGTCCTCGGATCGATCGTGAAGAGAGACCGGAAGATCAGCCTGGAAATCTTGAGCCCGTAGGGATCACGAATAAAGCGTGGATCCAGCGATTCCACCTCCCTTGGAATGACCACACGAAGAGCCTCTGTTTCAGGACCGGTGGGGGTGCACGAAAAGACGGCGATCGAAAGCCCCACGACCAGTGCTATACGGGCAAACATGCGGCTTGCTCTTTGCGTCCTCGTTTTTGCCTTCTCCATCGCGCCAGCGTCCACCTTGGCGCAAGGCGGGGAAATCCGCGAGCAACTTCGAACCTTGGTCGTCGACGCTGCTTTGGGTGAGCGCATCGGCATTTCCGTGGTCGATGTCGAGTCGGGCCGGGAAATCTTCTCGCAGCGTGGGGATTTGGCGCTCAACCCTGCTTCCAACATGAAATTGGTCACGGCGGCGGCATCCCTCGTCGAACTAGGACCCGCATTCACGATGCGCACAGGTGTGTACGGCCACATCGAGGATGGCCGCGTCGCTGACCTGATCCTCCGTGGCCGTGGTGATCCGAGCCTGGACTTTGGGGCGCTCGCGGAGCTCGCCGATGCTCTGGCGGCGCGAGGCGTGCGTGCGGTGGACCGCCTCTGGGTCGACGGAAGCTACTTTGACGATCAGCTGCTGCCGCCTGCGTTTGACCAGCAGCCCAACGAAACCTCAGCGTTTCGTGCGGCCGTCAGCGCCGTCGCGGTGAACAGAGCGTCGTTCATTCTCCGCGTCATGCCAGCCCGCACCGTCGGTCAGCCCGCCATCGTTCGTCTCGCGGGCGCAAACTACTTCCAGGTCGATTCTCAAATGAACACAACCGACGGAGGAGCGCCAAACGTCATCGCATCACAGCGCCCAGGAACCGATGGGCGCATGTCCCTGACCCTTCGTGGGAGCGTGCCCAATGGTATTCTCGGCGTGAGCTATCGGCGCCGCGTCGACGACCCTCTCTTTCATGCGGGACATATTTTTGCCGAGGCGCTTGAGCGCGCCGGAATGGGCGGTCGAAGGACCGTCGCGACGGGAACCGGCCCGTCCGCCCTTCCCCTTCTTGCGTCCCACGAGTCCCAGCCTCTTTCAGCGCTTCTCCATCGAGTCGGCAAGTTCTCCGATAACTTCTACGCCGAGATGATCCTCAAAGTCATGGGCGCGGAACGAGGGACTCCCGGAACCTCGGCGCGCGGAACTCAAGCGAGCCAAGCCATTCTCGTTCGTGCAGGGGTCGCTCCGGACGCAGCGACCATCATCAATGGCTCGGGGCTCTTCGACGGCAACCTGATTGCAGCGCGACACCTGAGCGCCCTACTCCGGTTCATGTACACATCACCGTCCTACCGTCCCGAATACCTTGCTCAACTCGCAATCGGCGGCACAGACGGTACGCTTCGGCGCCGCCTGCGGAATCTTCCGGCGCCGCGGATTGTTCGAGCGAAGACGGGGACTCTCAATGACGCGATTGCACTCAGTGGCTACGTCCTCGGGCCCACACCTGACAAAGTCTACGCGTTCAGCGTGCTGTGCAACGGTATCCGCGGCCGACAAGGCCAAGCGCGTAGGCTCGCCGACAGCATCGTCACTACCATCGCTCAACACCTCCACCCATAGGTCGTTCTGATGTTGAGATACATTGGCTATTCGCTCATCTACGTATTCGTCTACCAGCTTCGGGAACACCTCTCGACGACGCAGTTCTTCATCGCGATCGGGCTGACAACCCTCTGCGTGTTCGGGCTCCACCGCTATCTCAAGAAGGGCGACGACAAGATCCTTAGAAAGGTTCAGGCGAGCCAGGACCGCTACGAGCACGCGCAAGAGATGAAAGCCGCCGAAGGTAAAAAGAAGTCCGAACTCAAAGGCACCGACGGCGAATAACGCTTCGCGATGACGCTCTCTGCGAGCCGGATGGAGTCACCAACACCGATACCTCGACGTCACCCGCAACGTCTTGCCCGACCTCGCCGAGAGCGCCTTAAAAACGAACGGGGTTGCCCGTGAAGGCAACCCCGCTCTACCGATTTGCGCGTAGCGCGTTGGAATGAGACCGCCTAGGCCGCATCATTCCGTAGTTTTAGTTACTCTTTGATCTGCCGACGAATCTTCCCAAGTGCCTGCTCCTGGAGCTGGCGGATTCGTTCGCGAGAGAGATTGTACTTGTCGCCGATTTCCTTGAGCGTTAGCTCGTCCTCGTCGTCGAGGCCGAAGCGCCATCGAAGGATGCGAGCTTCCATAGGCGTGAGTGTCTCGAGGAGGCGCTGAACCTCTTCGCTCCACTTCTGGCTTACGAGCTGCTCGTAGGGAGTAGGAACGTTCTCCTGCTCGAGGAAGTCGATGAACTTACGTCCGTCTTCGTCGTTGACGGGGCGGTCGAGGGAGAAAGGCGTCTCAGCCCAGTAGCCCTTGATCTTCTCGAGCTTCTCAGCAGCGATGCCTGTTTCTTTTTCAAGCTCTTGGGGCGTGGGCTCTTTGCCGGTACGGGTGGCGATGGCCTGCGTGGCGCGGGCGACGCGGTTGTACGTGTCGAGCATGTGGACAGGGATACGAACAGCGCGGCCCTTGTCGGCAAGTGCGCGGCTGATGGCGTGACGAATCCACCAGGAGGCGTAGGTGCTGAAGCGGTAACCACGGTTGTGGTCGAAGCGCTCGACGGCCTTCATGAGGCCGATGTTGCCCTCTTGAATCAGGTCGATGAGAGGCAGACGGCCGCGGTTGTAGCGACGGGCGATGCTCACGACGAGGCGAAGGTTCGCCGCGACGAAGCGGTTCTTGGCGCGCTGCTGTGCACGACGGCCGCCGGCGACAACCTTGAGGTAGGCCTTGAACGCGGTGGTGATGCGAATCTCGTCACCGAGCATGTCGCGCTCTTCGGCGTAGTCACCGACGAGGCGATGAACCGCCTTGTCCGCTTCCTGGACCCAAAGACGGTCGCTGTCGTTCGCTCGAAGGAACTTCGAAAGCGATACGGAGAGCTCGTCCCACTTGGTCTGCTGACGCTTGCCGAGCTTGCCGCGCTTTGCGCTCTTGGCGAGCTTGCGAAGAGCTCCGAGGTCCGCATGGGGCTCCTCGACGTTCTTCTCGACGACCGCAGCCACGGTCTCGAAGCAAGGTGGGTAGCTGAAGAGAGCCTCCCAGTAGCCTTCCTCAAGCTGCTCGACCTGGCGTGCTGCTTCGATCTCTTCCTGAGGAGTCAGGACGCGGTGGCAAGCCATCTCGCGGAAGTAGCGGGAAAGAGTGGAGTCGCCGGCGCCTTGACGCTCGAGTTCCTTGAGAGCTTTTTCCGCTTCCGTGCGGGCCTTCTCAAGTTGAGCCGGGTTTGGCTCTTTCTCGGTGCTGATAGGCGTGAGCTTGTTCGCGACAGGAGCCTTCACTCCCTTGTCGTCTGTTTTTGGCTCTGATTCTCTTGCTTGTGCCTTGGCCATTTTTTCTCGTTTCGTCGGTCGTTGCCTAGAGTTAGCGCCTGGTGAACATCCACCGCTTGGCATTGCTTCCCTCAAAGGGCTTCGGGTTGTGGTTTGGGCAACCGACTGGGGGGTCGTTGCCACGCTGCGTCATCGGTGTCCCCAACTAGTGCATGTCGCGTGCCGACTTGCGCGAATAGGGTGATCATGCCAGGCACACCCTGTTGCGCGCCGCGGAAACCCCTGCAAGGGCGCGAATTTTCGTTTTTGTCGGGCTTTTTTCAAATATGAAAGAGCCCACCAAGTGGCTGTTGGCTTGGTCACCTATGTCACGCAACCGGTAAGTGCAGTCGCCACCTCAAGGCAGAACTGGTGCTATGACGTTCTTATGCGTGGCCTGCTCGTTATTTTTCTAGTGCTTTTTGCGATTCCGTCAGGAATCAGCGCCCAATCACATGCCTCCAGTTTCGCGCTGGAGGGTCGGCGATTTTCGTTGAGCCTCGAAAATGGAGAGCTGCGATCTGGCGCTTTCCACGAGGTTCTTGGGCTAGATGCCGTCCGAATAGACGACATCCAAGTCGTGCGCGTTTCTGCACAGCGGCAACTTGCGCTCCTACACGTGGGTACTCGTCGGGTCTTGCTGCGCAAGCAAGGTGCGCGGCTTCGTCTCGTTTGGAGCGGAAACGTCGCCTGGCGCGGGGACTTGGGTGAGCGCCACCGTGATGTGGTGGAGGTCGCGGACCGGAATGCGGACGGCCTTGATGACATCGTGGTGGGAGAACACGTGGAAGGACGCGTGATCTGTGGGCAAGAAACCACACTTCTGTCCCCACGGGCCTACCACCTCCCAAGCCAGACCCTGGTTCCCGTCACATTGCGCCGACTTCCCGAAGCAGGAGCTCGCGTAGTGGCACAAACGACTTCGACGGGCCCAACCGGGCCACCCGTGGCTCCGCTGTTGCGTGCACGGAGCGCTTCGAGCGGACCAAGTGTTCCTTTTCGTCTACTGGATGGCTCCAACACAACCGGTTGGATAGAGAGCGCGCCGGGAAATGGACAGTGGGAGTTCGCCACGCTGGCCTTGGACGCCGGCCTGTCCCTTCGTGTCCTTCGCATCACCGCCCATCTTGAGCAGGCGAGTGCACCGCAGGGGGTGTGGCTGGTCGGTGAAGAGACACAGCTTTACGTGGAGCTTCCCGCCGCCGAGGTTGGAGCGCCCTTGTGGGTTGAACTGCCCGAGCCTATTCAAGGCAGCTGCCTCTCCATCGTCCTGGATGCATCCCCCGGGCCTCATGCCGGGATTGCAGAGGTCACGGCCTACTCGGAACTCGACTTTGGCGGCGGCGTGGACAGCCTCGTGGGTCGTTTCGCACGGGGTCCAGAAGAGGCTCGTGGGGCAGCACAGCTTCTTGGGCGAATGGGAACGGTCGCGGCGGAAGCGATTATACGAGCCTATCCGGACATGCCGGCACGTGAACGGCAGTTTGCCGTCGACGTACTTCTTCGCATCGAAGATGAAGCTGCGACTCAGTGGCTTCGCAAGGCTGCCCTCGAGCCTGCCCTGCGTGATCGAGTTGTGGAAGGCCTTCGAAGTCGTGGCGATGTGGGTCGCCTCAGTCGTTTTGTGACTGAACCGTTGGTCCCGGGAGAGCAAGAGAGCGAGAGCCGCGCGGTGGTTAACGCCAGCGCTTACGCCCTGGCCTCCCTGGATGCCGAAGCCGCACTCGCGCCTATCCTTGGCGCGTATGTTCAGGGACACAAAGGGGAGCTGCTCGATCGCGCCTTTGGCCGCATCGCTCGTGAGGGGCAGCTTCTTGGTGTGGAAGAATGGGCAGCGAACAGCTCCCTCGACGCCGTCATTCAAGTGAGCATCGCTCTGGCACGGGCGCGTCCGGATTCGCCTCTTCTGCCAGTCCTTCTCGGCCGTGCGAGTGAAGCGAGCTCCTTCGAGCAGCGCTATCTGCTTCTGAGCGCCATGGAACGCACCGACCCTGAACTGCTCGGTGAGAGTCGGGCTTGGGTGGAAGCTCAGATGAACGCGAATGAATGGATGCTGC
>JBLHKB010000349.1:0-7578 GCA_047619315.1 Polyangiales bacterium
CCACACAGTGACAGCAGGCATCGCGATGGCGATGGCGGCGCCCTGGAGAAGACGGGCGACGAGGAGCGGAGTGAGAGTCGGCGAGACGAGAACGAGCAGCGTCGCCGCGAGGCCAAGGGCGATGGAGCTCAAGACGACGGGGCGGGCTCCTCGGACCTCGGGGAGGCTGCCGAAGAAGAGAAAGATTGGGAGTAGCCCCGCAACGTACGCCGCAAAGACGAGCGTCACGACGGGTTGGGCGAAGCCGGCGTCTTCGACGTAGAGTTCGAACAGAGGGGCCTGCAGGTTGACGGAGGCGGCAACGCAGAAGAGCGACAGAAAAAGCGTTGCCTGCACGCGAGACGAACCCACCGAGGGCCTATAGCGCCGGCGATGGAGCTGTCCATCGACGGAGTGGTCGCTCCAAAGAAGCACGTCGCGTCGCCGGACTTTACTCGGCGCGCGCGCCGAGACAGCATGGCCCGACGATGAACTCTCTCAGTCGCGTCGACGCTGACGCTCGCCGGTCAAAGTAGTGCCGCAGGAAAAAGGGCAGCCGCTGGGTCCTTTGCTCCTCGCCGTGATGTTTGGAGTGCCCGGTGCTGTCACCTGGAGCATCGCTACCCATGACTCTGGCAGCTTCTCCGATGATTGGGTTCTCATCAGCATGCCGCTGCTTTTGCTAGCTGCCCTCTGTCTTGCGTTCGCCGGCAAAGCGGTGTTCGGCCTGCTTGGATTTACCGCGGGCCTCCTGGCGGGCCTCGGGGTGACGGCGGGGCTCTTCTACGTGCTCACCGGTACGATCCAAGAGCGCCAGTCGTATCGCCATGAAGGACGCCGTCTCGCGATGACGAGCACGTTCTGCGAAGGCGGCGCACAGCCTTTCCCCGAAGCGCCCACGTTCACTCTGGGCGCCCGGGCCAGCATGGTCGTTTATATACGTAGGGGTGACAGCACCACGCGGAGTTCTTCCTCGCAGTTTCGCCCCTGGTCGCCATCTCCTCCGCACGTCGACCAGACAGCGCTCATCGCCTGCGTTCAGGACGTAGACGCTGAGCTTGAAGTATGTCGCTATCCGGGCGGGCGGACCCTACGTCGAGTGCGCCGTGATCGCCGCGTCCAGCTCTTCTCTCTTCAGACCGGCGCGCTCATTGCCGAGGTAGCGCTTCCGGGCTCTCAACCAGACGGCTGCGGCATCATCGAAGAGTTCGCCGGCGAGTCCAGCGATGAGGTCAAAGCGGGCAGTACGCCCAATGACGAGACCGTCTCCACGTTCCTTCGAAGCTACATCGCACCCTAATTCGCACGTTGGGCTCCATGTGCTTGCGCGCGTTTCACTTTGACTCAGGCTCGAGGGATGAGCGACGCAAAGAACGTACTTGGACATCCACTTGAGCCTTGCTCCACGGAGCCCATGACCGGTTGGTTCCGCGACGGCAGCTGCCGCACGGACGCCCGCGACCGGGGTGCCCACGTCGTGTGCGCTCGCGTCAACGACGAGTTCCTGAACTACTCGAAGGAGCAAGGGAACGATCTGATGACGGCCCGCGATGGGTTCCCCGGGTTGAAGCCCGGCGACTGCTGGTGCCTCTGTGCCGCTCGTTTTGCCGAAGCTGAAAAAGCCGGAGCCGCGCCGGGAGTGTCTCTGCGCTCCACCGAGGAAAGCGTGCTTCGCATCGTTCCTTTGGAGAAACTGGTTCGACACTCCGTCGACGATTAGGCCGCTACTCGGCTGCTATTCGTCGTCGCAGAACTGGGCGAGACCACGCTCGCAGCACGAGGTGCGCTCCATGTACCCAAGGCCACAAAGTCGCTCGAGGGTAGCGTCGTCCATTTCGACGCTGTCCGCCGTGGCGGCACCTTCGCGCGCAATAGTCTGCATCGCTTCGAGCACCGCTTGGAGATGTTCGATTTCGTCTTCGCGCGACTCCGCCACGTTGCGTGTCTCGCTCACGTCGTCAGCGATATCGTAGAGCTCGACGGTTTCCAGACCACGCGGATTTCCTGCGTTGGCCCAGATGATCTTGCGCTCGTCGGTTCCGCGCCGTTCGCGAATCGACTCGAGCACGTTGCCCTCGTGGCTCTCTTCGGCGTAAACGGTGTCGGTTCCTTCGAAGATGTCACCGCCCTGGCCGCCTTCAGGAACCTCGAGACCGACCTGTCGCAAGACACTCGGCATCAGATCGATGCTTTGCACCCAGTGACGCACGGTGGTGCCGCCACGGCGGTTTTCCGGAAGCTTCACCAAAAGAGGCACGCGGATCTGCTCGTCGTAGAGCGTCGTGCCGTGCCAGAAGCCGCCGTGCTCGCAGAACTCTTCGCCATGGTCGGAGGTGATGACGATGGTCAGGTCGTCGTAGAGACCGCGACGTTTGAGTTCTTCAACGAGCTCACCGAAGTGCCGGTCCCAGAAGGTGATCTCGCCATCGTAGAGACCGCGTAGACGGTCCGCCTCGGCGGGGTCTGGCTCCTGGTGTGCCGCGCGCGCGTAGCCACGGCCATCGTAGGGATGCTCGTAGTACGGGTCGTGGGGATCCATGTAGCCGACGAAGGAATAGAAGGGGCGCTCGTCTCCTTCGCGCTCGTCGAGCCAGCCAAGGAGTTCACGGTTCACGACTTCTGCGTCACGGTAGACGCTCCCCGGGTCGACTTGGTCACGGGCTGCCTTGTACTTCTCGATCCGCTGGCGAAGGAACTGAATGAGCAAGAGCTTCGCCGCCGAGTCATCCGCGCCGAGGACAAACTCCGGCTCCAAGAATCGGTAGCTGTCGAAGCCCTGATGGAAGTTGTAGTAGGGGGCGACGTTGAAGTTCGTCACCAAGCCGCCGGTGTGGTAGCCGCCGTCGCGCATGGCCTCGGCCATCGTGACGATCTCGTCTGGCAGCGCGTCGACCTTGGACATGACGCCGTGGTTCGAAGGCAAGCGCCCCGTCATGATCGACGCAAAGCTCGGACGCGTCCAAGACGCGTTGGCGAAGGCCATGTCGAAGCGCACGGCGTCTTGAGCGAAGGCGTCGAGGGCCGGCGTTGACCCGTTCTCGTAGCCGTAGCTAGTCAGATGGTCTGCGCGGAGCGTATCGACGACAATGAACAGGACATTGCCCGCGGTGGGCGGTGCCTCCGGGCGCTCATAGACCTCGGCGGTGGCGCCGCTGCTCAGCATCGCCGCGAGGGCGAGGAGTCCGCAGATCGACGCTGCGACGACGGCGGAACCCCACACGCGTAGCATGATCTTTCCGGGCTTGCGCGCGACGATCCAGCGCAGGACCCCTTGGAGGATGAAGCCGACGCCGACGGCGATGAGGAGACAGCCGAAGAACACCGCGACACCCTTGCCGCTCTTCCAGACGAGCTCCTCATGGTAGTAGTCGCGGCGAACTCGGAAGAGGCCCAACGCAAAGCCAAAGAGACCTACGAGGAAGGCGGTGATCTTTGCGTACGCTTCGGGCTCCGGCGCGGCGCGTCGTCCCTTCCAGCGGAAGGGCAACGTCATGAACGTGACGCTGAAGTCGTCGCGGCCGCTCAAAGCCAGGGCCCAACCCATGCCTGCACCTGCGAGTGCACAGAAGATTCCGTACGCGACGGCGCCATAGGCCATGACGCCGAGGTTCGCGGCGCCGTTGCCGCTCAGGATGATCACGAGGCCTTCACCGGCGCCCACGATAACGCCGGCCAGGAGGCCAGCTCCCAGCCCAATGGAGAGACCGCGAAGTGGCTTGGGTTGCTTGGACAAGGGCACGTCTTCTTCGGCGGCGTACGCCTCGTCTTCGCGCGCGTCGTCCTCGATCTCGAAGTGCGGCTTGTACCCACTTCGGCGCGCGAGGAACACCAAGCCACCGAAAGCGCTCACGAACATCTCGCAGCAGAAGCCGACGATGGGAATCAGCACGGCAAGAGCGAGGGGAAGCCCAATGGCGGGGCTGGTGTAGAGGGCGACAGCGGCGGTCTCACGCAGGCCCATGCCGTTGATGGATGCGGGGATCAGCGTCGCGAGAATCTGAAGCGAGCTCGCGAAGAACACTTCGCCGACGCCTAGCTCAACGTTGAGCGCCCGCGCGGCGCATACGTAGATGAGGTTGTTGAAGGTATGGACTGCGACGCCGCACAGAACCGCGTAGGCGAGAGTCTTGCCTTGGCCTTTGTACGCGCAGATCGCTGTGACGAGGGTCTGTACCTTGGGCCGAATTCTAGCTGGCAGAAAGATGCCTGCGCCCCAACGAAACAACACGGGCTTTGCGATCAGCAGCAACGCCAGCGACACGATCCCCAAGAAGGCGACGTTCACAAGGAGGACGCCGTCACTTCCGATGAAGCGAACGCCGTAGACGCTCGCACCCATCACCACGAGGCCGAAGGCGACCTGCCCCAAGAGGCTCTCGACGGCGATCGTCGCTGTCGCCCGAGCGACCTTTCCGGTGTGCTGCGACACATCGAATATTCGCCAGCCGCTAAACCCGATGACCCCGCTTGGCGTGAACGCACCGAAGAAGCGTGCGATCATGATCGAGCCTGCGAGAAAACGTGTCGTGGGTCGGATGCCCTGCCCGATCAGCAGAGCTCTCCATCGAAGGGCAGCAAAGAACAGCGCGCAGACCTGCATGGCAACGGCCGCTGCGATCCAGCCCCAATGCAAATTCGCGACGTGTTCCGTCAGGCCCTCGGCGCCATCGCGCTGGATGATCTTTCCGAAGATCACGTAGTAGGCGCCAACCGCAAACGCGACTTTCAGCAGCGTAAAGAACGCTTTCTTCGCGGGGCTTTTCGGCTTTCCGTCCTTGCCCTCACGCTCGTCTGTCTTCGCCTCGACGGAATCCACCGAGTTCTTCTTGTTTTCGCCCATACTTCCTCACTCGGAACGCCATTCGCCCTGGCTTCCCAAGTCCGAATCGCTAACCAATCCCCTGAAATGGGTCAACTTCCCGACGTTATTCCCGCCGCTGCCGTTTGCCGGAATCTTGCCGGCGGCGGCAGAGGTTGATAGGCGCGTGACCATGACTGCGAACCAAGACGCTCTTCAGCGCCTGATTTCAGGCGCCCTCTCTCTCTCAATCTTGTGCGGCCTTGGCGCCGCCATGGGCTGTGACGACGAGGAAACCCCAGAGGCGCCCGTTGAGGCTCCGGAAGCGCCGGAAGCACCGGAAGCGCCCGAAGCACCACCCCAGGCCGTGGCTACAAGCGCCGTTGGCGATAACCTCGATGAGGGTCTCCTAGTGGTCTACTCGCCATTCACCCAGAGCGACTCCGGCCAATGGACCCAGCCCGGTGAGGCGCGCCTCGAGTTGCACACGCGCTCTGGTGGGGAGTGGCATATGTCCGTGGTCAGCGACGCGGATTCCAACGTGTTCCACAAGGCGATCCCCTACACGCTCTGGGGCCAGCAAGGCATCGTGACCATCGGTGGCATGAAAGCCATGGTGAAGTTCTGGACCCGCGATGATGCCGGCGAGTGGAGCGCAGAGCTCCTCTGGAAGGAAGACTTCGGCGGACGCATCTCACGCATGCGTGACATCGAAACCGTCACCGTGAGTGGCGTCACGAGCCTCGCCATCGCGACGCACGACCAAGGCTACCTCGCTCTCCTAACGCCCGCTTCCGCACGTCCCGACGCGATCGTTCCCGTGGGCAGCGGCGATGACTATGTACACAACGGCTTCACGCTGCGACGTAGCGCGAAGCGCGAAAATATGTTCGTGCACGAGATCGAAGTCGGGGACCTCGACGGCGATGGAACTCCAGAGATCTACGCAACACCTTCCGAGCCCAACCACATGGACGGCGGCGCCCAGGCCGGCGAAGTTGTGCGCTTCCTTCCAACCGGCGAGGGCGAGATCGAGACGACCGTCGTCGCTAACCTCGGTGACCGCCACGCCAAAGAGATCCTCGTCGATGACGTCGACGGAGACGGACGCGACGAACTCTACGTGTCCGTAGAAGGCCTGACGGAGCGTACGGACAGTGGCATGAACGTCGTCGAAGCCGTCGAAGTTCGCCGATACGATCACAATACGCCCGCCGACGCGCGTATCGTCATCGGCCGAATCGAAGGTGATCATCTTATGCGATTTTTGACCGCCGGCGATGTGGATGGTGACGGGAAGAAAGAGCTGGTAGCGGCCACCTTCTCACGCGGCCTCTGGCTGATGCGTCCAGGCACGGACCCTCGCGGCGAGTGGGGCGTCGAGAGTTTTGACCGTGAAAGCGGTGGCTTTGAGCACACCTCCTATCTCGCGGATCTCGATGGAAACGGCAGCGACGAGCTCTACGTGGCCAGCGACAACCACGGCGAACTGCGTCGATACGCCTGGGTAAACGGTCGCGCTCGACGGAGCACCGTCTCCACGCGTGAGGTGCCTCGCCAGATGATCACCTGGAATATCGTCAGCGCACCCAGAGCCCTGTTGGCTCCTTAGTAGCGACGCCTCGTCAGTTCCACGAAAGGGCTTGGCGGCGAAGGGGCGATTTGGAATGATTGCGCCATGCTGCGCACAACGTTCACTCTGCTCGGGTTGATGATGCTCGCATCACCACTGAGCGCCCAAAGTAATCCGCCGCCAAGTGATCCGCCGCAAAGCTTCGAATCGCTCATGGAAGATGGCCTGGGCCTACGCGAAGCAGGACGAGACGCTGAAGCTCTCGTTCGCTTCGAAAAGTGCCTCGAGCTAGCGCCGGCCTCGGGCCAAGCCATCGGTCAGATCGCTTTCGCCGAGATGGCCCTCGGGCGCCTCGTCCTCGCCGAAGCTCACCTGATCGCTGCACTTCGCCACGCTGACGACCCATGGGTGGGCCGGCATCGCGCCGCGCTTGAGGAAGCGCAGCTAAGCATGAGCGCGCAGGTCGCGACGGTGGAGATCCCCGTGGAGGGAGCCGAAGTGACCTTCACCGAGAGCGGGCAAACTGGCACGCGTGCAACTCCCGTGACGCTTCGTTTTTCTCCGGGTCGACACGAGCTTCGGGTCACCGCCCCAGGGTTCGAGCCGACGCTCGCGACACTGAACATCGAGGCCGGTCAGAGACTGACGTACCTGCCTCCGAGGCACCCGAGCGTCGTGACAACGATCTCCGAACCGGTCGTCTCAGCAAATCCAAGCGAAACCAGTAGTCTACTCACCGAATCGGCAGCCTCGACGCGTTACCGGGTCAGGTCGAACCGTCTCGACGTCAGCGCTGCGGTGTTCGCTGTTGGCGCTATCGCGACTGGAGTCGTAGCTCTCGTGAACAGGCCACAGGTCGACATCCTGGGGGTTCGAGGGGCCCGGAGCATGACCAATCAGATCCTCGTCGGCACCGCCATTGCGAGCGCGGGGATGGCTCTTGTGCTGTTTATCGCCGCTCGGGTCGTGGGCGCGAAGCATCGTCGTGAGAATAGCGTGCCGTCCTTCTGAGCGACCTTCGGCGCTCGTTGGTCGTGCTACCTTAGGGACCGGATGTCCCAACTAGTTCTCGGCCGCTACCAACTCCTCCGCGAGATCGCCTCGGGTGGTATGGCAACCGTGTACGCTGCGCGATCCGCAGGAGCTGGAGGCTTCCAGAAGCTCGTCGCCGTCAAGCGGATGCTTCCGCACATGACGAGCGAGCAACAGTTCAAGGACATGTTCCTCG
>JBLHKB010000350.1:0-7572 GCA_047619315.1 Polyangiales bacterium
GACTCTGGGTTTCAGACGATGAGGGCGTGAGTTTCGAGCACCTCCAAGAGGAAGTTTCGATGACGTGTCTGAACGCCATCGACGGTGAACTCTGGGCGTGTTCATCCAGCCTAAATGGTCCATGGGATGTGGGCCGCAGCGCGGACGGCGGACTCCAGTTTGAGAGCGTGTTTGCTCTCGATGACCTCGTTGGTCCCGTGGAATGTCCGGACGATGTGGTCTGCGAGGTGGAGAACGCAGACCTCGCTCGGGACTACGCACTCGACGTTTGCCTCTCCCCGCCGTGTGCACCCGTCCCGCCAGAGAATCCTGGGGGTGGTTGCTCTGTATCAGCGTCCCAGAATAGGGGCATATTGATGCTTCTGGCTGGAATCGGGCTCCTATTTATTCGGCGTCGGCGAAGGTAGTTTGTACGGCGCCTGTCGTCGCCCTATCCTGTCGGAATGACACTTTGCTTTGGAATGTCCGCCCGACGGTCCGTGCTCGCTGCTTTCGCCCTGCTCTTGGGCTCGCTTATTTCTGCGCCGTCGCTGGCCCAAGATCGCGATGCAGCTCGCGCCGCCTTCCAGGGCGGCGTCGAGTCCTATTCGGCCGGGCGTTTCACAGAGGCCCTTGAATCTTTTCAGGCGGCCTATCGTATCGCACCGCACCCAAGCGTTCGCGTCAATATGGCCAACTGCTACGAGGGTCTTGGACGCCCCGTCGAAGCGCTAAACCACTTTGAGCGCTTCTTGATCGAGTCGGAGAACCCAGCGCCCGCCCAGGACCAAGAAGTGCGAGCCGCGATCACGCGACTTCAGCAGGAGGTCGGTGAAGTGTTCTTCGACATCGAGCCCGATGGCGCGACGGTGACGATCGATGACGAGACAACCCTGACAGCTCCAATCCTCGACGGCATTAAGCTCAGCGCCGGGCCCCACACGATTCGTGTGACGCGTCCTGGTCACACGCCCTACGAACAGCGGATCGAAGTCGCGGGCGGGGCGCGAAGAGAGCTTCCAATCTATTTGGAGGAAGGCATCGCCGGAGTCGATGTGGGCGTAGGCGCGGTTGAAACCACCATCGAAGAGCCTGCTCAAGAGGAGGAAGGCGAAGGCGGTCGGATTCGTCTCACCACGCCGGTCCTCATCGCCGGCGGCGCAACCGCGGTGCTTGGACTGAGTGCCCTGATCGTAGGAATCATGGCGATTGGCTCAAACTCTACATTTGATGACGCGGTCGTGGATTCAAATAACCCCATGTTGTCGAGAGCTGAGCGGGCGGATGCACGGCAACGCGGGCTCGACGCTGAGGCGAAAGCAAATGGCCGAGCTATCGTGGCGGATATCCTCGGAATTGGAGCACTCGTCGCAGGCGGAGCGACGGTGGTATTCCTCTTACTCTCACGCAACGGCGATGACGAAGAGGACGTCGCACGCACGACACTTTCACCCACGGTGTCGCCGGACCGTGTCGGACTCCAACTTCAAGGGAGCTTCTAATGCAACGCTCCTTTTTGGCGATCCTATTCTTAGGTGGTTGCTCGGCGCTGGTGGACCCTGACCCCTCGCTTCTTGGAGATCCGGGCACGCCCGTGCCCATGGAGTGTTCGACGGATTGCAGCGATGGAGTCGAGTGCACCATCGATCGATGTGACGGCACCGTCTGCGTCAACGAGCGCGACAACTCCAGCTGCGAGGATTCGGAACGCTGCGACATGCTGCTGGGCTGCGTCGATGCGAGCTGCACGACGGACGAGACCTGCGACGACGGACTCGCGTGCAATGGCGTCGAGACCTGTGGCGCGGGTCGCTGTGAAGACGGCACTCCCGTGTTTTGCGATGATGGTCTCGAGTGCACCATCGACCGCTGCGACGACGCGACGGGGGCATGTCGTTCTGAAACCAACGACGCTCTTTGCGACGATGGCGTCCCGTGCACGTCCGATAGTTGCTCCACCACCGGATGTCTCAACGAGCCCAGCAATGCGCTCTGCGACGACGGCTTCTGTTTTGAAGGTGCGATATGCACCGCGGACGGCTGCCAAGGTGGTACGGAAACCAACTGTGACGACGGCGTCGAATGCACCGTTGATAGCTGCGACGCAGTTGCCCTAATGTGCGTCAACAGCATCCTGGATGGCGATGGAGACACGTTCAGCCCCACGCTCGGCTGTGATGGTGGCTTTGACTGCAATGACGACGACGCCTCGATCTTTCCTGGCGCCGTAGAGATCTGCGACACCATCGACCAGGACTGCGATGGAGACACCACGGACGGCTGTGATGCTGATATTCCGGATACTTGTGAAACAGCACAGCTCCTCACGGCTCCGGGAGAGGGGCCCGTCAGCGTCCATGGAAACTTCGATTCGTACGCGGCGGATTACCGCTCACGATGCTCGGCTGAGAGCCCCGACGCGGTGTTTATACTCGATGTGGCGATGGACCGAGATTACATCATCGATACCGTTGGAAGCGACGCGGACACCGTTCTTTCCGTCACCGATGACTGCGGAAACTGGAACTTCGCCGGCCGCGGTTGCAACGATGACATCGTCTTCCAGGAAAACCGTCAGAGCCGGCTCTTTCTTCGGAAGCTTGGCAACGCGCCGGGTTTACGCCGGGTCTATATCCTACTCTCGCAGTACGCAGGCAGCAGCCCAACGGGCTGGGTCTTGAACGTTGAGACTGTGGGTTCGCCGGACTCGATGTGTGACCAGGGCATGGACGTCAGCCTTGGAGGCTGCGTGGTTGGCTACATTGCGCCCTCGGCGCCACGAAGTGGGTTCACGGGGTGTATCGACAACAGCTGGACGAAACGGGAACAGCACTTTCGTGTCATCACAAGCAACGACACCGAGGTTCGCGTTCGGTCCTGGTCGGACGATTTTGACCATGGTGTGACGCGCCGTGGAAGTTGCTTCGGTGGAGCGGCTGCCTGTGACAGCGCAGGCGCGGGCGAACGTGCGGAGATCAGCTGGCGCCCACGTCGCTCCGAAGAGCTTGTGATGATCGACGGATCCGATGGGTCCGAAGGCGACTTCTACACGCTGCAGTACGAGCCGTAGTCCTACCCCCGTAGTCCCGCCTGCCGCTCGCTCTGGGAAAGAGCAGCGGGCGGAGCCCGATTTTACTCGGGCTGGGCTCGTTGGGCTGGGACTCTCTGAAGGGGGTCAGACTTCGAAGTCGCCCTGCTCGAGAATTTCGCTGATGCGGTGAAGGAATCCGTTGGCGTGAACTCCGTCGACGACACGGTGGTCGTACGTAAGCGCCATGTACATCACGGGATGCACGGCGATGAAGTCCTCATCGTCTCGTTCAATAACGACAGGGCGCTTCTTGATCGTACCCAGTCGAAGAATACCCACGTTGGGCTGAGAGATAATGGCGCCGCCAACCAGGTTGCCTTTGCGGCCCGGGTTCGAGATCGTGAAGGTCTTGCCGCCAAGGTCGTCGGGCGTGAGCTTGTTGTCACGAGCACGTTCGGCGATGTCTGAGATGGCGCGAACTAGGCCACGAACTGTGAGGTCATCGGCGTTCTTGATGACCGGAACGACAAGGCCTTGAGGCGTGTCGACGGCGATGCCGAGGTTGACAGCGCGCAAGTTGACGTAGGCATCGTCGAGGACGCGGGCGTTGAGCTGCGGGAACTCGCGAAGAGCCCGAGCCGTCGCGTGGACAACGAAGCTTAGGTAGCTGAGACCAAGGCCTTCCTTCTTGTACTGACCCTTGTGGGCGTCGCGAATACGCGCCGTCGCATGCAGGTCGCATTCCGCGAAGGTCACCACCTCGGGCGAGGTGGCCTTCGAGTAGATCATGTGGTCGGCGATGATTCGACGCCGTCGTGTGAACGGGACGACCTCGTCGCCGTCGGCAGGCCGGTACGGAGGTACTCGGAATGCGCTCGTCGCGCGTGGAGCGGGCGATGGCGATGGCGGTGGTGGTGTCGCAGGACGTGGCGTCTTCTTTGGCGCCTCAGCAGCGTCTCCTTGAATCGACCGCTCGACGGTCTCGTCGCGTTCCGTCGCAGCGAGTAGGACGTCTTCGGAAGTGATGCGCCCACCGTCTCCAGTGCCGCGCACTGCCGAGAGCTCGACGCCTTGCTGGCGCGCGAGCTTTCGAACCGACGGGGAGCTTGGTGCCTCACCGCTTCGAGCCTCTTCTTTATCGCTCTCGTCTTCTGACGGCGCGGGGGTGGCGCTAGCGCCACCGGTCGCATTTTCGTCGATCTCACACAGCAGGTCACCCACGGCGACGATATCGTCCACCCCACCCTGGAGGTTGATGACAACACCAGCGACTGGAGACGGCACCTCAGTGTCCGCCTTGTCCGTTAGAATTTCGACAAGCGGCTGGTCTTTTTCGACACGCTCGCCTTCAGCTACCAGCCATTTTCCGATGGTGCCTTCTACGACGCTTTCGCCGAGCTGGGGCATGGTCAATTTCGTCGTCATAAAACCTCCGAGAATGCGTCGGGACCCTGCCATGGATCGGCGAATGTGACTAGGATTTCGACCTCGGATCCTTCGCAAAAGCCGTCTCTCACGCCAACAGGCCCTGATCTCTCGCCTTGGCAGGGGGCAACGCGGGCCACATGCTCCGAGTGTGAGTGAGCCAAGCGACCTACCAGAGACGGACGAACTCGCTCTCGGGCTTCAAAAGCGTGACGGGGGCTTCATATTGCGCCTCGCCCTACGCCTCGGCGTGGTGGTGCTCCTCGTGGTCTGGCTCTTTCTCTCCCAGAGCGGCTCCAGCCTCGCGAATTGGGCGGCGGATAGCTTCGGCTCACTTACCGGGCCTTAGGGGTCCGACCCCGAACAAGTGTGATAGGTAGGCCTCGTGGATGAACGAGCCAGACGCATCGTCGACACGGCGATCGAACTCGCTGAGCAAAACGGTTACGCCGCTGTCCGGCTGCGGGATATTGCCACGAAAGCAGGGGTAGCCCTGGGTACGGTCTATAACCGTTTTGCGAGCAAAGAAGAGATTCTCGTCGCGGTGATGGCGGCGGAGGGTGAGCGTCTCTTCGAATCGATGAGCCAGGGCGTCGAAGGAAATACGCCTCGCGAGCGTGCCGAGCACTTCTTTCTGCACGCCACAGCCGCGTTTCTTGCGCGACCCAACCTCGCTCGAGCAGTTCTTCGCTCGCTCGTCGGCGGCGGCGATATCGCTGGTCACGTTCTGGGTCTCCAGAAACATACGACGCGCCTGCTCAAGAAAGCCATCGCGGGAGACGATGTGTTGGACGACGAAGAGCTAGAAACCGTCGCGACGATCTTGCAGCAAGTTTGGTTCGCCTCCCTCATCGGATGGACGAGCGGGCTTTACGCCACCCAAGACGACGTGGTTGCTCATGTGCAACGCGCCGCCGACCGTCTACTGGAGTAAACGGTTCGCGTGCTCCTCGCGCCGGTTCAGCCTGACCTGGATACGTTTCAACGAAAAAGGGCGCGAAAATTCCTCGATACGCCGGGCGTGGAGCTAGCATCGCGCCATGAGGGAACTCGCCTGGATGATGTTGGTTGGTGTCGTCTTTGCGAGTGCAACTACGGTCCCCGCGCGTGCGAATCCTGAACCCCCGGCGACATACGATGCCCGCGTGCTCGGGATGGGCGGGATCGCTCTCACCACCGTCGACAACGCCGCGGCGATCTACCACAACCCGGCGCAGCTCGACCAAGTGGGGAGCTTCTCCGCCACGTTCGTTCTGACCACACTTCTCGTTAACCTTGAGGCCCCTTTTGCGGGCCCGGGCACGGAGCAAGAGTCTGGCGTTATCTTCGCGCCGCTGTTCTTTGTGGGAGCTGCGGGTGAAGTTGTTGAAGACGTCGTCCTTGGTTTCGCCGCCTATGTATACACAGGGTTTGGTGGCGGCTTCAACGACGTGGGCTGCATCTCCTACCAAAGCGCGGTGGACGGCGTGCACCCCGATTGCGACAATGCGGACTACCGTGGCCTCCTCGTGCCGGCTCGAGATCAGTCGGTACGATTGTTCGTGACGGAACTTTCCCTCTCGGCGCAGGTGTCGCTTGCGCCCAACCTGTCGCTGGGCGCGTCACTGCGAATCCCATGGGCGCAGCAAACGGTGAGTGCGACACAAGAGGCGTTCGGGGTGTTCGCCAATGCCGAACAGAACGTGTCGGGCGTTGGTCAACCCGGTGTGCTCGTTGGCATGACCTATCGGCCCACTTCGGACTTCTCCATCGCTGCGGCGTACCGATCCAAGGTCAGCATCGAGATGGCTGGTACCACCAATACGGAGGTGTTCGGTAGCGAAGTTCGACTCCAAACCACTACGGCTTGGCAAGTGCCCCACATGTTTCGTGTGGGCGTGTCGCATACCTTCTTGCAGCGTCGCCTGCTTCTTGCCGCCGAGTTCAAAGTGCAGATGCACGCAACGGCAAACCAACAGCAGGTCTTTGTCAGTACGGGCGATCTCAACAATCGAACCGTCGCAGATCTCAAGTGGAAGAACGCTTATGTGGGAACGCTCGGCGCTGAGATCATTCTTCGGAGAGGGATGCCCCTAAGATTGGGTATGACGCTCGGTCGTTCTTCCACGAACGCAGAGACCATGACTTCGTTCTCCCCACCGCCCGGCATTCAATACAGCTTTTACGGGGGCATTGGCTTCCATGCCGACCCGATGACGCTCGATATGGGTATCGGTTGGGGCGGCGGCCCGGCTTTCACACAGGAGCAGCCCAGCGCTTACTGCGTGCAGGAATCGGACCGCCCCCGAGAGCAAGCTGGAGACCTCGTCGCCGGGGGAGGGTGCCCAGGCACCTATGACGTGAGCAGCTGGTTTGTGTCGGTGTCGGCGACCATCGACATCGAGTGACCACAAAATCGCCTGCTGTTTACACGCGCAAACCGATCTGCGACCCTTAGCCCGTGAAGCACGATACAGATTCAGTCGACTTTCTTGAGTCAACGAACGGTGACCGCCGCTCGTTCTTTTTCATGCTGGCAATGGCGTTCATGGCGTTCTTTGGCACCGGCTGCATTTTCCGTGCACGAGGACCGCGGCGACAGCCTGCACGTCGTCGCGGCGTTGTCGTTCGAGGTGGACGCCGGGGCGGACGCCGGGGTGGACGTCGGCAACCCGCGCGACGCACGCGTCGCCGGGCCGCTCCACGCGGTCGTCGCGGAAATGGGCGTCGTCGCGCAGCTCCGCGCGGCAGCGCCACGATTCAAGTCAACTAGTCCACGCTGGGCGTCGGGGCCTTGATCGAAGGCTCCGTCAGGTCAGCGACGAGTAGACGTAGTCGCTCAAGGTCGACGGGTTTACGAATGAAGTGAATCTGCGCGGCTTTTGCCTCTGCACGAAGATCGCGCTCCGAAAACACTACTCGCACAGTCGAGGGATACTGTTCCCCGGCGTCGCTTAGACGGGACCAGTCCGCGGTATCGCCGGCGTCCAAGTCGATGAGAAGAACGTCGGGCCCTTTCTCCTCGCTGTCGCTGTCTGCGCCGTCAACGACCCGTAGTCCGGGCGTTGCCAGGGCACGGTCGACGAGCTCCGTGGTCGGCGCATCCATGTGAAAGAGCCATACTGACTTGGCCATCGCCGTCGTGTCGGAGATGCGCG
>JBLHKB010000351.1:0-7553 GCA_047619315.1 Polyangiales bacterium
TGACCCGTTCGGCCTCAAACAAGGCATTGGTCGCAAAGGCAGAACCCGAGTTTTTCTGGCAGCCCCGGCAGTGGCAGCCATGCACGATTAGGGGACATTCCACCACCTGATAACGTACATGACCACATGTACAGCCCCCCTCGTTGACCTGAGTTCTCGTATTCATTGGATTATACTCTTTCCTTTGAAGCCGTAAGGCGATTGTCACTTCTAACGTTGTAGGCGTTTCGCCGCGACAGCTGTTGGCGATGGGCGACGGGCGATGGGTCACGGCATAGTCCACAATCTCCCGAAGAATTTTTTCGCTAACGCCCGCAGCGCCGATTTTCCCCCGGGTTCGTAGGCTCAGCGAACCCGCGCGAACCGATTGGTCTATACCGAATAGGCCACGGTCGTCATCGACAATGTCCGTCATGACCACAAGCGTGTCCAATGGAATCCCTAACTCAGCCACACGTAAAGCAATTCTAGTGGCATCGCAGGTTGCCGGCGTGGACCCACGCCGATTCTTGCGGGACCACTTCCGCGCGGTCCCGCGAGTGGCCAGCGAGGACGCCGTGGTAGCGAAGCATGTGAAAGCGCGGTGGCGGGATGAGGGCACACAGACGGCCGGATGTTGTCGAGGGGGTCGAGCAACACGGAGTGAGTGCCGTCTTTCCACGCGCTCTTGAAACGCATTCGCACTCGATCGTTGGGATGCTCTTCGAGGCGCTCAAGGGAGAGTGGCGGGCGAGCAATGTCGCGGCACGCGATTCGATGACCGCAGCGCTCGAGACGCAAGCGCCGCGCGACGGTCCAATGATCAGTCGTGAAGGAATCGGTCGCTTCCGTAGAAACACGCGTGAAAGAAAACTCGGAGTTACCCGCCGCAGCTCTTCCTCTACAACGATCTCGAAGTTCGGCTGGTCGGTACCACGGAAGGGGCCGCCGCTCGTGCGCCTGCGATCAAGGAAGGGACCCCGCCGACTGGGCGACGGGTCAGAGCGAGAGGTCCGCCGCGATGGGGTAATACGCGGGCGTTTTTTGTCACTCCAAGAACAGGCGCCAATGCCGATGGTGGAACTGGACCCGCGCTGGTCCCGTGTTCTTTTGGGAAATGCGGAGCACGACGAGGCGCAGATGTCGTCTCTCAGCGCCGTGTGGCCGAAGCCGGATGTACTTGGTTCAAGGGTTGACGTGCGGGATGCTGGTCCAGGGAGCACCCTGAGGTATCGTCGCTCTTCACGGAATGCCTGAACCGCTCACATCGCCGCCCTTTATCGCTCGCCAGCTGGCTATCGGCTTTGGCTCTGTTGCCCTCGTGTCCATCTTGATGTGCGCGATGCTCGTCGCGGTCATCAACGACGTGGGCGGCACCGTGGACGAGATGCGCCACGACGAGACCTCCATTCGGCAGGGCCGGGAGCTGGCGACGTCGGTTCGTGAGCTGTCGATTCACGTGGGGATTGCGGCCTTCGAGGGCGGCTCGAATCTCGAGCACTATGAGGAGTGGCAGGCGCAGGTCGCCTCGTACATCGAGCGACTTGCTCCGGACGTCCCTGAGATGGAGCAAGCGCGGCTCGCCGAGCTGCAGAGCGCTCTGCGCGAGATCGATGAGCTCCTTCGGTCTTCTGCGTTGCCGGCGGCGCGTCTTGGTGACGTAGAAGAGGTCCGCCGCGTTCATCGAGAGCTCGCGGTGCTTGGAGCCACGGCTGCGGAACATGCCGATGTCCTCGCTCAGTCCGTCGCGTCTCATATGGCGCATGCCCACGATCGCGCCACGGACACGACGCGCATGGGCCTCATTGGCGGCGGGTTTTGCGTACTACTCGTTCTGGCCCTCGCCGTTGGTTTTACGGTGCGCTTGCGGGCGTCTGTGCTCAAGCCACTGGTGGTGCTGACCAGCGCCGCGCGCCGCGTCGGTGGCGGCGACTTTAAGACACGCGTGGGACAGGTTGGGCCCGGTGAACTCGGCACCGTCGGCGTCGCCTTTGACGCGATGGCGGACGAGCTGCTCCTTCGCGAGCAGCGCCTGGTGCGCCAAGAGCGAATGGCCGCCATCGGACAGCTCGCCGCCGGCGTCGCCCACGAGCTGAACAACCCCATCGGGATCATCCGCGGCTACCTCAAGACGATGACGCCGGACGGTGATCCCGCGGTCCTTCGCGAAGAGCTCGCTATCCTCGACGAAGAGGCGGGCCAGTGTCAGCGCATCGCTCATGACCTGCTCTCTTACGCGCGCGCTGGCGAACTGCTGGCCGAAGAGGTGAACATGCCGGCGCTCCTCGCCACGGCGAAGGCGCGCTTCTTGGACACGCCTGCGGGACAAGGCCGAGTCGTCGAAGTGCAGGCCGCGGAGGGCGACCTAGTCGTGGATGGGGGGCGACTCGGTCAGGTCTTGCTAAATCTGCTGTCCAACGCGGGGGAAGCGTCGCCGGCGGACACGCCCATCTCGCTCCTCGGGACCGTGGATGGTGAGCACTACTGCATCGAAGTTCGTGATGCGGGCGTGGGCATCGAGGAGAGTCTCAGGCAGCTCGTGTTCGAGCCGTTCTTCTCGAAGCGGCGCGGCGGCAGCGGCCTCGGGCTTGCGGTCTGTTTGGGAATTGTCCGCGCGCACGAGGGCACGATCCAAGTGGTCGACACGCCGAGCGGCGAGGGCGCGGCGATTCGCGTTCAGCTCCCCCTCGTCGCAACCCCCGCGGACCCACCGCGACTCACCAGCTAGAAGCGTAGAGCCGAATGACCGAAGACAAACCAACGCTCCTCGTCGTCGACGACAAACGCAACATGCTGCGCCTCATGGCCAAGGTCATGGGGGACTGCATGAGGGTGCTGACGGCGGAAGATGGCACGAGCGCTATCGAGATCCTGGAGCGGGAACCCGTGGACGTCGTGCTCTGTGATCTGCGGATGCCGGACCTGTCTGGCATCGACGTGCTTCGCGAGTGTAAGCGAGCGCGTCCGAGCGCACAGTTTGTGTTGATGACCGCGTACGCGTCGGTGGGGACGGCCGTCGAAGCGGTGAAGCTTGGCGCCTTTGACTACCTGGAGAAGCCCTTTGAACCTGCAGCGGCGCGTGCGTTGCTTTTGCAGGCGCTTGGCCGCGCGGAGACGCAAAAATCGAACGACCTGGAGGGCGCCGAGGTGCTCCCCGGGATGGTCGGTCGCTCCGCCGCGATGAAGGAGCTGGCGGACTTGGTGCGCCGAATTGCCGACAGCGATGTCACGACGCTTCTGCTCGGGGAGACCGGCACGGGCAAGGAGCGCATGGCCCGCGCGGTGCATGACCTGAGCCCTCGCGCGTCGAAGCGATTCATTGGGATCAACTGCTCGGCCATTCCAGCGGAGCTCCTCGAGAGCGAGCTCTTTGGTCACGCCAAGGGTGCCTTCACCGGCGCGACGTCGGACCGCCGCGGTCTGTTTGAAGAGGCCGACGGCGGGAGTCTGTTCTTGGATGAGATCGGCGACATGCGCCCCTCGCTTCAAGCGAAGCTGACGCGTGCACTTGAAGAGCGCGCGATCCGTCGCGTCGGTGAATCCAAGGAGCGCCCCATCGATGTTCGCCTCATCTCGGCGACGCACCGTGACCTTGAGGCGATGGTCTCCGAAGAGACGTTTCGCGCGGATCTCTGGTACCGCCTTAACGTCGCGCTCATTCGCATACCGCCGCTTCGGGAACGCAAAGAGGACGTCGAACTTTTGGCGCTTCACTTTCTCGCCCAGCAAGCGGAGCGCTCGCGCACGCGCGGCGTGAAGACGTTGAGTGAGGGAGCTCTGGCTGCGCTGAACGGCTTCGAGTGGCCTGGGAATGTGCGGCAGGTGCGGTCCGCGGTGGAGCGCGCGTATGTGGTCTCGCGGGGCAACACCATCGAAGTATCCGACTTGCCGCCTGAGCTTACCCGTGGAGAAGACACGCTCTCCGCCGGCGCACACTGGGCGTCATCGACGTGGGCCGAGGCGTTGGAGATCGCTCGGCACGAGAGTGGGAAGCGCTACCTGGAGGCGGTGATGAAGCACCATGAAGGTCGCGTCGCCGAAGCGGCACACCACGCGGGGGTCGAACGGGAGAGCTTCTACCGCTTGCTGAAGAAGCACGGCATCCACGCGAGCTCGTTTCGCCCGAGCTCGCCGCCGGAGGGCTGAGGGATACTGCGAATCGAGCAGGGCTCGACGACTTCGCCGCTAAAAGCAGATTTCCTGCGCCGATCACCGCAGGGCTGCGTTAGTAGGCTGAAGGGCCCCATGACTCACAAGAACTTTACCTCATTTCGTCTGTTGCTCGCTGTGAGCTTGATCGGTGTCTTCGGGAACGCCTGCGCCGGAGCACAGGTACACCCTCAAACCACGTCGAACGAGGTATTGGTCCCGTTGTCGCCTGCACTTCTGGAATCTGCGGCGCAGCAGGTCGCAGCTCAAGACGCCCAGTGCACAGAGGAGGGTGACCTCGCCGAGCTTCATGAGATGGAAGACGGTGAGCGTGCGATGCGCCTTCACGAACGAGAACAAATGCGCGTGGCGATTCTGGGCTACGTCGCGACCACGGGCTGGCGGGATATTCAAATGGGAGCCCTCGCTACTTTGTCGCGAGGAGGCGTGACTCGAATTCGCCACTCCGGAGGCGAGGCGTTTCTTAGTGTGACCTACGATCGATTCCATGACGTCAGCGCTCTCTGTGGCTGGGGCGTTCAGCCGACGACGGAACCATGGATGCTTGAGCGTCAGCGTGAACAGGCAATGGGGGAAAGCCCGTGATCCCCGCGTGAACGCTCTCGTTGTCTTGTTTACGGTCGCCGGGGCGTTGGAAGCCTCCCTGCACAGGTGGCGTGTGAAGGCAGCGCCGTCGCATCAACCACTAAGAAGACCATCAACTCGAAGTGCTCGCCGTCATGTTTACAAGGGAGCCCCTTGAACAGCTCGTGTGGAGAGCATCCCTTCGCCAATATCGGAACATCATGAAATTAGAATGTACACTTGTCCCACTTGCGCTCTTGACCGTCACGCTGAGCGTGGGTTGCTCAGAAGGGCCCAGCTGGGAGGAAAGCCAGCTTCACCTTTGCGGCTCGCAAGAAGTCTTGTTTCAAACGATTCACCCTGTGAGTCACTCCGACCTGGATCCGTGCCAGGCCTTCGCGGACGGTCGCGATCAGGTCGAGCACTACGTTTGCTGCGCGCATCTCGCCGCTCGTGTCGACGGCGACCGCATCCGTTTGCAGAGCTTCGAAGTTGGGATCCAGGCACTGCGCATGGGACGCGGAGAGCTCAACCCGGAGGAGGTCGGATTTGCGCACGAGGGTGTTTCGCACCTCCTTCCCCGAATTCCCGTCATCGAGACCCTATGCCAACGAGGAGAGTGGTCGGAGCTTCGTACGGATCTCGACGCGATGTATGCGCAAGTCGGCGAGGAAGGCGCGGCGCGGCAGGCGCAGTGCGAAGACGTCGGCTACCGCAGCTACCGCCCGGCCGCCGAACTACCGGCTGTAGAGGGACCAGCCGATGAGGCGAACGCCGAGGAAGCACCAGCGCCGAGCGCTGCGCCCGAAGCTCAATGAACGTGGATCGACAGCTCTCAGGGGATGTTTCTGAAGCGCTAGCGTATCTTCCAGCACGGAGGCGCCGCGATGGGACTGCTCAATTGGATAGTGGCCGGCATCGGTCTTGAAGTGGGCCGAGAGGTCGCCCGCGAAGGCATGGATAAAGTGCGCGACGCCACAGACGCGCCCACGCCTCCACCCAGCCCCGCCGCTCAGCGCGCAGCCGCGCGTGCTGCGAAACGAGAAGCGAAGCGTGCCGCGAAGGCGGAGAAGGTCCGAGTGCGCACGGAGGCGAAGGCGCGGAAGGAAGACGCGCGTGCCATCGACGATGAGCTGGCGGAGTTGAAGAAGCGCGTGAAAGAAGAGAGCTAAGCCGGCGAACGGCGATCGCCGCGAGCAAATCCTCGTCGAGCTCGCTTTCGTTCACATCGTCGAACGTCATTCTGCCGCGCCCCCGGTAGCACCGAGGAGAAGGGCGGGGAGGTATCGCACGCGGGGCAGGCTACCATGAGCGTCGGCGGCGTGGGGCATGGTGGGGCGAGAGTGACTCGGCGGTCGCCGCTGACCCCGTGTGCCTCTACACTCCAGCCGTGCACGACACGCTTCATGCGGAGCCGCAGGAGGATGCGCCGGACCCTGTTCGGAGCAACGCGCCGCGTGTTGTCCTCGCCGCCGTGTTCATCGTCCTTGTCTGCGTCGTGTTGTTCAGCGGCGCCTTCGACGACGTGACCATCGACGACATCGTCGCCCGCGTTCAAGGGGGCGGGGCTTGGGGCGTCCTGGGCTTCCTCCTGGCCTTCGCCGCGCTTCAGCCAGTGGGGGTCTCGTCGCACATCTTCACCGCCGCGGCGGGGTTGATCTGGGCGCCTTGGTTCGCTGTGCCCATCGCTCTGACGGGCGCGGTCATGTCCGCGTGCGTCTGCTACTTCTTCGCGCGCTTCGTCGCGTACGACTGGGTGCGCTCGCGGCTCAAAGGGCGGCTCCTGAGATACGAGGAGTGGCTCGTCGAGCGGGGCGTCTGGGGCATGATCGTGTTTCGTCTGCTGACCTACACCAGCCAGCCCGCGTTGTTCATGATGGGCACCACGCGCGTGTCGTTTCGGACGATGCTAATCGGTTCCATCGTTGGGTTCATTCCGATGGTCTGCCTCGGAGTGTTCCTCGGCGGCGAGCTCCTTCGCTCACTCGCTGGTTTCTTCGGCGCCTAGGTGGCTCGTCGCACTTGGCCTTTGGTCTTCGGTCTTCGGTCTTCATGGGAAGCGCACGGCCTCGGAGACGGTTCGGCTCTGTGTTCCCGGTGCCGCGCTGCGCAGCCTAGCCCAGCCCAGCCCGATCCCCAGGTGAACACTCCGTCGCCGACTCGTGCGGCGACGTGGTCCGGTCCGTCAGCGATCTTGTCGGCTCCCAGGGCGAGGCTGCTCGGCGGCAGCTGCCGCCCGATCGCACACTACACGCCCGTCTCTCGCCGCGCCTCCATGGCATGAACGACACAGCACAGCCCTAGCAAGAAGGCCGGAACGCCGCCGATGATCAGCCCGGGCATCTCGAAGTCGAAGGGCTCCGCGACCGCTCCGACGAGTGGCACTGTCAGCATGATGCCGAGGGCCGAGGCTCCAGCGTTCGAGCCCTTGCGATTCACGAATCCGATGACGACGTAGACGGCGCTGATGAGAGCGATCACGACCGGCGCGATCAGGTCGTCGTACCAGCCCTTGGTGGCCACCGAGACGACGACGAGGCCACCCCATCCCACAGTGAAGAGCAGGGAGACGGTGAGGTGAACGAACGTCGCGAGGGTCTTCATGGAGCGAGGCTACTTCATACAACCCCTCACGAAGTCGAACGTTTCGCGGCGACGTCTATGCGCTCTTCGCTCTTCGCTCTCTGGCGGCGTGTTCATCGCATCGCCTCGCGGTGATATCATCATCACCATGTCTCAGGCTTGGACCCACGACATCACAGTGAACCTCGAAGCTCACCGACTGAGGTGGTCTGGTCTTCTCTTCGTGCTGTCCATCGTTCTCGGATCGGCCTGCGGCC
>JBLHKB010000352.1:0-7524 GCA_047619315.1 Polyangiales bacterium
GGAGATGGAGACGGAGACCCTACGGAGTGGGCGGCTCAAGCATCTTCATCGGCGCATCGGCAATGAAGATTTCCTCATCGCGTATAAACCCGTCGTCGAAAACGGGAACCGCTTCTTCATCGTGGCGCACCACGACACCGGCCTCGTCGTTCGCGAGGAATTGGCGCGACTTTTCGCCACGGACGAAGGCAAAAGCCAATTCAATGTGGTGGGCGAGAACAACCGTCGTGTCTACGGACCAAGCCTCGAAAACGCCGGCGACTATCTGGTCGGGCATCGCTTCTCCACCACCTTCTACAACTGGCGATTACAGATCGCGCCCAAGCAGGCTCCGCGATTGGAGGCCCAGGGACGCTCCAGTCGAATGTCGGACCTCGCGCTATTGGCTATCGCGCTGGCCGTGTTGCTCCTCGGCGTGGGCTTGCTGCTCTACGCGGCGGCGCAGGAGCGGCGCCTCAATGCTCTCAAAGGCGACTTCATCGCCAATGTTTCCCACGAGCTCAAGACTCCGTTGAGCGTCGTTCGGATGTTCAGTGAGCTGCTTCTCTCCGGTCGTGTCGCAAATGATCTGAAGCGAACCCAGTATCTGGAGATCATCGGACGAGAATCAGAGCGTCTCTCCACGCTCATCGAGAACGTGTTGGACTTCTCGGCCCTCGAACGAGGCAAACAGAAGTACGAACTTCGCGAAGGTGAGCTCGCCGCGATCATTCAGGGCGCCATCGAGACCTTTCGCTATCGCGTCGAACATGAGGGTGTGGACGTGAACCTTCACATCCCTGAGCCGCTGCCTCCTCTCATGTTGGATGAGCAGGCGATCGTGCTCGCCGTCATCAACCTGCTCGACAACGCCGTCAAATACGGGGCGGGTACGCCGGTGGAGGTCACGGTGGTGCGAGTTCGGGATTTCGTGCAAATCCACGTCCGAGACCATGGCCCTGGTATCCACGCTGGAGACGACCGGCGGATTTTTGACCGCTTCTATAGAGGTAAACGTAAGGATAACGTCCGCGGTTCGGGCATTGGACTCGCTCTGGTCCGACACATCGCCATCGCCCATGGCGGCCGCGCTTGGGCTCGAAACGCCGATGATGGGGGAGCGGACGTCGCTTTCACCCTGCCGGTGCCAGATTCGTCGATAAAAGCCGTGATCAGTACTGTTTAGATAGCAAGTCAAGCCCTCCGAACCGTCCAAAGACAGAGATGGCGTCTTTAGACCCCATTTTCATCCACGAGTGGCTAATCAAACCACCACTTGTGTGAGTCCACGCCTCGATCTTAGGTCAGAAGCGCGCTACCGAGGACTGGCATATACCGTGCACTGTCTCTCGGCAGGAGAATCCATGTTCCGCGCAAGCACCTCAAAATCACTTCTTATCACGGCCCTTCTCGCCGTTCCTCTTGTCGCCTGTGGGGGGCCTGACGATGCTGAGCGAGTCGGTATCGGCATTCGATATGATGATGTGAGTGAGAGCCTTCGCCTTACGCTTTCGCGCGAGATTGCCTCCAGCGAGACGCTCCACGCGCAGCTTCGTCGCGGCGGAATCGGCGAGCTGAATTGTGCTTCGATGTACGATGGCATCAACGCGATCCAGAACGACACCCTGAGCGGCGATGAGCCGACCTTCCAGGGCCCCGCGGTCCCAGCGGAAGCGTTTGAACCACTTTACAACTCCATCGAGTGGCTCTCCGGCGAACCTACCGCCGAGATGGTCGAAGAAGCCATGCTCGGTGCATGGATCGTCGATGTCTGTCTCATGGACGGCACCGGCGTCGTTCGCCAGGTCGAGGTAGACATCAGCCGAACCACGGACGTTGCAGGTAACAACGGTAAGTTTGACGGCGACGACGAAGAGCAAATCACCAGCGTAGGCGCATACGCTCAGGTTTGTGTCGCGGAGATGGGCGAGATTCCTTTCTTCGAGAACATCGGCGAGAACGACTACGGCACGGCGAACTGCCTCAACGGCACACCGATTCCAATGCAGGTCACGGACGCCGACGGAAACGTCGAGTTCCCTGAAGGTCGTGACGAGTCCCGCGGATCCTCACGAGGCGGATGGTTCACCTACGACGAGTGCGACCACCAACAGTACATCTACAGCAGCTGCGAGCCCAACGCCGTCACCGGCGTGAGCAACGGCCCCCGCGTTCAGAGCGCGAGCAACGAGCAGGGCACGCACTGGGTTCTCCTCTGCCGCAAGTCGCAGGAAGAAGAAGGCGTCTACGCCGACATCGCGATGATCGGTTCGAATCCGTACACGGGTAAGACCTGCTTCTTCCAGAATGGCCTCAACCGCCTCATGGACGGTCAGAACATCCCTCACCCCGGCGACCTTGAAGACACACCAGCTTCCCCCAACACCTGGGAGCACATCTGGTCCGGTCTTCAGGGCGGCGCAGGCGGCGCAGGCGGCATCAACTGTGTCGAGTGTCACGACAGCGACGCATTCATCCACACGGAGTGGATCGACGGCGCCCTCGACGATCAGGGCCGCACGATCATTCCTCGCATGGGCGTCCACGAGGACTTCGCTCTTGGATTCAACGACGCTCCCTACGACCTCGTCGCTCGCGATCGCGTCTGCAGCGGCAGCCGCTGTGGCTGGACGATGGAGCAGCATCTTGTGTCCGACGAAGCCGCAGCTTGCACAAGCTGCCACCGAATCGGCGCGGGTCGCTTTGCGGACAGCTGGCTCGAACGACTTGAGCCCAACGACAGCGGTGAAGGCACCAACAATAACGCGTGGAACAACCGCCTGACGGCTCACGGCCAGACCTTCGGCGAGTACGCTTGGATGCCACCCGAGGTTGAAGGCCTCGACGCTGAGAGCTGGGCCGACTCCGATGTGGGTCGCGCCATCAACTTCATCCAGATGTGTGCCGATAACCCATCGGACCCGGCTTGCATCTGGGAAGACGTCCCATCCGAGCCGAACTCGGAGCTCGGTGAGCTTCCAACCATCGACCTCGAGGGCATGGAGCTCGCGACGGAAGCCGCCAAGATCCTTGGCAGCAACATCGTCGACGCCAGCGACCCACGTTGCGACGGCGAAGACGGCTCCTGCAGCACACGTCGCTGCACCGAGTGTCACTCCGTGTCGAACAACGGTCTCAACCACTGGCTCGAACTGACGGAACGAGCAGACTCCTCTTGTGACCTCTCACGTCTCGACGCGCTCCACTTCGAGCCCGACCCGGACATCGGCACCTTTGACGGCGTGGCGTTCACACAGGCTGAAGCTCAGCGTGTTCTCGCGCTCATCAACGACTCGACAGAGGCAGAACTAGACGAAGCGGGTCTTCGCTCCAACTCCATCGAAGTCATCGTCGCTGAGCGTCCGTTCGCATCGATGGAGATTCTCGCAGCCGTCGAAGGCATCGGACCTGCAACGATGGAAGACATCTATGCCGTCGCTACAGAGGGACTCGTTCGCTCCGCAGCGGTCACCTCCGAAGAAGCGCTCGCCATGGTCACATGCATGCGCTCCGTTCCAGAAGACCCAACGTCGGTCTTCGAAGCGGCGAAAATGGGCATCTACGTGGCTGGGGCTCAGTACGGCATGTTCCAGGACCTCTTCCGCCGCGCATACGGCGACGAGGCCTACCTGGTCGAGTTCCTCAAGTTCAAGCAGCGCGTGACGATGCCAAAGGGCAACCACCCACGTCTCAGCCAGCGCGAGTTCGCGACGGTTCTCAAGTGGTTCGACAACGACCTCGTCAACATCGACGACGTCATCATCGAGCCCCCACGGCCGCAGACCTGTGAGCCAAACCTTGCTTCCCCAGAGATGCTCGCCCACATCGAAGACATGCGCTTCGACGGCTGGGAAGCTGTGAACCGAGACAACGGTATTCGTATGTTCGGATGCGAAGGAGACGAAGAAGGCGCGGATTGCCTCAAGAACTTCGACAGCCGCGACGACCAGTGGGGCGCTGGACTTGGAAACATCCACGAGCTCACCGAACTCGACTTCCGCACGAGCTACTGGACACGCACCTCCGCCGACGGCCGCTTCGTTGGAAACGGCGGCGGTACCGTCTCCGGATTCGGTTCCACGGTGACCGACCTCCTCCGCAACTCGCACATCGGCATCGACGGTGCATACGACCCTGGGTTCTTCCCGGACAACAGTGGCTTCGTCTGGCAGGGCGGCGGCTCGGGAACCGGCATCTGCTCGCAGAGCATTCTAGAGACGGCCACCACGATTGACTTCACCGAGCCAGAGTGCATCCGCGCCAGCGGCATCAACCTCTACCAGCACGTAGCGCGTGGCCTCAACGGTGGCGACTACTACGTCATCAACAGCCAGTTCACGAGCGACTCCGGCGGCGATGCTGGTCAGAACCCACGGGCATCATGGGATGGCACGGCCACGATGAAGTTCACGCCGATGGTCTTCAACGGAACGACCTTCGAGCCACAGCCAGAGGTCATCGTGGAATCCCCATACGAGGGTGACTCGGTACTTTCGCCTTCCGGCCGCGCGGTCATCTCCCGACTCTCGGGCCCTGACGGCGGAGGCATCGGCTACGTGATTCGCCGTGTCGAGACCAACGGCTTCGGCAACATCAACATCGGCACGGAACTGGCGACGGTTTGTGGCGAGGGCACCAAGGGCAACATCTCATTCGACGAACGCTTCTTCGTAACGCACGTCTACAATGGAACGAACTCCGACATCTTCATCTACGACCTTTTGGACGGCAGCGAACACCAGGTCACGAACATGCCGGACAACCTCCGCGCTCTCTTCCCGCACTTCCGGTCTGACGGCTGGTTCTACTTCCTCGTCCGTGACGACGACGGCGGGCAGCGCTGGATGGGCGCCTCCGACGCGGCCCTTACACTCCGAGGCGAGTAATGCGGACGCTCGACGGACAACACGGACGACTCACTCGAACCCTCGTTGCCGTCGGGCTTTTGCTTGGCGCGTGCGTGACGGGTTGCACCGATGGTGCCGCCCCCACGCCACCTGATTTCCCCCTCGACGGCGAAGGGGGCAAGACCGACATCTTCGGCCGCGCCCTCGCCGGCGTGGCGGCTCCCTACAACGCCGACGAGACGATGGTGGATCGCGAAGGCGACCTGCAAACGAACATCGCCCAGCGTCGTGCCGAAGGTTGGGCGATTCTCCAACGTGCTCTTGAGCCGGTGCCTCTGCTCGGCCTCGCTGACGCCGCCGAGGAGTCCGAAGACCTGATGCTTCCGGACGGCGAAGTGCCGACGGTTCCTCGTTTCCAGACTTGGTACGGCGTCGACGACTTCAAGCGCATGTTTCAGGGTCTGTACGAGACTCAGAACCGGCCTGATCGCCTGCGACGTGAAGCGTTCAGTGTGGAAGACCTGGATGAAGCGGAGGTGGCCAACGCCAACGCCGTGGACCGGTCGAGCCGCTGGCCCCTCGAGCGCTTTCTCCGCTACGTAAACCAACTTGGTGTTTGCGAAGAAGGTCTCCCCGAAGATGAATGTGCCCGCCGCCTCCAGAGTGGGTTCAGTGGCTCGACCGCTGGCAACGTTCGCATCACCTACGCGCCGGCGACGATTCGCCACCTGCTTGAGAACTACGGGAGCATTCTCGACTGCATGGACGAGCTCGACAGCGCAGACCTTGCGTTGGCTCCGACGGACCAGGCGAACTTCACGTTCTGCTACGAACAAGAGATGCCCGTCGACGCTGTCCTCGTGAAGGCGCAGTGGGTCCGTGTTCTTGGCCGCGGCATGCCCGTGTACGACACCGACGCTGAGTCTCTTGGCGAGATCCTCAACGAAAACAACTCCGGAACCTGGCCGGAAGACGGCCACCGAAACGCCGAACCCGGCGATAATGACATCGTCACGATTCGACTTCGAAGCGGAGCGACGTACCGTTTGGCTGGGCTTCACGTGATGACCAAAGAGCTGCGTCACTGGACGTGGGTCACGATGTGGTGGAGCGACACACCAAACACCGACTTCGGTGAAGACCGCCCGGAGAGCTTCGGCGACCTGGACCCGGTGTGGAGCAACTACAAGATGTGCGTCGTCGTCGACTACGACGAGGGCGACGTCGACCCCGCGGACAGCCTCCGCGACTACCCTACCCTCGCAGCAGCCATGGGCGCGATGCCCGCTGGCGGCGCAACTTGGTGCTCAAACCCATACGTCGAGGAAGGCCGCGGAAACGCGCGCACCAACTGCATCGGCTGCCATCAGCATGGTGGCGCGACTGTCAGCGCCGACTTGGATGGTGATGACATTCCAGATGCCCTCGCTCTCGAGCAGGTCATCAACGATGAAGATGTCTACCCCCTCAATGGCCGAACGCGTCAGCGCGATGTCTTCCCAAGCGACTACCTCTGGAGCTCGTCCCGCGTCGACAACCTCTTCCAGGTGATTCGCAGTGAAGTCAGCCGACAAGACGTAAGCGATGGTCGCGAAATCGACTCGCGTGTGGAACGAGTCCTTGCGCTGTCCGGCGATTCCGAGGCAGGCGAGAGCGTCTTCGCGAACAACTGTGTGCGCTGCCATGGCGCCGACGGCACCGGCGACTTCGGACCGAACCTCTACGACCGCGTGCCGATGCGTGACCAGGACACTCTCGCTCTGCGAATCCTCTTGGGCATCGGACCCATGCCAGCGTGGGATGACACTTTCTCCGACCAAGAGATCGCAGACCTGATGGCGTTCCTGCGCGCGACCTTCGACGCTCCCGAAGCAGAGTAACGTCTACGCAATGCCAAGGATCCGGCGCAGGTCGGCTTCGTCGCGTCGCGTCGCCTTGGTCAGCGGATAGAGGTCCACTATGCAACTTGCGGGAACGCAGCGGGCCAAAAGAACGCCGTTCGGAGCGCGATAGATCCACGTACCCAATGAACGCAACCGTTGGGGGTCGATCTCCAGAGTGACTTCGACGTGCGCCCGTTTTGCGACAGTGCTTTTCTTGGACTCCGTCAGGTGCACATGAGTGCGCTTCTGAGATGTGAGGCCGACAGCGGCGATAGAATCGAGCGCCGAGCGAGATGTGCCATGCCAAACGCTCTCGTCATGGGTCCAGCGCTCCCAGCTTTCTTCGAGGGCGGCTTGCTCCACTGGCGTGCCTGCGGAATGCCCCTGGCAGGCGCGTATCTTCCCCCCGCGAAGTTGAAGGCGTTGCTTGTTGTTCGTTCGGACGAGCTCTTCCAAATCGGCGCGATGAAGGCTCGTTTGCTCAAGGACATCGGAAATGGCGCACCACCCTGCGCCGTCCATGGCGAGGCCCGACTCGTTCGCTCCGTGACGAAGCAGCCACGAGAGCTTTTTCGACTGGTGGACATTATGGGTCACACGAGTTCCATAGCGAATCCAACGCCGAATGAAAAATACGGGGTGCGTTTGCGAATGACCCGACGTCCGCCAAGCTCTGAAGTTATGAGCGAAAACGACGAGACGGGCGCGGGAAAAACAGACGCGGGCGAAACCGTGGAAGAGAATGTCAGCCCAAAGCGGGAACCCAAGGACAACGCAAAGTGGCCCTACGCTCTCGGCGCCACCGTCGCGGGAGT
>JBLHKB010000353.1:0-7514 GCA_047619315.1 Polyangiales bacterium
GCGAGGAAGCACGACACGGAAGACAGAGCCAACTCCAACTTCACTCGTGACGCTGATGTTGCCGCCTAGCAACTCCGTGAACTCTTTTCCAAGAGCGAGGCCAAGCCCGGTCCCGCCGTAACGGCGCGTCGATGATGTGTCGACCTGGGTGAAAGGTTGAAAGAGCTGCGCGCACTGTGAAGCGCTCATACCGATGCCGGTGTCCGTCACCTCGAAGACCAGCGTGTCCGCGTCTGGTTGAGCGCTGAGGGTGATTGTGCCTTTCTCCGTGAACTTCGCGGCATTGCCCAGGAGGTTCAGCAGTATTTGGCGAACGCGCGTACGATCAGCGCTCATCACGAGCTCTTCCTTGCAGCGAAAAATCAGCTCGTTTCCTTCGAGGAGAGGCGCCATGAGCTCTTCGAGCTCCACGAAGAGCTCACTCAGGGCGAAGCGCTCTGCGAACACACTCATCTTGCCCGCTTCGACCTTTGCGAGGTCGAGCACATCGTTGACCAGCGCCAAGAGCTGTCGGCCTGCGCGGCGAATCTTTCTGAGGTCGTTCAGGAGCGCAGTGATTTGAGGGGTCTGCTCCGCGAACTCCCCGGTCTCTTCGATGAGGATTTCGCTGTAACCGATGATCGCGTTCATGGGCGTCCGCAGCTCGTGGCTCATATTGGCGAGGAACTGCGACTTTACCTGTGCCGCATCTTCAGCACGGTCCCGCGCCAAGGTGAGCTCTTCTGCTGCACGTGCGCGCTCTTTGAGATGAAGCGCTAGCTGCCGCCGAGCGCCTTCAAGGGCTCGTGCAAGCAGACGTACCTCCTCCGCCGAAGACGAACTTACCGTGATCGGACTGTCGAAGTCACCTCCGCCAAATCCGCCAGCGAGAGTGCCGAGCTCCGAGAGCGCGCGGGTGACCTGAGCGACGGCGAGGACCATGGCGCTGAGGGTGACAACGAGGAGCAAGAGGCAGAAGAACGCGAGCTGGCGAGTACGCTCGGTGGCGGCGTCGAGAAGCAGATCGAGGGAGGTGTCGACTTTGAGGAGGCCAACCACTTCGCCAGCTCGGTTGGTGATCGGGGCATAGGCGGCGAGCCAGGTGCCGTAGGGGTTGGCGTAGGGTTCGGTGACGGAGGCTTTCCCGGTCAAGGCCTCGGCCATGGCAGGGCGGTAGGATGTTGCGCTACGAAATGTGGGGCTCGAACGGCTCGAGCCGATGACGAGCATCGCACCGGGCCACGTTTGGTCCGGGACGGCTCGAACGCGTGATGTGTCACCGACGATGATGGTCTCGATGGCCGTGGTGAGCCCATTGCGTTGGCGCACCGCGGCGAGCTGTTCCTGAAGTCGCTTCAGATCCACCGGGGCTTGGTTCCAGCGATCGATGCGATCGGGCACGCTACGCACGATGCGTTCATGAATATCGCCATCAACGGCAAGCGCCAACGTAGAGGCGATGGCCTCCAGCCGGGCTCGTTCGCCGCGCTCGATGGAAGCGGAAATCCGGCGGCTGCTTTGGAGCAGGAGCACGCCCATCGCGATGATCAGCGCCAGGCTTGTCACGACAACGAGGCGGGAAAGCAGCGTCTTCGGGAGCAGGGTGGCCATCGCGAAGAGGAAGATTTGCACGTTTTATTGCACCCCGCGAGGGATTCGGGGGAGTCTTATGTTCTGGCGGCGCTAGACTGTGTCCAGAGAGCGGGCATCGCAGACTCGCTTTTCCGCCTCTTGGGAACCTCATGAGAATCTTGCTGGTCGAAGACAACGAGCTCAACCGAGACATGCTCTCGCGCCGTCTCCGCCGGCGAGGGTATGAAGTGCTTGAGGCCGTCGATGGTGAAGAGGGGATCGCGATCGCCATCAAGGAGCAGCCAGCCGTCATCCTGATGGACATGAGCTTGCCGAAGATCGACGGTTGGGAAGCGACACGTCGCCTGAAAGCGGATCCCGCGATGAGCCACATCCCGATCATCGCGCTGACGGCCCACGCGATGAGTGGGGACCGCGAGAAGGCGCTCGCCGCGGGATGTGACGAATACGGAACGAAGCCTATCGACCTGGAGAGTCTCCTCTCAAAGATCGAAATGCTCGCAGCCAGAAACGCCGAGAGCTAGGGCTTTCGCCGGGGCGCTTGCTTGATTAGAGTGGAGAGTAGCTCATGAGCAAAGCTAGCGCGCGACTACTCGTCGTCGACGACAACGAGGACAATCGAGATATGCTCGCTCGCAGGCTCGAGCGGCGCGGGTTTGACGTGCAAACCGCGGATTGCGGCGAAGCGGCGATTGCGCTTATCGAGTCGACGCCATTCGACCTTGTGCTCCTCGACGTGATGATGCCGGGGATGAGCGGTCTCGAGGTGCTCGAACACGTCCGCAAGACCTACCCGCGAGCTGAGCTGCCGATTCTGATGGCGACGGCGAAGACCAGCAGCGAGGACGTAGTCGAGGCGCTTCGTCTTGGCGCGAATGATTACGTGACGAAGCCCATCGACTTCCCCGTCGTCGTGGCACGGATTGAGAATCACCTGCAGACGCGCTTGCAAGCTCCTTCGATTCCTGCGGCGGCGACGAGCATCCCCGCGGATGGTCGCGTGGCGCCCGGTTCGGTCCTTGATGGCCGCTATGAAATTGTCCGGATGCTTGGCGAAGGCGCGTTCGCCATCGTCTACGAAGCGAAGCAGCTCTCCACCGGACAGCGCGTGGCGGTCAAGATCCTTCACACCCATCGCGCGGCGGACAACGACGATGTGGAGCGGCAGCGCTTTGAGCGCGAGATGCAGACTATTGGGCGGCTTAGCCATCCGCACATTGTCCGCCTCATCGATTACGGAACGCTAAAGGCGACGTTGCAGCCCATCGGCGGCGGCTGGATTGAGACGGCGGACGGTGCAGGCTTCGACGTCGATCAGTCGCTCGGGGGCACCCGCATTATCGTTCGACGCTTGCCCTATATCGTCATGGAGTTCGTGGAGGGGGAGACTCTCCACGAGCACATGAAGCGCGAAGGAGCGATGGACGCGCAGGCCGCTGTTGACCTTATGGTGCCTATCATAAGCGCGGTCGCCGAAGGGCATCGCTGCGGCGTTATTCACCGAGATCTAAAGCCACCGAATATTCTGATTGGGCGCTCCGTCGGCATACGCCCGCATCCCACCGTTTTGGACTTTGGCATCGCAAAGCCCAAGGACGAGGAGACCCTGGCGCAAAGAGGCGAGTCCGTCTTCGGAACGCCGGAGTACATGGCACCGGAGGTTCTTCTCGGGAGTGGCAGCGCTGGGACCGCCGCGGACCAATATGCGCTCGGTGTGATGCTCTACGAGCTAATACTTGGGGCGCGGGCGTTCCGGGCGGACTCCTACGTGGATTTGCTCCAGCTGATCTCCGAGAAGAAGCTGCCGCGACTCGACCAAATCACGGACATCTCTCCGGAGCTTGGTTGTGTCATCGAACGGGCCATCAACCGCGACCCGGATGAACGCTACTCGAGCGTTGCGACCTTTGGACGCGGACTTCTGCATCACGCGAGTCATGAGGTGGAGAGCCAGTGGACCGGTAGTTTTGCTGTGCCCTCCGACCCGCCACCAGCGCCTTCGTCGAGCGCCGCTGCTCCCACCGCGAATGAGCCCGAGGCGGCGGTGGTCAAACCTGCGCCCGTCAAACGTCTACCCGATTCCACGATGCGTCTGGGGCTTGGGCTCGCTTTTGGCGGCTTGCTTTTGGCGTTGGCGGCCATCGCCGCTTACCTCTTCTAAGTGCGCTACTTGCGGAGCTTCCAGCCGCTGGACAGCAACCGCTCGCAGGTGAAGAAGAGGACGATGACGAGGACGCCGATGAAGCCCGCAGCGTGGAGGACCGGAACATCGGAGACGCCAAGGAGACCGTAGCGGAGGCCGTTGACCATGTAGAGAATGGGGTTGGCGCGGCTGACGAGAGCCCAAGGAGCCGGCAGCATATCCACGGAGTAAAAGACGCCGCCGAGAAAGGTGAGCGGCGTCAGAATGAAGTTGGGGAAGATGCTCAAGTGGTCGAACTTCTCGGACCAGAGCGCGGCGATGAGGCCGAGGCAGGCGAAGCATCCGCTGACGCTGAAGCCAAAAAAGAGGACCCAGCCTGGGTGGGCCATCTTGAATCCGGTGAAGAGGCTGGCCACAAGGTAGACAAGGGTGCCGACGATGGTGGCCCGCAACATCGCTGCGGCGACGTAGCCTACGAGCATCTCGCGGCCGCCCATCGGAGCGACGAGGAGGTCGACGATGGTGCCGTTGATCTTTGATTGGAAGAGACTCGATGAGCAGTTGAGGAACGAGTTGCTGATGATGCCCAGCATCACAAGGCCTGGGACCACGAACTCAATATACGGAACGCCGTTGATCTCGCGAAGTCGAGAGCCCAGGGCGACGCCGAACACAAGAAAGTACAGACTCGTCGTGATGAGCGGGCTGAACACCGTCTGCATCCAGACTTTGGAGAAGCGGCGAACCTCTTTGAGAAAGAGGGTCTTGAGAGAGATGACGTTCATGAGGACTCCGCAGCTTCGTCGCCGCGGATCACGTCCACGTAGATCTCTTCCAGGCTCTTTGCGCCGCCACCTCGGGCCATCATCGTTTCGCGGTCTTCGACAACCACGAGCTCACCCTTTCTAAGAATCCCAATGCGGTCCGCCAGCGCCTCGGCTTCTTCGAGGTAGTGCGTCGTCAGCACGATGGTGGTTCCTTCGTCGCGAAGGCGTCGGACCTCGGTCCAAAGCTCTTTGCGAAGCTCCACATCGACGCCAGCCGTGGGTTCATCGAGAAAGAGCAGCTTGGGTCGATGAACGAGGGCCTTAGCGACCAAAAGACGGCGCTTCATTCCGCCGGAGAGCTGGCGTGTGTAGGCGTCCTTGTGGTCTTCGAGGGCGAAGGTTCGCAGCAGCTCAAGGGCTCTCTCTTCGTTGGGCTCCACGCCCATCAGTCCAGACTGAATCATGAGTGATTCTACCGGCGTGAAGAAAGGGTCGAAGTTGATCTCTTGGGGGACGAGGCCCACGAGCTGCCGCGCCATTCGGTAGCCGCTGATGACGTCGTGGCCGAACACTTCGATGCTGCCCTCGGTGGCGCGCGCGAGGCCCGTGATGCAGGCGATGAGCGTCGTCTTGCCGGCCCCGTTGGGACCCAGGAGAGCAAAGATCTCTCCGGCCTGAACCTCAAGGTCGACGTGGTCGACGGCGGTAAACTCGCCGTAGCGTTTGACGACGTCTTTGCATCGGAGGGCCGGCGTACTCATCGCGCGCTTCATAGGGTCGTTTGCGGCAGGCGTCACCGCAAAAAGCGCTGCACCACCAATTGCAGAGAACTGCTCGCGATGGGCGAGCCGTTCTTGGTTCAGCGAAAGTGCTTGGTGTCTACTGGCAGGAGCCGGAGGCACTGGCTGCGACGGAAGCTAGGATGGCGGCTGCCGCAGATTGGAAATTCGTGTCGCAGATGGACGACGCGACGGTGAATGCCCCCGCAGCTTCGAGCTGCTCGGCGACCTGAAGGATACGTCGAGCGGGGTATGCGGCTCCGGCGGCGCTCTCACACACGGGCGTAAGCTGACTCGGCATGGCGGGGTCGGGGATCTCGATCATACGAGGGTCGGCAAGAATCTCCGCGTGGGATGCTTCGCCCATGCCCGTCGGGATGCCAGTGATGGCTGCGTAGACAAGCTGACTCGGGTCGCTTTTGAGAGAGAGGAAGCCGTCGGAGTAGCGCGACACGGGGTGAAGCGCTTCGGTGTGCCGGGAACATCGAAGGTTGAGGTCCGGGTCGGTGTACACGGCGCTGTCTCGATTGAAGATGTCCGGGTCCAGCGCAGAGCAGTCGTCTTCGTCGCTCAGGTTGATGAGCGCGAGGGTGGATCCGTCGCGGACAAGGCCCGCGTTCTCGCCGTCGCCGTGGCCTTGTGAGCCGTTAACGAAGCGAAGAGGGTCTCCGGTCGGTGTGAGCTGGTTGCCTGGCGTGACAGCCTTGAGCATGGCGTCGAGGCTCTGCTCAAATCCGCAGCCCTCTGTGCCGGTCATCGCGACGCACTGCACCGAGCGTGCAAAGGAGTCTGCGTCTCCACCTTCAAAGCTCTGAATTGCGGGGTACCTCGCGTCACAGCCTCCGCCGACGCCGTGTTGAAGAAGAATGCCATCGTCCCCAAAGTTCGGTTCGTTGCACGTTGGAATCGTAAATCCGCCAGTCCCGATGTCCGACGAGATGGACCCGATCTGAAGTGAGTCGATGACCGGGAAGTCCTGGATGCCATCGCCGTTGGCGTCGCCGGTGACGAGTGCCGCGACCAAGGCGGGGAGTGCCGCGGCGAGGTTCGCTTGCTCCTCGCTCATGGAACCTGAGTTGTCCAAAAGCAGAAGGACGTCGAGGGCGCTCGTGGCGCGTCGGCAGCACTCATCACCCTCGCAGGCCACACCGACAAAGGCTCGGCTGACACTGGTCAGGGATGCGCTGACGCGCCCGTCCTCTGCTTCGCGAGGGCTCGCGGCGAATCCGGCATCCTGTTGGGCCCAGAAGAGCGTCGCGATGGCATCGTCGCCGACGTGGGGGAGCTCAAGGGTCGAAGTCCCAAGCGCCGGCTCGATGCGGTAGACCGGCGAGTAGGCGCGGAAGCCCGGCGGAATGTCCGCGTCTTCGATCGTGATGCGAACCAGGGTCTCATTGTCGACGGCGCCGGCGGGAACTCGAAGCGTGGCCTCACCGAGCTGAAGTTCTGCGCCCTCAGGTCCCACGAGCTGTTCGGCGAATTCGCCCGCGACGCCAAGCTCGGAGACGGGACGTTCCGCGACGGGCTCGACGATTTCATCGATGACCGTCGATGTGGTGCATCCTGCGGTGGCCCCCAGGGCGATTCCGAAGGCAACAATAGTGGGTAGACGACGCATAAACTCTCCAGCGGTGATAGGGCTTGTGTCCATATCCAGCTGTCGTTCCGACCCATGTCGATTTCCAAACCAAGTCGTCTTTTTAATTACTAAGGCCGAATTCGCCGTAATTCCCCGGCACGCCGTGATGCTTCGATGACGCCGTAGATATCGAGACCGAGGAGGACAGCGCCTTGGCCGATCATCGCCCAACCTGCACCCGCGGCGGTGTTCCGGGAGCTGGTTCGGCTCGCGAGCCCTACGAGGAGCGCACCCCCAACCATGTAGAGCACGTCGAGCGCGCCGTTGACGGCGAGGCTGACGCGTTTTGCTGTCTGTGCCGAAATTGCGGCCTCCAGAACTTCATCGTAGAGGAGGAGCTCGCCGTAGCGGTCGTTTTGGATGTCTCGAAGGCGTGATCCACCCACATCGATGAGCCCAATTCCTAGAGGGATATTGAACGCGGCGAAAGAGAGCGTGGTCAGTCCTTGGCTGAGCCAGAAGGCATCGTTTCGACCGGCGATGGACATCACTAGGCCGCCCAAGGCGCTGACGACTCCCCATCCCGTCAGCAGCCATCCCTCGAGGCGGCGATCTCCGTGATGTTCAGGGCGAAGCTCGCGAAGCGGTTCCCAGCGAACGTCGTTCCCAGGTGT
>JBLHKB010000354.1:0-7492 GCA_047619315.1 Polyangiales bacterium
CCTACGGGCACTACTGCTTGTGGCCGCCCGGTGGCAGGTTCGTGGGTCGCGTCTGCCAGATCTCCTCGTGCGGGATCGCAAACTCTTTCGCCTCTGGAGGTCCCCACGTTCCAGCAGGATATTCGAGGGGTTTCTCCGGCCGGTCGAGAAAGTCCTGAAAGATCTTCCAAGAGAGTTCCGTCTCTTCGGCATGAACGAAGAGCGTTTGATCGCCCTCCATGATGTCTTGCAGAAGTGTGTCGTAGGCGTCGGGTAAAGGCTTGCCCGTGTCGGCGTAGGCGAAGCGCATGGGAACGCGCCGCAGCTCAAAGGGTTCACCGGGCATCTTGATGTCGAGGTGAAAGGTAAAGCCCTCGGAAGGCTGAAGGGTGATGACCAAAAGGTCCGAGGTGTCTCGGTGGCAGCCAACGCTCTCGAAAAAACGGACCGGCGCGTCACGATATCGAATCACGATCTGAGAGGTCTTACTCGGCATGCGCTTTCCCGTGCGCAGAAAGAAGGGGACGCCTTTCCAGCGCCAGTTGTCGATGAAGAGGCGAATCGCGACGAAGGTCTCCGTGCTCGAGTCGTCCGGGATGTTCTCTTCGTCGAGGTAAGCGATGGCGTCTCGATGCTCCACGTGGCCCGCCGTGTACTGTCCACGGATCACGTTCTCTTCCGTCAACGGCTCGATGCACTCCAGCACCTTGATCTTCTCCCGGCGGATCGGCGTGGCCGCGAAGGCCGTCGGCGGCTCCATCGCAACGAGCGTCAGGAGCTGCATCAGATGGTTCTGCACCATGTCTCGAAGTGCTCCAGATTTGTCGTAGTAGCCGGCGCGGGAGCCTACTCCGAGGGACTCCGCCACGGTGATCTGGACCGATTCGATACGGTCCCTGTTCCAGCTGCCTTCGATGAGGGCATTGGCAAGGCGATACGTCAGAAGATTCTGAACCGTGTCTTTGCCGAGGTAATGGTCGATTCGATAGATCTGCGTTTCGTCGAAGTGCTCGTGAAGCGTCGCGTTGAGTTCGCGCGCGGTCTTAAGGTTTCGACCGAAGGGTTTTTCCACCACGATTCGCTGCCAGCCACCCTGTGCACTTTCCCCTTGGGCACGGGACGTGTTCATGCCGGCGCGGCTCAGCCTCTCCGCGGTTTGCGCAAAGATGCTGGGCGGTAACGCAAGATAGAAGACTCGGTTGTCGCCAATGTCGTGGTCGGCTGCGATGACATCGAGTTCTTGTTTGAGCCGCGCCATTTCGGGGTCTTCGCCGCCGTCCCAATCGCCGAGGTAGGCATAGTGCAGCCGCTCTAAAACCGACGTCGATGTGGGCTCGTCGACGCGGTACTCGGTGAGATGGTCGCGAATCGTTGTGCGAAACGTTCTTTCTTCATCAGCCGTTCGACCGACACCGACGATACGCGTCCTGGAGTTCGCGTGCCCGCTGTGAAGCAGACGTGCAAGGGAGGGGAGAAGCTTCCGTCGTGCAAGGTCGCCGGTTCCGCCAAAGATGACGAAAAGACAGGGGTCCGCTGTGGCCATTGCGCAAGAAACCACCCGCGACCCGATCTGCACAAGTCGCGCGCTTCGCCGCAACGAAAAAAAGGCGCAGACCCGAAGGTCCACGCCTGATTTTCGAACAAGCCGACTTCAGCTGAAGAAGTACTTGATCTCGATGCCAGCGTTTTCAAGGGAGTCGGAGCCGTGAACGGAGTTCTCGCCGATGCTCTTGGAAAAGGACTTGCGGATAGTTCCTTCGTCGGCTTCGGCTGGGTTCGTTGCGCCCATGACGGTGCGGTACTTCGCGACGGCGTCGTCACCCTCGAGGGCGCTGACAACGACGGGGCTACGCATCATGAACTCCACAAGCTCGCCGAAGAAAGGGCGCTCCTTGTGAACGGCGTAGAAGCCTTCGGCCTGTTCTTTGGAGAGTTGGAGCATCTTCAGTTCGACGATCTTGAGACCGGTCTTCTCGATCATGTTCAAGATGGCGCCCACGTGGTTGCCCTCGACGGCGTCAGGTTTGATGATGCTAAGTGTTCGTTCGGTCGCCATTGGGTTGTCCTCAAGTTTGTGACCGCCGGATTGGCGGGTAGTCCGAGGCATATTTCAGCCCAGGCGGACGCCATATAGCCAAGATCGCTTGGGAATCAACCCAAGCTATCTCCGGCTCGCTGGGCGAAGTTCGGCGGCTCTCGTATACTTTGCCTCGATGCTGAGAGTTCCCTCAGGTGCACACGGAATGGCTTTGGGAGTCTTCTTCTTTAGCCTCCTTGGAGGCTGTGGAAGTGCCCCGGCAGCATCTCTGGTGCAGAGCACGCGGGATGAATTCTCAAACTTGCCGAGGGATGGAAAGAGCTGCGTGCTCGTCCGGCCTGGTGCTGCGTCACCACGTCAGCGAGGAATTCTAAGAGGTTTCTCCAAGGCGCACGACATGGCCTGGGAGCCCGGGGTGGTATCTTGGGCGCAAGTACGTGTGGACCGTGCGTGGCGTGCGGAGGCGGAGCTCAGCATTCCAGCAGAGACCTTTATCGCGTCGACGAACGCGATTCGGGTCAGCGAGCCGTGGCAGGAGATCTGCACCGGCGACTGCGCCACCCCGAGGGTCTGGATCTTAGGTCCGCGCCGCATCGGCGTCGGCGCCCACTTTTGGCATCATTTCGGCCATGACACGGCTCGATGTGAGCCAGTTCATGATGTTGAGGTCGTCGAGCAAGGGCTCTCACAGAATGGCGCGCTTCACCGGATGAACGCGACTGAGCTACACGTGCTCATCGCTCGCGAGGTGTTCGGTACGTCTAATCCGCCTTCCCCGGGGTTCCGCCACGAGCACTTCGATGGTCACCTTTGGAGCGTTCGGCGCTTCCGCGGAGATGACGCGGAGCTTCGTGCCCAGGACGAGCGTTTTCGACGTGAAGCCATGCTCGAGCTCGCGCAGGCTCAGCGGCCTCTGCCCGTGGAGCGGATCCGCATGGACGACTGGGATTCGATCCGTATCCAGCTTGCGCTCTGGTCGGAGGAAGCCGCGGCTCGGGGCGAACCGGCCCGAAGAGAGCTGGCCCGTCTGGTGGGTCGAGTCGCCGCTGCGCACCATGAGGTGCGTCGCTTCCTCATCGAGTGTTCAAAGGCTTGCATCGAGCACGGCTGTGCACTGGCTGTCTTGCCGTGGCTCGACGCGCACCTCACAGAAACTCGCGGCACAGACCGCATCCGTTTGCTTCGGCGCATGGCCGCACACGCCGCCGCGCCGCACCGTCTCCCCGCGCTCTTGGAGGAGGACGGCGTGACGGAAAACGGAGCGCTCGCGGCGGCGATGCTGACGAGCGCCGGACCCTACGAAGCCGCCGAAGCGGCGTGGCGCGCACATGAAGCGCTCTCATCACCGCGCCTCCGAAACTCAGCGGGACGTCTCCCGCTGGACACGCTCGTCGAAACACTCGTCGGCCTCCTGGATGCCTCGGGTAATCCCTTGAGGGCTGTCTACGTTCGCCTCGACGGCGAAGAGGCGGCGTCTGACCGTGGCTTCGAGCCACCCTTCCTTCGTGTCTTCTGGCCAGAGGGTGAGGGCGAGCGTCAGATGCTCCTCGTCCCACCGACACACGACATCTCGAACGCGCCGGCGCTCTTCCGGGAGTTTGAAGGCGCCGCGACGATCAGCGTAGGGCTGGGGGATGAGGAAGGACCCTCAGAGACGCTCTCGATTCAGGGCCGCGTGGAGGGGAATGAGTTTCTCATCGAAGCGGCCTCCCGACGCTTTGCGTGGGATAGCGTCGCTCGCCTGGTGGGAGAGCCTCTGCAACGTCTATCGCCGCGTCTCTTTCCGCGTCCGAGCTACACTTTCGAGGCGAGCGCGACGGAACAGGCTCTTTTCGAGGAGCGCGCTCGCGCCGACGAAGGAATTGCGTGTGCCTCGCGCCGTCAGGGCGGCGGGGTTTTCGAATGCGCGGTGTCCCCTGAGCGCATGAGCGCGCGACGCTCGATGGTTGAGGTGGTTCGGCCTGTTCTTGGTCCTGGTGCAAGAAATGCGGGGAGAGGGCGCAGGAGAGCAACAACCCCAAGAGAACCTTGATGGCCGCCTTGAGAACGGGTACGCCAGCCTCATGACCGACCCCAACTCCGTCCGCGCGCTCATCGAGGCCGCCTACCAAGACAAGTCACGTCGCGCCGAAGCCGAAGTGGTTTCCGCCGTCGAGCAGACCATCGCTGCCCTCGACGCGGGGGAGCTGCGGGTGGCGGAGCCCGTCGATGGCGACTGGGTCGTGCACGCGTGGGTCAAGCAGGCCATCCTGATGTACTTCGGTCAGCAGAAGATGGAGACGATGGAGGTTGGCCCCTTCGAGTTCCACGACAAGATCCCTCTCAAGCGAAACCTCGCGGCGCAAGGCGTACGCGTGGTGCCACCGGGCGTCGCACGCTTTGGTAGCTACTTGGAGCCCGGCGCCATCATGATGCCGAGCTACGTGAACATCGGCGCACGCGTTGGCACCGGCACGATGGTCGACACCTGGGCGACGGTCGGCAGCTGTGCACAGATCGGATCCCATGTGCATCTCAGCGGCGGCGTCGGCATCGGCGGAGTCCTTGAGCCCCCCAGCGCCAGCCCGGTGATCATCGAAGATGGCGCCTTCATCGGAAGTCGCTGCATCGTCGTCGAAGGTGTGCGCGTCGGTGCCGAAGCGGTTCTCGGCGCAAACGTCGTACTGACTTCGTCCACGCGCATCATCGACGTCAGCGGGAGCGAGCCCGTCGAGTACAAGGGGCACGTCCCGCCGCGCGCCGTGGTGATTCCGGGAACACGTCTGAAGAAGTTCCCCGCCGGCGAGTACCAGGTCCCTTGTGCGCTCATGATCGGGCAGCGCAAAGAGAGCACCGACCGAAAGACGAGCCTCGAAGGCGCCCTCCGCGACTTCGGCGTGAGCGTCTAGCAGCTAGAGCAAAGAGATTGCCCTCGAACGCTAGGACGTCTGGGGCAGTCGTCGCTTGCGCTCCGCCTGCTTGCCGTCGTTTCCGTAGAGCGCCAGCTGGCCGCAGGCGGCGGCGACGTCACTTCCACGTTCGCGCCGAACGGTGGCCGTCAGACCGTGGTCGCGAAGACGTGAGCAGAAGTGTTCTACGCCATCCCAATCGGGCGCCGCGAGGTCGCTTTCCTGAATCGGATTCATCGGAATGACGTTCACCTTCACGGGAACGCCTTTCATGAGCTTCGCCAGTTTGCCCGCGTCGTCCGGGTTGTCGTTGACGCCACGAATGAGCGTGTACTCAAGGGTGATTCGTCTGCGCTTCGGAAGTGGGTAGCGCTTCAGACAAGCGACGAGATCTTTGAGCGGGTACTTCCGATTGATCGGCATGATCGCCGAACGGCTCTCGTCGGTGACGGCGTGGAGCGAGATCGCGAGGGAGACCTTGCCTTCGAAGTCCTTGGCGAGTCGATCGATTTGCGGGATGAGCCCGGACGTCGAGAGCGTGACTCGTCGCGTCGAGAGCCCCAAGCCGTCGGGGTGCGTCATCAGGACCAACGCGCGCGCGACGGCGTCGTAGTTGTGAAGGGGCTCGCCCATGCCCATGAACACCACGTTGCGAAGGTGCTCGTCGCCTTCGAGGAGAGAGCGACCCACCAAGAGCTGGCCCACGATCTCCGCCGCGCTCAGGTGACGTTGAAGGCCGGCGACACCGCTGGCGCAAAAAACGCAGCCCATCGCGCATCCGATCTGACTCGAGATGCACTGGGTGACGACGTGCGAGGGGACGAGGCCCTGATCGTTGTCTCCGCGACGATCCTCCAGAGCGACATCGGGATCGCGTTTTAGCTGGGGAATGAGCACGGTCTCGATGTCGCGCTCATCGCTGAGTCGCACCAAGAGCTTCCGCGTATTGTCCGTCGAGCGTCTTCCTTCGACCACTCGAAGCGGCATTTGGCCGAGCTCTTCGGCGATGCGCGCTCGCAGGGACTTCGGGAGGTTCGTCATCTTCTGGGGGTCGAGGACGCCTCGGCCATGGATCCACTGAAAAACCTGGGCGCCCCGAAACTTCGGTTCACCCCACTGAATGAGCTTTTCACTCCATTCTTCCGGCAGACGCTCGAGGGGATGCGCCGCGGGCGCGAGCTCGGGTCGGGGAAGCATATGTACACCATGGCCTCAGGACGAACGCAGTTCAAGACGGCCAACGAGGAGAGCGTCCAGAGCCTACCTGAGCTGACCACCCGTGAAGCGATAGGTCCGGGGCTGGTCCCGCCAGGGTAAAAGCACGGATTCACCCGGAGCATCGTTCCAAGGCCACGATTCTGCGTTGAACCCTTGCGCGCGGCCCGGGAGGATCCGGAGCCGTCCACCGGCAACATCCACGCGGTTGCTCACGCGGTTCTCGCCTCGCTTACGGCCGACCTCGGTCATGAGGATCCGCGGAAACGCTCCGCGAGCGGTGAACCGGTGCACGATGAGCACTTCCCGCTCCACATCACCCAGCTGCTGCGCTGCGCGGATCAGAATCTCCGCGCGCCCATCACCGGTGAGATCCGCGGCGCTGACGTCGAGGAGGCGTCCGGCGTCGGCGGGGATCGCGTAGTGAAAGTAGCTGTTGCCACCACGGAAGGCGGTTCCAACGACGACGATGGCGTTGCCAAACACGTTTAGACGCTCGGCGGTGCCGTCCTCGGCGAGGTTCACATCCGCGGAAAAACTCGCGCGGGTTCGGCGAGGAATGTTCTCGGCTCTGCGCGCTGCAGTCACGAGGGCTTGAATGTTTGCGCGCGGCGGCGGAGTTGGCGCGCGCGGCGCTGCGTTTGTTGCTGGAGTCGCCGCCGCCGTCGCCGGCCTCGGGTTCGCTCGTTCATTCGTCACGGCAAAGCGCTCACCATCCCAGCGATAACTTCGCGCTAGGACCGGCCCCCAAGGCAACAAGATGCCCTGAGCGTCACTCGCCGGGGCTTCAAGAAAGTTCGATGCTTCTAGGCCGCGTGCACGACCCGCGCGCACTTCGATGGTCGGCGCGCCTCGACGGCCACGAACTCGAATCGTCGACTCTACGCTGCCATGGTTGGTTTCTTTGCGTGTTTCGATGCTGAACAGTGGCTCGACGGCGGTCCCCGTGAACGAAAAGAGCTGCCACAGGTCACGGCTTCCGTTTTCGCCGCTCTGGCGCATCACGACGAGAAGCTCTTTGTGGCCATCGCCGGTGAAATCTCGCGTCTGGAATTCGCGGACGCCGCCGGAGCCACGAACGGGGAGTGTGACGAAATCGAAGCCAGCACCTTCGCGGTAGCCTGCACCATAGACGACGACGAAGCGGCCCACTTGAGCGATGGTCTCGGAGCGGCGGTCACCGCTGACATTGGCCTGCAAAGTACGTGAGGGCTCCGCCGCGGGAATTCCCTGGGCGCGGAGAAAGCGCTGAAGCGCGTCCCCGCTACCGCCGGCGAGGACGACGCGCGGGAGGGTCTCGAGGTTGCTCGGGTCCACCGCCACGGTGGCGGGACTCGCCTCGACGGTCGGCCTAGCCTCTTGGTCCACGTCG
>JBLHKB010000355.1:0-7443 GCA_047619315.1 Polyangiales bacterium
CCTAAGAAGGTTGCGAAGAAGGCTGCAAAGAAGAGCGCCCCTAAGAAGGTTGCGAAGAAGGCTGCAAAGAAGAGCGCCCCTAAGAAGGTTGCGAAGAAGGCTGCAAAGAAGCGCGCCCCTAAGAAGGTTGCGAAGAAGGCTGCAAAGAAGCGCGCCCCTAAGAAGGTCGCGAAGAAGGTCGCCAAGAAGGCTGCAAAGCCTGCCAAGAAGGCCGCAAAGCCTGCGAAGAAGCGCACCGCTAAGAAGGCTGCCAAGAAGGCTGCAAAGCCTGCCAAGAAGGCTGCCAAGAAGGCTGCAAAGCCTGCTAAGAAGGCTGCAAAGCCTGCCAAGCGCACCGCTAAGAAGGCCGCTAAGCGACCTGCTAAGAAGGTCGCGAAAAAGGCTGCAAAGCCTGCAAAGCGCGCCCGCAAGGCCGCCAAGAAGAAGTAGTTCTCTGGCGGCGTTTCTAATTCGCCGTCAACCCATCACCTCACGCTAAGTCGTTGTGGTGGCTGATATGTAAGGCCTATGGCTTTGCCGCGGAATTCGCCGCGTGGGATCGCCTCAGTTCTTTACTGAACTGAGGCGTTCCCAATTGGGGACCGGACATTTTGGGTGCTGATCGCCAGGGCCGAGGCCCCCGCGACACAGTTGTCTAGCGGATCTCCTGGCTGAGCAGCCGGCGAACGCGACCCGAATCGATCCGTAGGTGAATCGTCTTCTCGCGTTCAAGAAACACGCTCCCTGGAGGAGTTCCGCGCCGTTTTCGGACGTAGCGCCGCTCCGTATGAGACACGTCAACGCCGTCCTCACGACTCGCCGGCGAAAAATGCGCAGCCAAATGTGCTGAATCCAAGAGCAGCTCCGGGTGGAGCATCTGGCCTTTGGCCAGCGGGACCACCACGTGAGAGCCAGGGCGTCCACGAACGTGCAGCCAGTGATCACCCGGGCGCGCCACCCGAAGCGTCAACTCGTCATTGTCCCGCGCGCTTCGGCCTACAAAGATACGTCCTTCGTTTGTACGGAATTGCCGATAGGGGAGTCGCGCTTCTTGTTGTCGCGCATGTGTCGCCTTCGTCTCAAAGCGAATGCCTGCGCCCTCGAAGAGTTCAGCGAGCCCGCCCTCCTTCGCGCCAGCTTCGAGCTCCAGCGCCAGGTCATCAAGCCTAGCCTCCTGTGCATCGAGCTGCCCAAGTCGCTTTTGGATGTGAGGGACACCACGCTCAAATCGCCGTGCACGCTTGTAGAGCGTCTCGGCATGCTCGTGGGGGCTCCCCTCGATGACGAGTTCGCGGGACTCGTTGGTGAGCCAGTCCTCTACCTTTAGAATCCCCTGAGCGACCGGCATATGCAGGTGAGCCATCAGAAGGTCGGCTTCATGGCGAAGTGCCGGCGCCTGCTCTGCCCGTGATAGCTCCGCCTCGACTTTGGTTCGCGTGCGTTTGAGCTTTCGCCGCGCGCTCTTCAGGCGAGCCGTCGCAGCGCCTTCAGCCTGAGTCGCTGCCGCTGTCCAGACCTGCGGCGAATCATCACTAGGCGCCCAGAGCCCATCGTCCCAGTGACGCGCCTCAGCGCGTCGATGTGCTGCGATGGCTTTTCCCGTCTCATCCCGCGCGACGAGAGCGCCAGCCTCACATGTCAGATACTCCGAGCCCTCCTTGGTTTGCAGGTGGAGGCGCAACGACGACCCCGAGCGCTCCAGAGCGACGAGGTGTGCCCCGGTGTAGCGACGTCTCAGCCGCTGGACAAAGCCGTCTGCAGGGTCTCCGTGAGGGCGCTTTTCAGCTTGGTGAACCCCACGAGCGTCGAGGAGCAACACGGACTTGCCGTCCGCGGCCGAGTAAAGGCTCAGGCAGAGCACACCCCGCTGGGGACCATCGATGCGCTGAATGCGCCCAAGCGGAACGCCCATCGGCGCTGTCAGCCACCGCTCGCGACGCGCACTAGGTTCTGTGCTTCGCGAAAGCTCCGAGGCGACTCGATGGCGATATAAGCCGTCGTCCCGCCGGAGTCTGCAAGAGCGTCCACGATGTCTTCAAGAAGACCCTCAGAGAAGCGTTGGCGAGCGCCGATGGCTGCGACGCGTCCGTAGATCAGGTCCCCACCCGGTGAGTCGTCGGTCAGCGGGTCGTATGCGCAAACGATCCCGTTCTTCTCGCAGAAAGGAGCCGCAAGTTCGGTCTCCCAGAGCCCGCCGGGAGCAAAGATCAGGTTCGCTTCACATTTCCGTAGCTCTTCGAGGACCCGCTCGAAATATCCGCGGTCCCGCTCGCTCGTCGAAAGTCCATGGCTCGGAAGCACCAGATGCGCGCCGGTGGCCTTCTGAGCGGCGGCGATCCATTTGAGCCCCTTATCGAGCTCATCCGAGGGGCGATAGGCGCCGCTCTCAGAAACCACCAATCGCTTGGGGATAACCAACGAGACCTGAAAGGTCTCGGGCATCGTCTCGCGCCACTTGGCGAGGGTCGCTGGCCGTGGCGGTGCGTTGGGCAGCAATAGTTCCGCGAAAGGGAGCGCGGCAGCGTACTTGATCGAAGGTGGGCGATCGACTTGAGCCCCTGGGAATAGACGAAACATGCCCGACCCTAGCCCGCTTTTTGCTCGGGACAACGTCTCGATCACCTCCCTCGCTTCCCGTCGCCGTTCACGCGATATTCGGGGTCTCACCCTCTCAGCCTAAGGCGGATCCAGAGCTCACAGGCTCTCACCCGGCGCCCATCTAAAAACAACCATGCGTATTTCGACGATGTGCTCTAGGCTGGAGGCTCATGAAGCGCACGATCCCGTGGGTGCTTGCACTCAGCGTCCTTAGCCTCGGCGGATGTTCTTCCGTCCCAACCTTCGACGAACGTGTGGGTCCTCTCGAACCCATCTGCAGTGAGGAGGGCTCGCCGGGCCCCTGTCCTGGCGGCCAGCTTTGTCTGTCAGGTCGGTGTTTTGAGGCATGCGCAAACGATAGCGAGTGCGCCTCGAGGGAGGCGTGCGAAGACGGCGTTTGTGTCGACTCTGGTCGCGGCATTGATGCTGGAATGTTCGATGCTGGAACACCCGCAATGCCTTGTGACGGCGCATGTTCGATGGACGAAGTTTGCGACATTCGCACCGACGCGTGCGTCAGCTGTTTCGACGCGAGCCAATGTTCAGATGAGACGCCGATCTGCGACTACGCCCGAGGCGAGTGCATCGCGGAGCACATGGGCGAAGCCTGTCGGCCTTGCAGCGATGATGCGGAGTGTGCGGGGGAAGCGGCCTGTGTGCTTCGAACCGATTTCACGGAGCGCGTCTGTCTTTTGCCGTGCGCTGCGTCCGAAGATTGCCTAACCGGGTTCATCTGCGACCCCCTCGACGGAGTATGCGTACCGCCCCTTGGCGGATGCACTCAGCTGCGGCGATCCCTGGACCGACTCACCTGTATGGAGGATGCCGAGTGCGTCGCCCGCGGAGAAACTGCGGAGCCGATGACCTGCGGGTTGTCTGAGACCTGTCTGGCCGCGTGCGATATCGACACGGGATGTCCCGGCGGCTGGCGGTGTGACGGCGTGTACTGCCAGCCAATCGCAGAGATGTAGAAGGTGCTGTGAGCTTAGTCCGCCCTTCGCGGCGCGGTCGTGGCATGATGCGACGATGAAATATCGATCGCTTTCACGAAGCCTCGTTCAGCTTTCAAGCTTTCTTGTCCTCTCCTCCGCTGTGGTCTCCACTGCGGAAGCCCAAAACGCAGCGTGGCCGAACCGCGCCATCACCGACGTGGAAGAGCTCCGCGACCCGGCAAACTGGCCCGACGATCCTGGTTACGGATACGACGTTAATGGCGACGGTACGACGTGCATTGGGGAAGGCGAGCGTTGCTGGAACAACGAGAACGGCGGCCAGTGGAACATGTGGTCCTGGGCGCCCCGCGAAGCGGAAGCGACGGAGGGATTTCGAAGCGAAGAGTCCGCTCTTGGATCCGGCACGTGGACCGATATGGCGTGGACCGTCACGACGGGTGACCCCGAGGTCATCATCGCGGTGCTCGACAGCGGCATCAAATGGGATGAGCGCGATCTCATCAACCAGTACCACATCAACCGCGCGGAACTCGAAGTCGCCGATCTCGACCCCGACTGTCTCCCGACCACGCCCCCCGGACACGTAGGCGACCCCGTTGACCTCAACGGCGACGGCACACTCTCGATGCGTGACTGGTACGTGGGCTTGAGCCCCGAGGAGTCCACGACGCTGAGTGAACGCATCGATACAAAGGGGAACAACAACGGCGTCGCAGAGCCCGGTGACCTCATCACTTTCTGTTCGGATGATGTCGATGATGATGGCAACGGTTATGCCGACGACATCAGTGGTTGGGACTTCTACCACGACGACAACGACCCGAACGATGACACGCGTTTCGGTCATGGCACCGGCGAAGCCATCTGGAGCGCTGCGGAAGCGAACAACGGCCGAGGCGAAGCCGGTTTTTGCCCAAGCTGCCGCATCATGATGGTTCGCGTCGGCGACAGCTTCATCGCTGACGTTCAAGACTACGCGCAGGCCGTCGTCTTCTCGACGGACACCGGGGCAGCCGTGATTCAGGAAGCCCTTGGCACCATCAATCACACGACCTTCATGCGTCGCGCCACAGACTACGCTTACGAAAACGGTGTCCTCATCATCGCCTCGGCGGCGGACGAGAACAGCTACCACCACAACATGCCGGGTACGGCGAATCATACGCTCTTCATCCACGCGATACGCTATGCCGGACCGCAGCCGCAGACATCGACGAGCTTCTTGGCATTCAACAACTGCACGAACTACGGCGCGCAGCTCGCCGCAAGCGCTCCCGGCACCGGCTGCTCCTCGGAAGCGACTGGCGTCGGCGCAGGTATCGCAGCTCTCGTGATCAGCGCTTCCCGAGCCGACGACCGCCCCGGCGGTCCCCTCGACCCACCCTTGAGCGCAGAAGAGCTTCGTCAGGTCATGCTCATGGAGACCGACGATATCTGGGTCGAAGAGAGTGACCCGTCGCATCCCGACTTCGAGAGCGACTGGTACCCCAGCAGCGAAGGCTGGGACCAGCGCTTCGGTTGGGGTCGCATCAACTCATACAAGTCGATCCTTGCCGTCAACGAAGGACGCATTCCACCCGAGGTGGACATCGTCGGACCGGACTGGTTCCGAAACCTCTACCCAAACCGTGACGGCAGCGTCGCGATTCGCGGCACCATCGACGCACGTCGCGCCGAGAACTTCGACTACGTCATCGAGTGGGCGCCGGGCATCGAACCGACCAATGAGGAGTTCTCCACCATCGCGATGGGCAGCGGGCTCACGGAGCGCCTAGATGGCGACCTCACCACGTGGGACATCGCCACCCTCGACGTCGACAATGGCGACGAAGACGGCATCCATAACCGCTACACGGCCACGGTTCGAATTCGCGTCACCGCTCACTACGGCGGCACCATCGGCGATGTCATCGGAGAACAGCGACGTGCGTTCAACGTCGTTCCTGACGACGGACTTCTCCCAGGCTTTCCCGTCGCCCTCGGCACCGTGGACGCGAGCGATGAGTTCCAAGCCGCCTCCGGTGAGAGCTCCCCGAAGCTGGCGGACCTCGATGGAGACGGCGACATGGAGATCGTGTTCGGCGACGCCGACGGCCTCTTGCACGTATTCCAGGCTGACGGCAGCGAAATGGCGGGCTTCCCAGTCCAGCTCGGTACACTTCGAGGTCAGACCGCGGCGGCACCCGACGGCATCTCCGGAAGCGCAGCCTACGCGAGCGGCGACATCCCCACCGGTGACCTCGCCAGCTCGATTATGGCGGCGGCGGCCATCGGCGACATCAATAACGACGGCAGCCTCAACATCGTCGCAGCGACGATGGAGGGCGATGTCTACGTTCTCAACACGGACGGAACTCCGCTCGACGGGTTCCCCGTTGGACTCCCCGAGGTGCTCTCGGCGGACACTCGGCGCGGCGGCCCCGCCAACGAGGACAGCATCGTTGAGCGTGGTATTTTCGCTTCGCCCGCGCTCTCAGATCTCGACGACGATGGCCTCCTTGAGATCGTCATTGCCGGCTTCGACGGCAAGCTCCACGTCTTCCGCGCCGATGGCTCGATTCAGCCCGGCTTCCCCGTCGAGGTCGTTGCACCCGTCCTTTGGGTGAACGTCGAAGAAGCACAGCCAAGCCGCATCATGACTTCCCCTGCCATCGGCGACGCCAATGATGACGGCATTCCCGACATCGCCGTCGGCTCCAATGAGTATGGCGACTCCGCCAACAGTGGCGCGGTTCACCTCATTCATGGCGACGGAAATCTCCATGAAGGCGGACCAGAGCACGACAACTGGCCCATCAAGGTCGTGTCCCTCGAACTCTTCCCTCTCGTTGGTCGTGGCACTACTTCGCCCATCATCATGGCCGACATCACGGGGGACGGCGTTCCTGAACTCGGCATCACCGGAACCGCCAGTCGCATGGCGATCTTCTCTGGCATCCTCCCGGATCGTGCACCCGGCGCGGCTCCCGAACCTATCGTCGTGATGGCATCGGGCAACCGAGGTCTTCTCACGGACATCACGGACCCTTTGGACACGCCCCTCTTCAGCACCTTCGCAGGAGCTGCCTTCCACGACCTGACTCAAGATGGGATTCCAGAATACGTGACCGCCGGCGCAGGGCTCGGCCTCGCCGCGAATCTTGCCGGCGGCTACCAGAACAAGCCCTTCTCCCACATGATGGGCGCGTGGACTCTCTCGACCGTACCCGGCGCAACGAGCTGGGGAATGATGCCCGGCTTCCCGCGGCGCATTGAAGACTACCTCTTCTTCGTCAACCCAACCTCCGCGGACGTCAGCGGAGACGGCTACCCAGAGATCATCGCCGGTTCTGGCGGATACTGGGTTCATGCCTGGGACGGCTGCGGCGTCGAAGCCCCAGGCTTTCCGAAGTTCGTCGGTGGCTGGGTCATCTCCTCGGTCGCAAGCGGCGATGTCGACGGTGACTCCATGCTTGAGATCGTCGTAGCGACACGCGCCGGCTACCTCTTCGTCTTCGACACCGAAGGCCCCGTCGACGGCAGCATTGGATGGCCGGAATTCCGCCACGACAATCAGAACACGGGCAACTATGGAACGGCGCTGCCCTACGGTTCACCTGTCACTGCGGCGACGCCTCTTGAGTGCGAACTGCCCGAGCGACCGGACGCGGGCCCTGGAGACGCCAGCATCGACGCGATGGCTGGTGACGGCGGTGGCGCTGACACCGGAGCAGATGCTGGCCCCGGCGGAGCTCCCACCGGAGGCGGCTGCGACTGCCGCGTAGGAGAGGGCCCGACGGAGACCCCATTCTTCGCCGGACTCTTCCTCCTCCTCGGGGTGTTCTTGCGGCGTCGCGGGCGATAACCGGTCAGGTCAAACGCGTTCACGAACGCTTTTGACGATACCTGCTATTCTTCTCGGCGTGCGACTGCT
>JBLHKB010000356.1:0-7434 GCA_047619315.1 Polyangiales bacterium
CTCATTCTGTTCTTTATTCTCGCCCTCGTCGGCGGCATTTACTTCTTCGTATTTCATTCGCCGCTGACAGATGACATCGCCGCAGCCGACGTTCGTCATTCCGAACTCGAAGATGAACAGCGTGAAGCCGAGCGTCGCCAAGAAGAATACCTTCGAGTCACGGAGGAGCTGGCGTCCCGTGAGGCCATCGACCGTGAAAACAAACGAATCCTCCCAGAGGAGGCTGAGATGGCTGCGTTTCTTCAAGACCTTAATCGTGTCGCTGAGCTGAGCGGGCTTGAAATGAAGCTTGTCGAGCCGCGGCCAGAAGAAGCTGAGCAGCTGTATGTACGGCTTCCCGTCTCACTTACGCTGTCCGGTCGCTTTCATCAGCTTGGAAAGTTCTTCTACAACGTCAGTCAACTTCGTCGGGCGATCAATATGGAGAACATCGTTCTTTCCGATCCTGAGTCGAACGACTCCGAGGAGGTCGTTTTGGATGTCGATGTGTTGGCCACAACATTCCGGCGCAATGCGCAGCCTGGCGCTGCACCCGGAGGTGCACGATGAATCGTTGGAAACGTAACCTCTGTATTCTGGGAATCGCGTTCGCGCTAACTGGCTGCGACGACGAGGTGATTGTGGGTGGAACAGCTCCGCCGCCAACTAACGCCGTTGCCCCAGCGGCGGTAGCTCCAGCTGTAGCAGCTTCTGCGGCGACGCCCGGCGCGGCGGATGAAACGACGGAAGTCGTCGCGCTCTCCTACGTGGATGACGATTTCGTGGAGCTGGACGTACGTAATCGCGACCCGTTTCGACGTTTCGTTGCCGTCGCGGTGGGGGCGGATACTCGCTCCGTTCAGCGGCGTGTGATCATGCCATCAACATCCATCGAGGAGATGAGGCTCATTGCGATTATTGGCGGCATCGCTCAACCGAGAGCGATGCTCCAAGATACTTCGGGCGTTGGTTTTGTGGTGAAGAAGGACGACTACATCGGACGGGAAGAAATTCTCCAGGCCGGAGGCTCGGATTCGATGCCTGTTACGCTCAACTGGCAGGTCGCTCGAATTCGAAGCGCATCCGGTGAGGTTGTCCTGACTCGGACCGACCCAACTGCGCCAGACCGCCCGCCGCTTACGCGTGTCATTCCGCTTCATGACGAAGAAGAAATGGCACAGCGAAACCTTGCCCTGCAATAGAGTCGTTCAACTCAAGTGAGGAGGCGGTACCAACGTGGTGCCGCCTTTTTGCGTTTGGAGGACCATGCGCCGCGGATTGATCATTGTCGTTTTCTTGCGGCATTGCGTTCACACCAGTGATGATTTGACTCGCGACGGTTTTGTGCTCGCGATCGAGGAGTCTCCATGCGTTCGATGATTCGTATATCTGTCCTTTGTGGCGTTCTTTTTGGTGGATGGTCCGCCGGAAGCCCCGCCCATGCTCAGTCACACCAGGTTCGAACTGTGGAAGTGCGTGGCGAAGGCCATCGGGCCGAGGTTGCCATCCGCGGAGCGTTCGATGTGCCGACGTACGCGGTTCGAAGTCGAGGGGAGGGGCGGACAATCGTTATCGACGTTGCCGATGCCTCGCTCCCGGAGGGCGGCATTGAGACAACGGGCCTCGCCTCGCTCGTGTCGCAGGCTGTGGCGACCACGACGGCGCGCGGCGTGCGTCTCGAGCTAACAACGACGGAGCCTGTTACGTATCGTGCTCGGTCGCGAAATGGGCGCATCGTTATTCGTCTGGATCGCGTTGGCGACACCGACACCGCCGCGGAGGCACCAGCTCGTAGCGAGCGCGCCCGTCGAGCTCACTCGACGCTTCAAGACGTGTCCATCGAAAACAGAAATGGCCGTGACCGAGTGGTTGTCGAACTCGACCAGGCTGCCGCATTCCGAGTGCGACGCAGCGGAGGTGCGCAGCGCCTAGAGATTCGTGATGCGCGTCTCGCTCGTCGCGTTCGCCGAACGGTCGCTGGCCGAAGTGACGGTCTTGTTCGGGGCGTCAGCGTCCGCGTCGAGAACGACTTGGTGATCTTGGAGGCCGACAGCGAAGCCAACGCGGAGGGCACTGCGATTCGCTCAGGCAACCGCATCGTTTGGATGTTTGCCCCAGGTGAACGCGGAGCGACGGTCCGTCCTAGGACCCGCACCATCGCGCGTGAAGAGGCCTATGAAGAGCGTGGCGAACCTGTGACCGGTGAGACGGCAGAGGTAGCTGCGTTCCTAAGCGACGTACCCCTTCAGGTGCGCGGAAGCCGTGGACGCCGCCGCTATGGAGGACGTCGTATCGACCTCGACTTCAAGGACGCAGATATCCATAATATCCTGCGACTTATCTCTGAGGTCGGCGGCGTGAACGTTGTGACGGCGGACGATGTGGCCGGCAGCGTGACGATTCGCATGCGCAACGTGCCATGGGACCAGGCTCTCGATGTGATTCTCCAGGCCAAGGGTCTCGGAATGGTTCGTCGCGGTAACCTGATTCGAGTCGCGCCTTTGGCGACCCTTGAAAAGGAGCGTGAGGCCGCCATCGCACGCCGCAAACAGGAAGTAGAGCTGGCTCCACTCGAGACGCGTCTCGTTCCAGTGAGCTACGCGACGGCGTCGGAGCTTGCCGCACGCGTCCAGGAGCTTTTGACCGAACGTGGTCATGTTTCCGTCGACGAGCGCACCAACGTTCTCATCGTTCGTGATGTTGCAAACCAGCTCAACGACGTTGAAGAGCTTGTTCGCACCCTCGACACGCAGACGCCGCAGGTGCTCATCGAGGCGCGTATCGTCGAAGCGACGAGTCAGTACACACGTGACGTGGGTATTCAGTGGGGTGGTGATGTCACCGCGAGTTCCGCCAACGGAAACCCAACGGGCCTCGCATTTCCGAGCAACGTCGGTGTGACGGGTGGTAACTACGACCAGCAGTCGCCGACGGCCGGTCTTTCGCCCTTTCAGCGCGTCGTGGCGAACCCGAACTACGCCGTCAACTTGCCAGCCATCACAGGTACCGGGCAGGGCGGTGCAATCGGTCTCACGCTTGGAAGCGTTGGCGGCGGCGTAAACCTCAATGTGCGGCTGAGTGCTGCCGAGGCGAACGGCGTTGTGCGAATCATCAGCAGTCCACGCATTTTGACCCTCGACAATCATGAGGCTCACATCGCACAGGGCACGCTGATTCCGTTCAGTCAGGTTAGCGCCCAGGGCGTCAACACCGCTTTCCAGGAGGCGAAGCTTGAACTTCGCGTCCGCCCCCACGTGACCAGTGATGGTTCGGTGTCTATGCACGTTGAGATCACGCGCGATGAACCCGACTTTACCCGTACATCAACACGTGGTGACCCGACGATTCTCAAGCGTGAAGCCGAAACGGACCTTCTTATCCCCGACGGGAACACCGCCGTAATCGGAGGCATCTACACACGTAACACCGGCCGCAACGTGGACCAGGTTCCCTTCTTCGGCGACATCCCTGTTCTCGGTGTGCTCTTTCAGCGACGTCGTGTCCGCGACGAGCGAAACGAGCTGTTGATTTTCTTGACGCCTCGTATTGTGAACCGCGCTGAGGCTCTCCCTCAGTAAAGCTCAGTTGTTTAGTGAAAGAGGCGGTCCGCAAGGGCCGCCTTTTTCGTTTCGGCTGGGTTCCTTTGTTCAAGTCGAACGTCCATTTGCCAATCCAAGGGAATCCACGGCAGACTCTCCGACGTGCGAGTTTTCTTGTCGGGTATGATGGGTACGGGGAAGTCGACGGTCGGAAGAATCGTCGCCGGGAAGCTAAAGCTTCGCTTCATCGACCTTGATGCGGAGCTCGAACGCAGGTTTGGCAAGAGTGTGAGTGACTACTTCGCCGAGGAGGGTGAAACGCGGTTTCGCGCCGTGGAGGCGGAGGTCGCGCTCAACCTCAGTAGTGGGGACGACGTTTTGATCGCCCTTGGCGGAGGCACGGTCGTCAATGACACCGTTCGGAGGTCACTGTGCTCGCGCGGATTCCTCGCAACGCTAAAGTGCGACTCCGCGACGCTTGTTCAGCGTCTCGCGGGCGACCGAACTCGGCCGCTGTTAGGCGGAGACGAGGGGCTTTCGCAACGCCTATCAATCATCGCGAAGGACAGGGCCGCCACTTATGCGGAGTGCCATGCGGAAGTGAACGGAAGTCTTGCTCCCGAAGAGGTGGCTACTCTCATACTGGAGCGTATTTCGGCTGCGCCGCTTGCGGTGATGCTCGGGGAGCGCAGCTACCAGATCGAGATTGGTCGAGGCGCGATTGCCCGCCGCCCGCGTTCCACATCCATTGAACTTGAAGTCGCGGATGCGAATACGTCGCAGTATGCTGGTGGCGCGTTTGAGCTGGTGGCGGGCGAAGCCAACAAGACCATCGACGCGGTGACAGCCATCTGGGACGAAGCCATCTCTCGTGGACTCGACCGGCACAGCCGCTTTGTCGGCGTCGGGGGGGGCGTCGTTGGCGACCTGACGGGGTTTGCCGCCTCGACTTATCTTCGCGGTGTTCGTTTCGGACTTGTGGCGACTTCGATCGTCGCGATGGTGGACAGCAGCGTTGGTGGGAAGACTGGTTTTAATCGGCCAGGCGGCAAGAACCTTGTGGGCGCGTTTCATCAGCCCGACTTTGTGGTGTGTGACATCGACATGCTGAACAGCCTGGCGGAAGACGAGTACCGCTCCGGCATGGCCGAGGTCGTGAAGTCACTTTGGCTCGATGGTGAGCAGCCGGTGGGAGAGATCGAGTCGCTCGTGGACGCGCTCAACACCCGCGAGCCAGCGGCGGTCGAACGGGTGGTTCGTCGTAGTGTCGCTCTCAAAGCGCAGGTTGTTGAACAAGACGAGCGCGAAAAAGGGCAGCGGATGTTGCTCAACCTCGGCCATACACTCGGTCACGGCTTTGAGGCTGCGGCGGGTTTTGGTGAGCTTCGACATGGAGATGCTGTGTCACTCGGGATGGCAGCAGCATGCGATGTGTCTCTTGCGCTTGGGGCTATGCCCATGGAAAGCGCGACGAGGATGAGGGCTCTATTGAAACGACTTCGATTGCCAATCGACTACGAACGACACGTAACCAAGGCGTCATTGGCGTTCGTTGAACGAGATAAGAAGCGCGTGGGCGAGATGATTCACTTTGTGCTTCCTCAGCAGCCGGGTGAAACGCGCCTTATCAAGCTCAGACCCAGCGAACTCCCTCACTTGCTTAGCCAGGGCGCTGAGAAGCGCTGAACCCCTAGTCAATCAGCGAGTAATTTGGTGACTCGGCTGTAGGTGGTAACCTGTGGTCGATACGTGGTCCGTTCCACGTCGGAGGTTTCGAATGCGCTTCTCGCTTGTCGCTCTCATGTTGGCTCTTGGTCTCGGCGGTTGTGTCGATGACAATGTCTCGGTGTTCATTCTTAGGAATATTGCTCCCGAGATTGAGGACGATGGCTGTAGTTTTTCACCCGATTCGAATGCGGCCATCACCCAAGGGCGATGGGATATTTCCGGATCCCAACGCTACGCCGGGAACTACATCGTCACCGTCGCGGTGGTGAATCAGATTCAGGCCCGCGCGAGTACCGTGGCCTCGGAGCCTAACGGTGTGCAGATCTCTGGTGCTGAGGTGACGCTTCGGGATCTTGCAGGCGACCCGATTGCGTTTGGCGGATTGCCCAATCCCTTCAGCGTCCCGGCGAGCGTCTATATTGCTCCTGCCGACGGCCCGGACAGCACCAGTGCGTCAGCCGTTTCCATCGTGGCCGTTCCTCGTGACTACGGTGCATCGCTCATGGCGGCGGGGACTGTGGACACGACGATTGTTGCGTCGCTTCGTCTCGTGGGTCAGACAAATGGGCAGATCGATATTCGCACTGGCGAATGGGATTTCCCGATCGCGATCTGTACGGACTGCCTCTTCGGCTGTCCACCTGCCGGCGAACCAGCAATCTTATCCTGTAACCCTGGGCAGGACTTTGTTTCCCTCGATCCAAGTACACCTGGTTGCATGTGATCGTCGCTGCGCGGTCCTTCTAAGACCGCAGCGAGATCAACGTATTCGAGAACGCGAGGCGCACGATGGCAGCACCCGCGGGTGAACGCCGCATGTGCTCGTCGTATTCTTCCGGCTGAATACCAACGAAGCGGAGGCTTTCGCCGAGACGCCCGTCAGCGAGATACCCTGCGCGCCCTGCGCACTCCCAGACGATGTCTCGGAGACTTCCCATCTCGGGTCGTTCTCGCGATCCCACCAGTCGACGAAGCGTTGTCTGACGCCGCGCGGGGATGACTCGCCAGAGTTCGCCCATCTGAATGGCCGCCTCGTGGCTGACCGTGTTGGCCGCCGCCGCGGGACCAAAAGCCGCGTACACCGCGTCGACGAAGATTTTGACCTGCTGCTCGTCAAATCCGGCGATGAGAATGTGCTCTGAGGCACATAAGACAGCAGCGGCGGCGAAGCGAAAAGGGAGTGAGTCCGGATCGAGCACGGTTCCAGCCACGATGGCGGGAGGCATTGTGGGAGCAGCTTTCACGCCGTCACCTGGTGCTCGAAAGATGGGGATGTCGGGTGAAACGTAGGTCGCGGCTTGTCCAAGAGGGCCAAGTGTGAGCGCCGTTACACGCTCGGTCCCAACGATGCCGAGCTCTTCGTGTGTCATTCGAAAGAGCGGACCCGCTGCACCCCAAACGTGGCCTAGTGCGTCCAAGAATGGGTGGCCATGTTCTCGAACGAGCTCTGCGACTTCGGATCGCTTTAGGGCTGAACGCCAATCGCGCCTCGCCGCGATGACGTCATGCTGTAGGAATGCGCTCAGTTCCCGAACGGGTTGGAGCACGGCGCTCGCTCCGGTTCGTTGGGCGTGCTCCTCAAGGGGGACGAGCAGCTCACGGCGCCATGGTGTGCGCCGAAGGGCGCCTACCAGTACCGCCACCGATTCATGCTCACGTCCCGCTGTGGACGCGAGAAGCTCTGCAAGCGCAATCGCAGCATCCGTATCGCCGCTCTGAACTTGGACGCGAAGATCACCTTCACCATCGAGCGGCTCGGGCGGTCTTAGCCAACGGTTCGCGCTTGCCGGCGACTGGGGTCGAGTTCCGCGACTGTTCTTGTCGGTGTCGTTGCTCAGCGGCTCGGGAGTATTCGTCTCGCTTTCACCACCCCGGTCATAGCGAGACTTGGGGGCTTCAGAGTCCGATGCGTCGTCTTCCGGGTCCTCCGGATCTGCGTCGGCTTCGTCCGCTACCGCACGGACTTCTGGTTCTTCGGCTGGCTCGGCGTCATCAGCTTGTTCGGCCTCTTCGGCGACAGCTTCGTTGGCGGCGGTCTCTTCGGCGACGGCTTCCTCCGTGAAGGCTTCGGCGTCGGTTTCTTCGGCGTCGGTTTCTTCGGCGTCGGTTTCTTCGGCGTCGGTTTCTTCGGCGTCGGTTTCTTCGGCGTCGGTTTCTTCAGCGTCGGTTTCTTCGGCGTCGGCTTCTT
>JBLHKB010000357.1:0-7386 GCA_047619315.1 Polyangiales bacterium
GAAGGGTTTGCGAAAGAAGTACGCGTGCTCGGCTTTGCACCGACTTTGCGGGCGCGATTCGTAGCGATGAGCGAAGAGATCTACCGAGCCGAGGCTCACCTCGCCAAACGCGAGGGCCTCTCCACCGGCGCCTGGCTCGGCCTCGGGACCATCGCGGTCTACGGTGCGTATCTTGTGACAGTTCAGGAGGCCGTCGCCGGTGAGGTCAGCATTGGCGTGATGTCCATGGCCTTGGTGGTGTTTCGCCAGGCGCAGAACGCGACCCAGACGCTGCTCACGGACCTCGCGGGCGTGGTGCATGACCGGCTCTATCTCGCGGACCTCCTCGAGGTGCTTCCAGAAGTGACCGACGAGCCAATGGTTGACGACGCGCTGGTGCAGCGCTTGTCCATGCCCCCACGCAGTGACGAAGCGGGCCTGCGCTTCGATGGCGTAAGCTACCGCTATCCAGGAACTGAGATTGCAGCGCTCGATGACGTTTCGTTTCACGTGGGCTCCGGCAAAGTTCTCGGACTCGTGGGACACAATGGGTCTGGTAAATCTACGCTGCTGAAGTTGGCGCTCGGCCTGCTGGATCCCGATGAAGGACGCGTGCTTCTGGACGGAGTGGACCTGCGTGATTGGCCGCCGGAGCTTCTCGCCGCGCGCCGCGCTGCGACGTTCCAGGACTTTGCCCGCTACAAACTCACCATCGACGATGGCATCGGCCTGGGTGACACGGAACAGGACGGCGACCACCGTCAACAAGCGGCAAAGCGCGCGGGCGCCCACACCTTCATCGAAGCCCTCGCCGAGGGATATGACACACGCCTTGGGCGTTCTTTCCCCGGCGGCGTCGACCTAAGCGGTGGCCAATGGCAGAAGCTCGCCATCGCTCGAGCTTTCCTTCGAACGCAGGCCACCCTGGTTGTCCTCGACGAACCGACGGCAGCACTCGACCCAGAGGCGGAGCAGGCCCTCTTCGATGAGGTGGAATCGCTCCGGGGTCAGTGCGTCACGCTCATCGCAGCACACCGCCTATCGGCACTTCGTGATGCCGATGAGATCTTACTTCTCGAAGGCGGCCAGATCACCGAACAAGGTGACCATGCGGCGCTCATCGCCGTAGGCGGCCGCTACGCGGAGCTCTTCGCTATGCAGGCGGAGTCCTACCGGGAGGATTAGCCCTTGGGAAGAACCACGAAAAGCGAGGCACCGGGTTCCCTTTTCGATCTGCGCACGCCGCGTCGAGCCCTACCATCGGGACAACCCGAGGGTGACTGCGTCTCGCGGAGACCAATATTGAACTTGGTGCGTCCGAGTGGCAGCCACGATGGCTACCCCTGAACGCTCGAGGACTCATGCTCACAAAGCCCCACCCGTCGCATCTTTTTACGGCAACGCTCTTTCTCGTGGGCTCTCTCGCTTTTCAGTCACCTGTCCAAGCGTTCTGCGGTTTCTACGTCAGCGGCGCAACGGCGCCAAAGAATCGCGGAAGCCTCGTGGTTCTGATGCGCGATGGCACGCGCACTATCGTCTCGATGCAGAACGACTACGAGGGGCCGCCGGAGGACTTTGCCCTGATCATTCCCGTCCCTGAGGTCTTGTCCGAAGAGCAGGTGCGAACCCTGCCTCGCGACGTCTTCGAGCGCCTCGACACGATGACGGCGCCTCGGCTCGTGGAGTACTGGGAGCAGGACCCGTGCCAGCAGTCCGCCGGACCTGGTTTTGAGTTCGGCCTCACATCACGCGTGCAGCTCGCGGCAGAGTCCGACGACGAGTCGGTCTACGAAGAGGACGAAGACTACGGCGTCACCGTCGAGGCGGAGTTCGCCGTCGGTGAATACGAAATAGAAATCCTCGGCGCCCGTGACTCTGACGGCCTTGAGCGCTGGCTTCGTGCGCATGACTACCAAATCCCCACTGGCGCCGAAGCCGCGCTACGGCCCTACGTGCAAAGTGGCATGCGTTTCTTCGTGGCGAAAGTTAGCCCCGACCGCGTGTCCTTTGAAGACGGCAGAGCCGTGCTCAGTCCCTTACGTTTTTACTACGACGCCGAGGTCTTTTCTTTGCCGATTCGCCTCGGACTTCTGAACGCTGACGGCCCACAAGACGTCATCGTCCACGTTCTGGCTCGCGGACACCGATTTGAGGTCGCCAACTACGACAACTACGCCATCCCCACGAATATCCGCGTTTCGCCGCTGGCCCGCGAGCACTTCGGCGCGTTCTACGAAGCGCTCTTTGAACGCGCCAGCGAAGGCTCAAGCCGCGCCGTTCTTACGGAGTACGCCTGGGGCGCTGGCAGCTGTGATCCATGTCCGGGGCCAGTCCTCGATGAAGACGTCATCGTGACGCTCGGCGCCGACGTCACGCCCACCTATGCACGCAGTATTCGGCGCGGTCTTGTTCCCACCGGGTTTACCAACGACTTCGTCGTGACGCGCCTTCACCTGCGCTACGACGCCAACTCCCTCGGCGATGACCTCATCTTTCGCACGGCGCCGCCGATCACCGGCGGTCGCGGCACGCCGGACGGAGAGGGCAACCTAATCCCCGGCGTCGAGTCCTACGGGAACAACAGCTTTCAGGCACGCTACGCGATCCTTCATGACTGGGAAGCAGCCGTCGAATGCGAGAATCCTCAACACGGCCGTTGGGGTGGACCGCCCGGAACCGAGGGGAACGCGGGCACCTACGCCGCCGCAGGCCTCGCCTTTGCCGCACCACCGTCGTCGGGTCTCAGCCTCAGCGCGATGCTCGACGGTCCGCTCCCGGAGCTCGGCGCGTCATCCGACACCCTGCCGTCTGGCGAACAGCCGGAACCGAACGCGCCAACGCTTCCGGCTGGCTCTGGTTGCTCACGTTGTGGCGTCGGCGGTACAAGCGCTCCAAGCCCTTGGGGGCTTCTCTTCGTCTTCGCGCTGTTTTGGCGTCGTCGACGAGACGCTCGTCGCTAGCCGAGCATGCCAGGTAGGCGAAAGCGTAAGCGCAGCGTCTCGTTCTCCACCGTGGCGTCACCGAGCATCAGCGTGTCGATGATCATCGCGCTGGCGCCTTTTCGAATCGCTTCACGAACCGCAGGCACGCTGCGTAGGTCGACGCGAAAGAGGCCGGGACCGTCGCGGTCGACGATGGCGTCTCCGTTCCCGTCCCAAGGGCCCAAAACCATCGCCCACAAGGACCCGGCGACGAGGCTCGCGAGAGTTCCGACGACCGCGCGCACTCCGCGGTGAGACGCACACTCTTCCGGTGCGACGCGAAAGATGACCTCTTTCGCTCCGCGCGGCGCAAAGCGAATCGCCTCGACGGAGATCTCGCAGCTGAGCGGCTCATGCTCCTCGAAACTGGCCTGAATCTGAAGTGCTCCACGCCGAGCGGTCACCGACATCTCAGTCACGCCAGCGGTCTGGGAGATGGCGCGGGTCAGGTCGGGTTCACTAAGGACAGCGCCCTGAGTCGTCAGCTCGCGGAGGATCTTCCGGGCGTTGGCGATGGGCGCCACGTCATCCATCCGCGACTTCGCGGTGTCGAGGCCGGTTTTGACGAGGCTCTTGAGGTAGTCGAAATTCATACGATCAACTCGGACTTCTTGGGCCCGTTCTTCAAGGCGCTGACCTCGATGGCGGCCCGTCGTAGTGTGTCTATGTCGAGCGGGGATACACGACGCCCTTCGGCGCGGGCGAACACGCCCTCGCGAACGAGGCGCGAAGGCAAGTCGTCGAAGAGGGCCCTCAGGACCTCCGTTGGTTTCGCTGTACCAGCCGCGGCCATGTCCGTCGTGAACCGAAGCGAGTGGAAGTCGCCGACGAGGCCCGCGGCCCGCAGCGTCTTGAGGCCTTCGCCGACTTCGCAATCGACCAGCGCGCGCGAGACATCGATGTTTCGTTTGATGCCCTTTCGCTCACGAACGGCGATGAGCTTGCCGCCGAGCTTCGTCTCCACAAACGCACGAAGCTCCCCCTCGGTCCCAAGGCCACGCTCCGCCAGCGCCTTCACGGGAAGTGCGGCGACCCAAACGCTCTCGTTGAGGATGCGTCCCAGGGCTTTGTCCGAATCCCCAAGTGCCACGGCGCCGAAGACCTCGATGCCTTCAAAGGCGGTCTCACGAAGGCGCGGCAAGAGCGCCTCGAAGTCTCCGTCGAAGTCGTCGCGACGGACCTTCACGTCGACGTACTCGCCGGTGCTGCTCATGCCGAGGCTGAGCGCTGGCGAGAACATCATCTGAGGGCGTGGATGAAAACCCTCGGACCAAAACATCGGCAGCTCTGCACGCCGGAACCAGCGAGGAAAGAGCCGGACGAGGTCGAGGTGCGAGCTGAACGCGATGCGCCCTACCTTCGAGAAGCCGATGCGCAAACGCAGCGGCGGCCCTTGTTCGACGACGCCCTTTGGAGACTGGCGTAGGTCGTCGGCGATGCGCTCTGCTTCCGTGTCCCCGGCTTCGATGCGCGCGAGAGAAGGTGCGGTGCGAGGGGTCTTCGCGCCGAGTCGGTCGAGGGAGATGAGCCGGTCGTTGCGCATCTTGCCCATGTCGCAGGCCACGCCACAGTCGTAACAAACGAGGCGCTTTGAATCGGCGTTCGCATCTTCGAGGTTCGTGTGATGCACGAAGGAGCCCGCGACTTTTCCGCAGGGTGGGCTGAGGCGGTTCTTCAGCGCCTTCCGGTACTCTTTCGCGAGGAAACCTTCTTCGAGGCCGACGTCGATGTGGTCCCACGGGAGGCGGCCGCTGACGGGAAGGGTGCCGAGCATCCCATGAGGATCGATCCCGGCGTCGGCGAAGGCTCCTTCCCATGCCTCCAAATCGAGGCATTCCTGCCACGAGTCGAAGCGAGCGCCCTTTCGCCAGGCGCCTTCGATGACATCGGAAAGACGGTGGTCACCACGGGCGAGCACGCCCTCGAGCCAGCTCCCGGAGGACTCATGGACGCGGAGCGAGACCTTCGACATCCGCGTCTCCTGCCGCAGAAGGCCCTGCTTGCGGACGATCTCTTCGTGGGAATCCATCGCGCACCATTGAAAAGGTGTGTGCGGCTTCGGGACGTGGCTGCTGACGCTCACCGTGACCTTGGCGTCGCGCCGTTTCCGCACGCGGTTCGCCACCTCGAGCGCACGAGCGCCGGTTTGCGCGATGCCGATAACGTCCTCGTCCTCCTCCGTGGGAAGACCGATCATGAAGTAGAGCTTCATCTTGGTCCAACCGCGCGAGAACACACGCTCTGCGGTTTCCATGAGCTGCTCTTCGGTGACGTTCTTGTTCACCACGTCACGCATGCGCTGCGTTCCAGCTTCCGGCGCGAAGGTCAGTCCTCCGGCGCGCTGCGTCTTCATATCGTCGAGGACCGCTTCGCTCAGTCCGTAGGCGCGAAGCGAAGAGACGCTGACACTGACTCGTTCACCCTTGAGCGCCTGCATCACGTCGTGTACGAGCGGTTCAATGGCTGAGTAATCCGCCGTCGAGAGGCTCGTGAGAGAGGCTTCGTCGTAGCCCCCTTCTTTGACGGCGCGCACGATGGTGTCGACGATGGCCTTGGGATCACGCTCGCGCACCGGCCTGTAGATCATGCCGGCCTGGCAAAAGCGGCAGCCTTCCGTGCAGCCGCGCGCGACTTCAATGGAGACGCGGTCGAAGATAGTCTCCGTGGCGGCGACGGGGCCATCATGGGGAAAGTCGAACTTCTTGAGATCGCGGACAATGGCGCGTTCCACGGGGAAGGGCGCGTCGGTCCCTTCCTGCGCTTTTTCGACGACATAGAGCTGGGTGTCTTCGTCGAGGACCGTGTCGTAGAGGCTCGGGACGTAGAAGCCGCCGAGCTGTGCAATGGCGATGAGACGCTCGCGCCGTGGGACGCCAGCATCACGCAGCTGCGCCCAGGCCAGCATGAGCTCCGCTGTCTTTTCTTCGCCGTCGCCGATGAGGAAGACGTCGATGAAGCCGGCGAGGGGCTGGGCGTGCGTTGCGACGGGGCCACCACAAACAACAAGGGGGTCGCTGTCGCCACGGTCGGCACTTCGAAGGGGAATCCCGCCCAAGTCGAGCATCGTGAGAACATTCGAATACGTCAGCTCGAACTGGAGTGAGAAGCCGACGATGTCGAAGTCCGAGAGAGGTTTCCAGCTCTCGAGACTGCGCAGCGGCTGGCCCTTCTCGCGGAGCTTCTCTTCCATGTCCGCCCACGGCGCATACGCGCGCTCTGCGAGGAGCTTCTCGTGGCCGTTGACGATCCCGTAGAGGATCTTGAATCCCAGGTGGCTCATGCCGATCTCGTAGAGGTCCGGGAACGCGAGGCACAGACGACACGAGACGTCGTCCCAATCCTTGCGCTTCTCCCCGTGCTCACCGCCAATGTACTGGGCGGGTTTTTTTACCTCGTGAAGGAAGTCAGCGTAGGGGTGGTTTCGAACGTCCATGAGTCGGACAGTGTTCGCTGAGATAGGCCCCAGCGCAATCGAGGCTTAAACGACAAAACGCCCCGCCGAAGCGGAGCGTTTTGACAGCGAACTCTGAGACTTAGAAGTAGTAGAGAATTCGGATGGCGCCGGCGAGGTCGTCGGCGATGGTGCGAACACCCAGGCTTGAGTTCGTGGTGTCGACGATGCTTCCTGCGTTCGACAGAGACACCGCGTTCGAGGCGGTCGTGGACTGGTATCGAAGACCCAGGCCAATGTTGGCCTGGAGCGCGAGGTTTGGAACGCCCCAGAAACCAAAGTGCAGCTCGCCACCGATCTTCACACCCACATCGAGAGCGATGCTGGAGAGGCTGATGTCGAGGGCATCGGGCGCCTCGTTGGGCAGCGTGGTCGGGTTGTAGATCGTTGCCTGACCGTACTGAAAACCGATTTCTGGCGTCAGGAGGATGTTGAAGTGCTCGTAGGTCTTCAGAGCGACAGGCAGACCGAAGTGAAGTCGGATTCCAAATCCGCCATCCACGCCGCCGGTCTTCGCTTCGGGTCCGCAGTTCCCGGTCAAGTCGACCTGGCAGTTGTTGAACTGCTGCTCGCTGACGATGCCGAGGCCGATACCGATGTCCAGACCAATGGACTCGCTGACCCAGTATCGAACGCCGATCGCAGGCATGCGAAGTCGAATCGCGCTGTTGGCTGGGCCTTCTTCCAAAAGCGTCAGGTTGTCGAGGCCGAAGAAGGTGACACCGAAGGTGACCTGGGAGTGGTCAGTCGTACCGCTTGGGCCGCTCTGACCGGGGGTCTCGATGGCCGCAGGGCCGCCCTGTCCAGGAGGTCGCTCGCCCTGGCCGTTGAACCAGCCCTGCTGTCCCTGCTGCTGTCCCTGTGGTTGTTGCGCGGGCTGCTGCGCAGGTGCCTGCTGCCAACCGTTAGCCGGCGGCTGCTGCGCTGGCTGCTGCTGCTGCTGCTGCTGCTGCTGCTGAGCCGGGGGCTGCTGCT
>JBLHKB010000358.1:0-7373 GCA_047619315.1 Polyangiales bacterium
AGTCTGTGGACGTCTCTTCGAGACAACCCGAGTCGTCCGGTGTGCAGGCGAGTAAGTTGTCACCGTCGCATCCAGCGCTACTCCTGCATGCCGGCACATCCCCACACTCGCCGCCCAGACAAGAACGGGACATGGGGTCGCAATGTCCACCGGCGATCGCCGCGCAATCGACATCTCGTCTTACAAGACAGCCCGCTTCGTTGGCGTCGCACATCGCGAGCGTCGCGCCCTCGCATTGGGTCTCTGTGCAGCGGTCCTCGACCGGCACGCCGACGCAGGGGTCGCCGGGGGCATCGATGGTGAGGGACGAATCACTTGCTTCGCCATCGCTTGCTTCGCCATCGCTTGCGCCGCCATCGCTTGCGCCGCCATCGCTCACGCTGCCATCGTCATCGCCGCAGGCGCTGAAGAGGATGAGGAGGGCGAATGCGGAGAGGGGCCGTCGCAGCCGTTCATTCAACATAGCCGCTTAATAGCGCGTGACTGGTCGTTGTCCAAATCAGGAGAGGTTGTCTTGTCAGCGAGCTGTCCGATGAGGTTCGCGAGGCGACACAGCGCCTCGGCCTAAAAGCCCGCGAGAGCTGAGCGCGCGATCCGTTCCGGTTGGATGAACGGAAACTCGACCGTGCTGACAGCGCCCCATGGAATCGATGCCGCAAGACTGGCTGAAATGACCGCGCCAGCTGTCTCTGGTTTGCCGCGTCGACGAACGTGCGCGCCGGCAGCTTAAGCACTTTGCCGAGTGAAAAACGCGTCGAGCCAGCGCGTTGCACTCTCTAATGCCTGTGGAACCTCCACGACGCCGAGACCGCTGGCCTTCGCATGCTGAACGGCGTCGCGATGCTCGGGCCACGGACCCCACGCCGGCGAGTGACACTCGTTCTTCTTTGCGATCGCTGGAGCACAGGACCAGCGTCTTCGTGAGCTGCCTAACGCGCCAAAAGGTCGCTGAGCTTCAGCTCCAAGCGCACCAGGTCGCGGCCCTTATTGACGCGGACTCGGGCGTCTACGCCGAGGAGCTCTTCGATGGCTTGGAGGGTCTCGCGGGCGACGCGTGTTTCGCGTTTTGTCGCTTTCGGTTTTGCGGCGCGGGCGGCGCCGAGCTTTAACGTGCGCACCATGTTCTGAATATCGACACCGCGGAGCTCGCTGATTCTTCTCGGAGGCGTCCCGAGCTTGGCGTCGCGCCGAGCGAGAACGGCGGCGCCTATCCGCGTCTTCGCGACGCTGGCGTACTGCTGGAGATGGAAAGCCTTGGAGACACCGAGGCGCAGGGCGTCGCCTTCGTCGTACTCCTTCGCCACGCTCATATAACGCTGGGCGGTGTGCGAGGGCATGACGTGAGCATCGAGGAAGGCCCTGAAGTTGCGCTCGCCGAACTCCGCGAATACCGCCGGACGGTCGAGCTTCGCGAGCTCTCTGCCCACGGCGTAGAAGTGTTTGTCGGCGCTCCGGATGCCCTTGCGGATGCGCGCGATGCTCCGCTGCGTTTTTGCTCGAAGCGAAGGTGGCTGCGGGGTGGGCCGACGGCGCGGAATGTCCGTGGTCGGTAGCTGAACGCCTGGGAGGGTGATGAGGGGACGGCGCGGCATCCAGGGAGGATCGCACGAAAATGGAAGCGACGCGATGCCCGAACGTGCCAAATGCGGCCATTAAGTGTCGCAGGAGAGACGTTGCCGACACTTGCGGGAGAGTCTGTGTACGTCAGCGGCGAGGATGCGTGGCATCTTTGGCGGGGTTGGCGTCCACCGAGATCGGGCTCTAAGTGCCTCGTCAGCTCCAGCGTCTGTGCTACCCCACATGGGTTCGATTCTGTCGGACGCCTCGGCCCGGTCCAGCAGCCCCGCCTACGAAAGAAATACGAATGCAAGTCCCTGGAGCATTGGTCGCTCTGCAAGACCAAGGCGTGATCGATCGCGTCGTCCGCCCGCTGAAAAGCGGCAAGGAAGCGGAGGTCTTTCTCATCGAGAGTGAGGGAGAGCTGCGCGTCGCGAAGGTGTACAAATCCATGCACCGCTCGTTCAAACAGCGCGCCGTGTACACGGAGGGCCGAAAGGTCCGGAACACCCGCGACCAGCGCGCCATTGAACGGCGAACGCGTCACGGCAAGCAGCAAGAAGAAGACGCGTGGAAGTCCGCTGAGGTCGAGATCATTCATCGTCTCCATGCGGCGGGCGTTCGAGTTCCGACGCCCTACAACTTCATCGATGGCGTGCTCATTATGGAGCTCATCACGGACGCGGACGGCAGCGTGGCGCCGCGACTGGCGGAGGTCGACCTCGATAGCGAGACGGCGAACGCTTACTACCAGAAGCTCTTGCAGGACGTGGTCCGCATGCTGTGCGCCGGTGTGATTCACGGCGATCTCTCGGACTACAACGTCCTCGTCGACGAGCACGGGCCCGTCGTCATCGACTTTCCCCAGGCGGTGGACGCGGCGGCGAATCGAAACGCGAAGAAGCTGCTGCTACGCGACGTCGCCAACCTCGGCGCGTTTCTGGAGCGCGTGGTACCGGGTACGCGCCTGCGTCCCTATGGAGAAGAGATCTGGGCGGCGTTTGAGAACAACCACCTCTCCGTGGACATGAAGCTCTCCGGGGACTTCCGTCGTTCGACGAAGAAGACGGACGTCGGCGATGTGCTTGGGCTCATCGAAGAGGCCGACGAAGATGAGAAGGTGCGGCGGGGAGAAGCGCCACGTCGAAGAGGACGCGGCGGACCGCCTCGCGGAGAGACATCGTCGCGAGAGACGACACGTGGAGCGCCCCGAGAGGCAGCGTCCCCGAAGACGCCGTCCCGAGAGACGCCGTCTCCAGAGACGCCGTCCCCAGAGACGCCGCGATATCGCCGAATGCAGGTGGTGGAGACCGCCTCGCCGAGTTCGTCGAAGAAGAGCACGCAGAGACAGCGCCCGGCGGAGAGACGCCCGGAGGGTGATCAGAGCGCTGCGGCGGACGGAGCGCCGGCCAAACGGCGTCGGCGTCGGCGTCGAAGAGGAAACGGTGAGGGCGAGGGCACGCCGGGTCCTTCGACGAGCGAAGCTCCACGCAGACGCGAGGGACGTGCGGAGCGGCAGGCGGAGCCGACGAAGGGTGCGGAGCGCAGGCCGGATGAGGCGCGCGCTCGCGGGCGCTCCGAGCGGACGGATGCGAGCTCAAGTGAGTCCGGGGAGGCGCCACGGCGTCGACGAAGAGGAAACGGCCAGGGCGTAGGTCTTCCGACGGGCGAAGCGCCGCGGAGGCGCGACGGACGTGCGGAGCGGCAACGATCGGAGCCAACGAAGGGCGCCGAGAGCGGGACGGGTGAGGCCCGATCTCGTCAGGGGTCCGAGCCGACGGCGGGTCGTTCAAGTGAGCCTGGGGACGCGCCACGCCGCCGCCGCCGCCGTCGCCGCGGACCGCCGAAGCCTAGCGAGTAGCGCGCCCTCGGCGCTCGAGGGCGGGAACGCATGCTAAACTCCAGGCATGCGTTGCTCGACCCTCGTCTTGTGCCTTCTCGTCGCCTGCGGTGACGATTCATCCCCGGACTCCGGCGTCAATGACGCCGGCAGCGATGCCCGCGGCGTTGACTCAAGCGCCGCCGACGCCGGACCGGGCGACGCCGGACCGGGCGACGCCGGACCGGGCGACGCCGGACCGAGCGACGACGCCGAACCCGACAGCGGACCTGGGGACGCCGGCGCCTCGAGCTGCGAAGACGACACGCAGAACGGAGACGAGACGGACATCGATTGCGGCGGCTTGTGCGACGCCTGCAGCAACGGTGGGATGTGTCTGGGCGATGGCGACTGCTTCAGCGACCGCTGTGACGAAACATGCCTGTCTCCCGAGGGGACACATCCTGACATCGTGCGCGTCGCGGATGTTGCTGGACGAAACCCCGGCGGCCGAAGCTGGGCTGACAGCTACTCCGTGGGCGACGAGTGTTATTGCGAGACGACCTTCGACCACAACATCGCTGACATCATGGTGGACACCCCCGCGGGCCCTCGAACCGTTCGAGAGGTTTGCGAGGCCATCGGGGATGGCCCGGGGAGTGACGACCGCCCGCTCTACAATGACATCCAGTGTGGCAACGGTCCGGCGAACGACGCCGGCGACGAAGACGACTGCCCAGGACGCGTCGACATCGGCCGTGACGGCTGTGGGCACATCGGCCCTCGTTGGAACTTGAGCGCCTTTGAGTAGGCGTTTAGAGCAAGACTAAGCCCGGTCTCTTCGCGCCTGAATGATCGCTCCATAGCCCTCACGATAGGTGGGGTAGAGGTGGCGGAAGCCAGTCCGCACGATGCGCGCGCTTCGGATGCGCTTGTTCGAACGACGCGTCGCCTCTCCGGGCTCCGGGGGGGCGACGTTCAGCTCGCTCGCGATGAATCGCAGAACATCGGCGTAGGGCGCGGCTTCAAGGTCGCAGCCGAAGTAGAGGTCGTGGCGTCTCTCGTGCCGAAGAAGATGCGCGATCATTCGTGCGGCGTCATCTCGGTGAATGCGGTTCGTGTAAAGCGGCCCAGGTGGGATCTTCGCCCGACCTTCTTCGACGCTGTCGATGAGGCGCTCTCGCCCCGGGCCGTAGATGCCGGCGAGGCGAAGCGTGCTGCCGCCTCGTCGACGCACCAGAGCTTCGGCTTCAAAGAGCCGGCGGGCGACGAAGCCTTCGGGGACGATGGGCGTTGTCTCGTCGACCCACGCTCCGTCTCCCTGCTCTTGAACCCCCGAGGAGCCGACGAGGATGACGTTCGATGTCTGATTTGTCGTGAGAACGTTCCGCAGCCCGTCGACGTAGGCGCTGCGGTATGCGTCGTCGCTGCGTCCTCCTGGACTCGCGGAGTACACGACGGCGTCAAAGGAGAGGCCTCCGAGAGCTGTGCGGAGGTTCGTCAACGAGGCAAGGTCCGCTTGCACCAAGGCGGCGCCAGGCGTTGGCGTCGGCGAGCGTCGGAGCGTGGTGACCTCGTCGCCAGCGCGTACCAACATCGCCGCGAGGGAGCCCCCGACGTAGCCACATCCTGCAATGAGTACCTTCATCATCTCGGCGCATCTCTAGGGCACATCTCGGAATGCGCACGCTTTCGAGCGACCGCTCTCGGAAAACGTGGTGAAGCTTCCGCCTAGAAGGACCAGGACAGGCTGAATGCGCCTGAAATTGACGGAGATCAGCTTGAGGGACCTGGAGCCACCATGATCCGGACGCATTCTGCCGCAGTTCCTTCGATCATCCGCTGAGCGTGTTATGATCGCCTCCGTGCGTCGACGAATCGGACTGATGGCTCTTTGGGTCCTGGTGGCTTGTGCTAGCGGGACCAACGGGGGGAGCACAGGCCGAAACGATGCCGGTCCTCCTCCAGATGGGGGCGCGCCCGGCTCTGATGCTCCAGGTATGGACGCTCGGGTTGGAGTCGACGCAGGGCCAGCGTGCGTGGACGACGAGTACCCCGATGAGTGCAACCTCGCGATACCGGTCACCGTGATGACGGGCGATGAGCCGACGGTCATCGGTGGCTTCTTGCCGACGTTGAGTGGAGCCGACTGGTTCTCCGTCGCTTTTCCTCCGATGAGCGGCCCAAATATGCAGGGCATGGGCGCGCCCACCATCATGCTCGACGGCGACTCGACGATGATCATCGAAGTTCGGGATACCTGCGACGCGACGCTCCCCGTCGCTTGCGGCGAAGGCAGCGCTCGGGAAGCGACGAGCTACTCCTTCGTCGACGACCAGTCGATGCCCGGTGAAGCCGATGGTGACGGCTCGGACACCTACACAACCCGCGACGTGCCATGGCCCGAGACCCTCGTGGTGCGAGTGGGTCGTCGTGGCGGGCCGGCGAGCTGTGAGCCTTATACGCTCACCATCTCCCGCTAACCTCCCGGCGCTTTTCTGCCCCGCCTAGCGAGCCCTTCCAAATCGCCGATCGCCGTCGCGACGATCAGGGTAGGGCGGCGAGAACTGTCTGGTGGAGGCGCAATGGGCCGATAAGTGCGCCGAATTGCGAATAAAGCCTTGTGGGCTATGTCCGCTCTCACCAGAACAGGCCCAACGCGATGACTAATTCAGTACAGCAGCAGCTCGAATCCCTCCTCGAATCTCGAATTCTAATTCTCGATGGCGCCATGGGGACGATGATCCAGCGGCACCCTCTCGAGGAGGCTGACTATCGCAGTGAGCGGTTCAAGGACCACGGCATCGATCTCAAGGGCAACAGCGACATCCTGTCGATCACGTGTCCGGATATTATTCAAGGGATTCACCGCGAGTACTTAGAGGCCGGCGCGGACATTCTGGGGACGAATACCTTCGCGGCCACGGCCGTCGCGCAGGCGGACTACGCCCTCGAGGGCTTGGTGCGCGAGATCAACATCGAGTCCGTGCGCATCGCCAAAGCAGCCGCCGCGGAGTTCTCGACGCCCGAGCATCCACGCTTCGTCGCCGGCTCCATCGGGCCCATGAATCGCACGCTGAGCCTCTCGCCGGACGTCAACGATCCTGGCTTCCGAGCGGTCTACTTCGATGAGGTCTGCGCGGCGTACAAAGAGCAGGTCATCGCGCTCTTGGACGGCGGCGCGGACATGCTCCTCGTCGAGACGATCTTCGACACGCTCAACGCGAAGGCAGCGCTTGCGGCCATCGAAGAAGTCTTCGACACGCGGGAGCGTGTGCCGATTCTCATCAGCGTCACGATCACAGACCGAAGCGGGCGAACACTGAGCGGTCAGACCGTCGAAGCGTTCTGGTATTCCGTGGAGCACGCGAGGCCGCTGAGCGTTGGCATCAACTGCGCGCTCGGCGCCGAAGAGATGCGCCCGTTCCTCGAGCGCCTGAGCAAGGTCGCCACCTGCCATGTCTCTTGCTACCCGAACGCTGGCTTGCCGAACGCGTTCGGAGGCTATGACCAAGATGGTCCGACGATGGCGGGGCTTGTTCGCGAGTTCGCCGAGAGCGGTTTTGTGAACATGCTCGGCGGCTGCTGCGGCACGTCCCCCGATCATATCCGCGAGATCGCGAAGGCCGCGGAAGGGCTGGTCCCCCGCAAGCCCGCGGCGGTGGAGAAACGCACGCGCTACGCCGGCCTTGAGCCGCTCATCCTCGATGAGCACTCGGGCTTCCAGATGGTCGGCGAGCGAACGAACGTGACGGGGTCTCGTCGTTTCATGCGCCTCATCAAAGAGGGCAAATACCCCGAAGCCGTCGACGTCGCGCTTCAGCAAGTACGCGGCGAGGCCAACATCATCGACATCAACATGGACGAGGGGATGCTCGAGTCCGCGGAAGCGATGACGAAGTTCTTGAATCTCCTTGGCGCCGAGCCCGAGATCTGCCGCGTCCCTTTCATGATCGATAGCTCCAAGTGGAGCGTCATCGAGGCGGGCCTGAAGTGC
>JBLHKB010000359.1:0-7350 GCA_047619315.1 Polyangiales bacterium
GCACTCAGCCAAGAGCGTATCGCTTTGACCGCCGGCGCCTGCGGATTGGCCTCGGCGACGCGCGCCATCTTCAGCGAGCTCTCCCTTTCGCCGACCTACTACTCCGGAGAAGCCATGAGCTACCCCGTCCTCGAAGATTGGGCAGAGCTGGGGATTGGCGGAGCGATCTTGCCGGAGTCTCGCATTCGCGGCGATGCCTCGCGTTTTCCTGTGGTGTGCCACAAAGGAAAGCCGCGCTGGCTCAGCTACGAAGCGCGATGGACGCACAGTGGAGCGGCAAATAAACACGTGGCGGCATTTCTCAAGCACCTGCGGGGCATCGCGCCGGCCAAAGCATCGCCCGCGGATTGGCTCGTGGCGTAGCGTGCGACTTATGTCCGCCCGTCAGGGTGGAAACTCCACGATCTGCATGCCGATGAGCGCCACCGTTTCCACGGGCTCGGACTCGACGACGATGGCGCGTAGCTGACGAAAGTACTGAAGATGCAGCTCTCGAACGCGCTTGAGATCTGCCTTCGAAACCGAGATGACGTTGTAGCCATACGCGTTGCCTGGCCGACCTTCTTCAAGACTGCGGGTCACCTCCCCAAGCCAATGAAGCTTGAGCGCTTTCATGTCTTCGAGAGAAGCCGAGGTATCGATGCTCATCGGCGCGCCGGGTTCATAGCGCCCATCACAAAGCGTCAGGACCCCGGACTCGAGCATCGCTGAGAGACACGCTGCTTCTTCATCGATGCAGACATGGAGGCGCTCTGCGAACCATCCCGCCTCGTGCTTTGGCAAGGCCGCGTAGGAAGTGGTTTCTGCGAGTCGAAGCATCGCTTCCGAGAGCGGCCGTTCAAAAGCGAGGGTCCGCGCGGCTTCTCGTTGTCGATGCATGGGCGCGAGCAATGGCACCTCGTCGATGGGAACGAGGCAGCTCACCCAGTCCGTGAGACGTTGAGTCAGAGTCTCGACGAGGTCCAAAAAGCTCGGCCACGGAACCTTGGTGTCTCCGGTGAGCCAACGGGACACGCGATATCGAGACACGCCGAGTCGTTTGGCGAGCTGCTGCACGCTTCGATCGCCGGCGAGCTGACTCAGCCAGTCACCCAGCGCCTCCTCTGTGCTTGGCGTCGATCCATGGCGGAAGTGCGCAAACGCTGCGTCCACATCCACTCCGATCGCCTTGGCCGCGTTGAACACTTTGAGGGCGGAGGGAACACGTCGACCCGCTTCCCAGTTGGTGATGGTCTGTGTCGAGAGACGCAGCCGTCGGGCTAAGGCCGCTTGAGAACGCGTCCCACGCAGTGCTCGAAGTAGCTGCCGACTGACCAAGTCCCAATCAAGTTCCATGTATAACGATATTGCACTTTTATTGCGATTGCGGGAGGCATTGCGTGCACTATCGGTATTGCCACGAAGAGATCCAGCCGCCAGGCTGATCGCATGAAGAAGCTTGGCTCTAGTCTTATGGTCTTCGTCGCTGGTTGTTTAGGAGGTCAGTCCGGCACGCCGACGCCAGCCATTCCCGATCCTGGCTGTGTCGCCGTCGCTCAGACCCCCATCGCTGATTGGTCGGAGCCAGAGGCGCTCTTCATGCCCACCACCGGCCGTTGGAGCGGTGAGTGTGATGGACAGGCTCTCGTGATCTCCTTGCCGATGCTGAACGCCGAGACCGCGACGGGCGAAGGAGTGAACAACGAGTGGAATGCGTTTGGCGCAGAAGGCGTCACCCCCAGGGAGTGCCGCGACGGATACGCTCTGCGATTCGGCGCAGACATTGAACTCGCGGGCGGTCTCCAGCCCTTCGACATGTCCGCCGCTCACGGGCGCTATGTGGAGTCCTACGATGGCATGCCCGCAGAGCTCGACCGCTACTCACGGGCGTGGCTCGAAGTGTTTGGCCAAGCGACCTTTGACGAGAGCGACGCGAGCGAGTTCTCGATGCCTCTTGAAGGCGGACCTGTGGCAGTCTCCGCTGCCATCAGCGCCCTCCTCAGCGAAGATGGAACAGAGCTCCAAGGATCCATTGAGTGGTTTGGCTACGCCGAGGACGCCCAAACGCCAGTCACTCCACCGGGCGGACCCGACGACGGAACGGACCCCTCCAACCCAAGGCCAGGGCCCGTTGCAGAGGAGCCTGCGATGCTCATTTCGACCTGCACCTTTACGCTGCGCCGAGACTAAGCACATCTTCTTCGCGACCGTATGTTCGATCGACGAGCGCCTGAAAGGCCCTGGCGTTCATGGGTCTTCCCAAAAGGAACCCCTGAATCTCGTCACAGCCGATGCTTCGAAGCGCGTCGAGCTGTTCGCGTTCTTCAACGCCCTCAGCCAGCACCCGGAGTTCGAGTTCACGGCCCATGGCCACGATCGTTCTGACCAACGCGGCGTCACTTGTGTTTGTGTGCATCGATTGCACGAAGGAGCGATCGATCTTGAGGCAGTCCACGGGCAAGCTTCGAAGCACGCCAAGGGAGCTGAAGCCGGTTCCGAAGTCATCTAGCGCAAGCGAGACGCCGAGCGTACACAGCTTGCTGAGCACGCTGCGCGTCTGCTCATCGTCGGCGAGGAGGGACTCCGTAATCTCCAGTTCGAGTAGGCTCGCGGAGAGGCCACTAGACTTGAGCACGCGTTTGACGCTCTCGACGAGATCACCGCTCCGAAGCTGAGCCACCGAAATGTTCACGCTCACGCGGACCTTAGGACCCCAGGAGCGCGCCTCCCGGCAAGCCGTCTCCAGCACCCATAAACCGATGGCGCCCATTTGCCCGCTGTGCTCAGCGATCGGAATGAACTCGTCTGGTCCGATACGGCCGAGCGTGGGCGACTCCCATCGCAAGAGCGCTTCGGCGCCGACGAGTGTCTCGTCCGCGGTGAACAGCGGTTGAAAAAATAGCTCCAGCTCTTTGCGTTCGATCGCGTCGCGCAGCGCGGTCTCGACAAGGACACGCCGTCGCACGGACTCGAGGGCTCCTTTCTTAAAGAAGTCGACGCTGCCTGAGCCCCGCGCTTTGCCTATGGAAAGAGCGATGTCGGCGCTGCGAAGCAGGCTCTTAACGTCGGATCCATCACTTGGACCCATCGAGATACCGACGCTGGATGTGATGCACAGATGCTGCAAACCGATCTCGAAGGGCGCCTCCAGGCAGTGCACCAGCTTCTGGGCCATGTTCGCTGCCTCTGCTGAGGATGCTTTCGGCATCAGCACCACAAACTCATCGCCCCCCATACGTGTCAGCATCGGCTGCGCATCATAGAGTTCAAGAGACGCGAACACTGGAGCTGGGACGCCGTAGACGACCTGCGCAAACCGTTGCGCGACCTCGATGAGCAACGCGTCCCCGAAGATCAGTCCGAACCCATCGTTGATGTCTTTGAACCGGTCGAGGTTTAGGAACACGAGCCCCACCGGGCCATCTTTGAGGCAGCGAGCGAGATTCTGTTCCAAGCTGTAACGGTTGGGCAGCGCCGTCAGCGAGTCGAAATGCGCCATGATTCGAAGCTGCTCGCGCTCCTTGAGGAGCGCCTTCTGCGTCATGAATAGGCGCTCTTCGTCATTGGCGTGTCCGCGCACGAAGATCCACACGAGGGCCCCGATTGTGGCCATGCACAAGGTCAGGTTCGCGAGGGCGTGCACTGGCCGGTCCCCCATCGGAATTTGGTTGTGCAGCGACAACCCCATGGTCATCGAATCGGTCCAAAAGACGAGGGCGATGCAGATCGCCAGAACGGTCCACCGAACAGCGACCCAGTGGCCCATCACGACTGCGGTTCCCACGGGCGCGACGAGGAACCATGCGAACGATGAACTGTAGAACCCACCTGAAACGGTGACCGAGTAGGTCAAAAGAAGAAAAAGCAGCGCCATGCTCGTTTCACCCACGAGCTTGGGTCGGTCGACTCGGCCCAGGACCAGCAGCAACACCAAGCACCCCGCGGATGCCATCATGTGGGCCGTCGCGAGGGAATGAAGTCCGCTCCACCAATACAGAAACACAAAGGGTGCACCGAGCAGGAGGACGCACAGAAGGCCCCACCTGACTCGCTCACGAATCAAGTTGTTCGGCGCTGGAGCAATGCTGGGCGTAATGTCGGCCAGCCGTGGGAACGCCTCCGAAAACTGCTGGTCTTGCACACTGTCGAGTACGTCTGCGAACAACAAATATGTAGACCAGCCCTCGACGTGCGGCCAAATACGTCATCATCTACTTAGCTTGCGGCGACGGCGTCTTACCGCTCATCCGCTGGAAGACGTATCGGCGTGCCTCAAGATGCCTGCGGCGAGCTTTTGAAGCGCTCCTCGGCCACCGCTGAAGACCGGCCAGCCATCGCCGACGATGACGGCGTCGATCTCCGGAAGCTCCGAGAGCCTTCGGATCGAGAGCTCCGCGGCTGCCACGTCCGCCAGCTTCGCGTCGGGCAAGCGGTTGAGGCGCCCACCATGTTGGCCTCGGACGAGGTCTCCAGTGATGAGCGTGGTTTCGTCCAGCACGAGGGCCAGCTCGCCCGGCGTCTTCGAGCCGTTCAGCACCAACGCCATGAGCCCGGGCACCACCTCATCGCCATCGCCGATCCAACGTGCATCCGCCCAACCGAGCGTGTCGCGTTCTGCCTTGGGACCACAAAGCACAGCGCCGAAGCTCTTCGAGAGCTCGACGGCTGAACGAGCGTGGTCGGAGTTGGTGACGACGATGGTGCCGACTCCCCCGAGGAGGTCGATGTGGGCACGATCGTGAGCGCTCAGTGGAAGCGGGTCGACGAGCACTCCACCGTGAGCGCTCCAGTACGTTCCGTGAAAATCGACGTTGCGGGCCTCGTCGAAGAGTGTCCACGAAAAGAGGTCGTCGCGGTGAAGGTGCTTCATCGCCGCAGTGTATCCGGCGAAGCGTCGCTTGCACGCATGGTGACTCCGCGGCGACTGGAGGGCTCCTCAGCGCCCCGTCGTCGGTTCCGGCCCAGGCGACGATGGCCTCGCCGTGGTAGAGCGAACGAGGCAGATCGCCATGACTGATGCGGAGCGCGAAGCGGCGGGAATCGCCACCCCGAGTTACGGCATAGGAAGCTGGCTCTTTGTGCGAGCGCTCGGCTGGGTGCTCCTCGCTGCCTTCCTCAGCGCGGATGCTCAGCTCGATGGGCTGATCGGCGAAGACGGACTCTTTCCCGCGGCGTTCTGGCTGGACGATATGCGTGCACAAGGTGCGGGGTTCTGGAGTGCGCCGAGTCTTGCGTGGCTGTCGGCGTCCAATGGTGCGTTGCACGCCATCGCTTACCTCGGAATCGGTGCGTCGCTCTTGCTCATCACCGGACGCTATTGCGTCGCGGCGTTGGTCGCGTGTTTTGTGGCGTACCTCTCCATCGTCAACGTCGGCGCGAGTTTCTTTTCCTACCAATGGGACGCGCTCCTGCTCGAGACGTGCTTGGTCGCGATACCTCTCTCCTGCGCACGACGGCGGGACCGCTGGCGCGCTGGAGCCGGAGCAACGCGCTATCCGGCGTTCGCTCGCTATGCGCTCTACTTTCTGAACTGGCGCCTCGTCTTTTGCTCCGGCGTGGTGAAGCTCGGCGGGCCCACGTGGCAAGATCTCTCGGCCCTCGACTTTCACTATTGGACGCAACCTCTGCCGGGCCCTCTGTCCTGGTACGTGCATCAGCTCCCCGGCGGCTTTCACGCAACGTGCGTTGTCCTGGTGCTCATCGCGGAACTGGGATTGCCATGGCTGCTCCTTTTCTCCGGAAAACCAAGACGCTATGCGGCGCTGGGACTGGCCGTGCTTCAGTGTGTCTTCATCTTCACCGGGAACTTTGGGTTCTTTAACTTCCTAGCCATCACGCTCTGCCTTCCGGCGATGGATGACGCGTTTTTTCGGACGTGGCTCCCAGGCCGATTTCAATCAAGCGCCGCACAGCCTCGCGAAACGCATCACCGCATCCGCTGGCGGCGGGGGATGGCCATGGCGCTCATGGCATTGGCTCTGATTCCCACCTCCGGGACGCTCTTTGGGTGGCGTCGCATGCCTGAGGCCGTCGGTAATCTCTACGTGTCGCTGTCGCCGCTTCGCCTCGTGAGCTCGTATGGGCTCTTCGCTCGGATGACCACCGTCCGTGATGAGTTTGTGTACGAAGGCACCGTCGACGGTGAGAACTGGTTGCAATACGAGTTCTCGGCGAAACCTGATCGGCCCGACGAACTTCCGAACCAAAGCGCGCCGCACCTTCCGCGACTCGATTGGGGTCTGTGGTTCGCCGCGCTGGGTCATCCCTCGTACGAGCCGCTGGTTCATGAGCTGCAGGCGGCGCTGGAGCGGGCGGAGCCGGACGTTCTTGAACTGCTGAGCCGGGATCCGTTTCGCGGGCGCCGCCCACGCGCGGTGCGTGTTCGGCGGGTACGACAACATTTTTCGACCTGGTCGGAGCACACGTCCCACGACGTGTACTGGATGCAAGAGAACGTTCTGCTGGAGTAGGTCCGCGCGGCGCTCAGCGCTCTATGGCGGTGGACGAGCGCTTGGCGAACCGCTAACGGTCCTCCAAGTGCATGTAGACGGGCCCGGTTGGTGAACGGAAAACGAGGTGCGGATCACCTGCAGCGTCGTCGACTTGACTCGTCTGCTAAGGTTTGTGGAATGGCCCTTCAAAAGACAAAGACCATCTCGGCGGAAGTTGACGCGAGTGCTGCCATCGAGGAAGCAATCGAGAATTCAATCGAAGAGGGCATTGTCCGTCGCGGGGTTCAGGCGAAGCGCAAAGTGCGACGCGCGAGGGTGGCGCGCTGGAGCAATCGACTCTTGTTTCTACTGAGTCTTGTCTTCTTTGGACTTGCGGCGCAGCTGGACTCCAAGCCGTACGCCATGGCCGCCACCGTGATGCTGCTATTAAGCGGAGGAATCGCGCTCATGCGACTTGGAGGAGACGTCTCAGTCCAGGAGAAGGGTAAGCAAGCAGGGGAGACCGCAGGCGTCCGCAGTATCAGGTGAGAACGAAGGCGCTCATGACTTTGCAGGGCTAGTTGATCTCGATGAGCGCTTCGACGTCGAAGACGCCGCCACCGATGAGCTCAACCAGGTCGCCCTGACCGTAGGCGTCGAAGCTGGCCTGGCCAGCGGCGCGGTAGTGGTCGTAGTCCTGGGCGGCGCGGTTGGAGAGGTCCATCTCCACGCTCATGCGCGCGTCGACGGAGCCGGCGGGCAACATCGCGAGGAGCGCGTATCCGAGGACATGCTCTTGGCGGACGCGGCGGAAGTCTCGAGCCAGCTCGAGGAGGCCATCAAAAGCGTCGCGAACGTTCTCTGAACGAGCCTGAACGATGGAGCGCGCCGTCGCGTTGTCGTAGTCGATGGGTCCGCCCTCGAGCTCGATGGCCAGCGC